>CAYMIU010000005.1:0-121947 GCA_964390515.1 uncultured Stakelama sp.
AGAATGGCGAAAAGAAGCCCTCGCTTCTCGAGCGCTTTCCGATCATCCGCTACGTCCTCAACGCCGCGCTCGTTGCGGGCATCGTCGCGGCGGTCGTCTGGTACCTGAACTACCGTGCGAGCGGCCAATACCTGCAGTCGACCAACAACGCCTATGTGCGCGCGGACTTCGTGACCGTTTCACCGAAGGTGGGCGGCTATGTCGAGCGAGTGCTCGTCGCCGACAACCAGCCTGTCGGCCGCGGCCAGCTGCTCGCCGTCCTCGATCCTCGTGACTACCGCGCCAATGTCGAACAGGCGCAAGCTCAGATCGCCGCCGCCGGCGCCAACATTACGACTGCGCGCCGGACGCTTGACGAACAACAGGCCACTGTCGCTCAGGCCGCCGCCCAGGTTGCGAGCGCCGAGGCCGCCGCGGCAGCGGCAGAGAACGAGGTAAGACGCTACGAACCCCTTACTCGGACAGGAGCGGAATCGCGTGAGCGTCTGGCAAACCTTGTCCTTCAGCGTGATCGAACCGCCGCAGAGCTGCGCGCGCAGCGAGCCGCCTACCTCGCCGCGCGTCGCAGTGTCGCGACGCAAGCGGCTCGCATCGGCCAGGCGGAGGCGCAGCGTGGCACCGCGCAGGCGCAGCTTGCGCGCGCCTCGACGGACCTCGGTGCGGTCGAGATCCGCAGCAGCATCGACGGCGTTGTCGCCGACAAGGCGGTCCGGGCCGGGCAATATGTCCAGCCGGCGACCCGGCTGATGTCGGTGGTGCCAGTCGATCAACTCTACATCGAAGCCAATTTCAAGGAGACCCAGGTCGCACTGATGCGCGTCGGGCAACCCGTGACCATCAAGGTGGATGCACTGGACGGCGCCGAACTGCGCGGCCGGGTTGCGAGCTTCTCGCCAGGCACGGGCGCGCAGTTCTCGCTCATCCCGCCCGAGAATGCGACCGGGAACTTTACCAAGATCGTTCAGCGAGTGCCCGTGCGGATCAGCATTGAAGCGGGGCCGGAGGCGCGCCGGGTGCTGCGTCCCGGCCTGTCGGTCGAAGTCACGGTCGACACGATCAGCGCAAAGGGAAGTCGTGACCGGATCGAGCAGGAGACCCAGCGGCTGAAGCGCGACGAGACGCAGGGCTCGCGCTGATGGCGTCCGAACGCGCCGGCCTTCGCGACTGGCTCGCCGTTGCGGCGGGCACGATCGGGTCGTTCATGGCGCTGCTCGACATCTCGATCGTCAATGCGGCCTTGCCCACCATTCAGGGCGAGATCGGCGCGAGCGGCACCGAGGGCACCTGGGTCGCGACCTCCTATCTCGTGGCGGAGATCGTCATGATACCGCTCAGCCCCTTTCTCGTGCGCCTGTTCGGCCTGCGCAACTTCCTTCTGGGTGCAGCGGTCAGCTTCACCGGCTTTTCCATCGTGTGCGGGATCTCGACGACGCTGCCCATGATGATCGCTGGCCGCGTGGGCCAAGGCTTCACCGGCGGTGCGCTGATCCCGACCGCCATGACCATCATCGCGACACGGCTGCCGCCGTCGCAGCAGCCGATCGGCACCGCCGCGTTCGGCGGCACAGCGATCCTGGGTCCGGTGCTCGGTCCGATCATCGGCGGCTGGCTCACCGACAATTACAGCTGGCATTACGCCTTCTTCCTGAACGTGCCGGTCTGTGCAGGGCTTGTCCTGCTCCTGCTGTTCGGGCTCAAGCACGAGCATCTGCGGCTCGACCAGCTACGCCATGCCGACTGGTTCGGGATCGCGGGACTCGCGATCGGCCTGGGTGCGCTCACCGTCATGCTTGAGGAGGGGCAGCGCGAAATGTGGTTCGAGTCCGCCATGATCGTGAAACTCGCGATCGCCACGGTCTTCGGCTTCGCGCTCATCACGATCGGACAGGTCCGCTCCGCGCATCCCGTGCTCAAGTTGTCGCTGATCTTCAGCCGCTCCTTCGGTAGCGTCTTCGTCCTCAGCCTCATCATCGGCGTCGTGCTCTACGGCGTGACCTTTCTCATCCCCCAGTTCCTCTCATCGATGGCGGATTATAGCGCGCTGCAATCGGGCAAGGTGGTCTTCGTCTCCGGTATCCCCGCCCTGATGCTGATGCCGTTCCTGCCGCTAGCGTTCAAATATCTCGATGTTCGCCTGGCGGTTTTCGTCGGCATGACGCTGATCGGCGTCAGTTGCGCCATGGATTGGCACCTCACCGCGCAGTCGGCTGGGGGCGACCTGACGGGTTCACAGCTCGTCCGGGGCTTCGGGCAGATCTTCGCCATGATGTTCCTCAACCAGGCAGCGATCAGCGCTGTAGCGCCCGAGGATGCTGGTGATGCGTCCGCGCTGTTCAATGCGGGGCGCAATCTAGGCGGATCGATCGGCCTTGCCATGATGGCGACCCTCCAGGACCGACAGACCTTTCTCCACTTCAATCGGCTGGGCGAAACGGTGTCGGCCAATGCAGCGACCACGCAGGAATGGTTCGCGAAGGCTACGGCCATGCCGTCCGGCGAAGCAGGCGCCTATCGGCAGCTTGCGGGTCAACTCCTGGAGCAGTCCACCGTCATGGCCTATAATGACCTGTTCTTCGCGCTCGGCGTCGCGATCGCGGTCACGACGCCGCTGGCACTGTTCCTCCGCCCGATCTCCTCCGACACGCAGATGGCGATGCACTGATGAAGCGACTCAGCTGGGCCATTCTGCCCGCCCTCCTGACCGGATGCGTCGTCGGACCCAACTATGGAGGGCCGCCGGGCGTCGCGAGTGGGGAGCGCTCCGGATCGACATTTCGCCGCGCAGATCAGGCAGTCACGTCACCGCAGCTCCCTATCGCACGCTGGTGGGAAGGCATGGGCGACCCGCAGCTCACGACCCTGGTCGACCGCGCGCTTGCCTCCAATCCGGACGTGGCGATCGCCGAGGCGCGCATCCGCAAGGCGCGCGCCAGCTTGCGCGAACAGCGCGCGAACCAGCTTCCCACCGTCTCGGCGTCAGGCACTGCGATCGTCGCCGATCTCCCCGCAGGCTCGCTCGCGCTGCCGACGCAAGGCGAGCAATCCGATCGTATCAGGGCCGAGTTCTATAATGCCGGCCTGGACGCATCGTGGGAGATCGATCTGTTCGGCGCGCGACGCCGCGCTGCCGAAGGTGCCCAGGCCCAGGCTCAGGCGGCCGAAGCCAATAAAGCTGATGCGCAGGTTCGTCTGTCGG
Organism: uncultured Stakelama sp.; assembly: GCA_964390515.1. Classification (GTDB taxonomy): domain Bacteria; phylum Pseudomonadota; class Alphaproteobacteria; order Sphingomonadales; family Sphingomonadaceae; genus Sphingomonas. Next base: position 3,197 of record CAYMIU010000005.1, read on the forward strand.
CGGAGGTTGCCCAGAACTATGTGACCCTGCGCGAACTTCAGCAGCGCCTGATCCTGGCTCGCCGCTCCGCGCAGCTTCAACAGCGATCACTCGCCCTGCTTCAACAGCGCGAACAACGCGGTGCATCGTCGCGCGACGAAGTGGTTCGGCTGAAGACCGAGCTGACCCGCACGGAGGCCGGGCTGTTGCCGCTCGAGGGACAGATCGCGACCACGCTCGACCAGCTTGCCATGCTCACCGGCGACGAGCCCGGAGCACACGATGCCTTGCTGTCTGCCCCCGCCCCGATTCCGATGATCCCAGGGACTGTCGCGATCGGCGACCCGGCCGCGATGCTGCGACGCCGGCCTGACATTCGCGCAGCCGAGCGGCAGCTGGCGGCATCGAACGCGCAGATCGGGGTCAACGTCGCCCGGCAGTTCCCATCGGTCAGCATTATGGGGATCATCGGGCTCGGTGGTCCCAATATCGCCGATGTGGTTGATCCTGACAGCGTCGCGGGCCTGCTCCTGCCGCGGATCAGCTGGAGCTTTCTCGACTTCGGCCGTAATCGTGCCCGGGTCGAGCAGGCGCGGGCTGACCGAGACGAGGCGGAAGCACAATACCGCAAGGCGGTTCTCGGCGCGCTGTCTGATGCTGAAACCAGCCTGACCCGCTTCGGCAATCAGCGCCGTAACCTGTTTTCGTCTGTCGCGAGCCGTAACGGTGCCAGACAGTCAGCGACCTATGCCGGGCAGCGATATGCACAGGGAGCGATACCGCTGACCACGTCCATCGATGCCGAACGCGCGGCGCTGGCTGCCGACCAGTCAGTGCTGGAAGCGACCGGCGAACTTGATCGTGCCTTTATCGCCCTCCAAAAGGCGATGGGACTTGGATGGAGCCAGCAGTGACAGTCTTGCAGCGATGCGAGGGGAAGGCACCGACCGCGTGACGGCTCCGCTTCTGCCGCCTCCTGCCCAGTATCTGCGTGATGACGCGATCAGGGGAGGAATGGATCTGATGTTCTTTGCCCACAGATCCCATCTGGCGCATGCCGACGCCGAGCTGGCAACGCGTACCCTCGGACGGGCGCATCACCGCGCCCTGTACTTCCTCGGCAGGTACCCGGAAATCTCAGTCAGCGAACTACTGGACGTTCTCTGCGTCACCAAGCAATCGCTCGGCAGGGTAATGCGGGATCTGATCGACCGCGGGCTCGTCTGCGGACGTGTCGGGGAGCGCGATCGACGGCAGAAGCTGCTGTCGCTCACCGACGAGGGACGTGCGCTGGAGCACGCGCTGTTCGAGGAACTCAGGCGCAACATGGCGAACGCGTATCAGGCGGCAGGAGAGACAGCCGTCACGGGCTACTGGATCGTAATGCAGCATCTCATGCGCGGTGAAGCACGGGAGCAGTTCCGCAGGCTGCACTCCCGTCAATAATCGCCATTAACAGGTACCGGACCAGGTCGAAAGGGGGGCTTGATCGATCTGGCCCGGTGGGTATCACCTATCCTGCAAGCCCGGAGGGAGTAAGCGACTTGCCGGTGGTGAGCTCGTTTTCCAGCACCGGGACCGCGGTGCCGGCGACCTGCTGCAGCGCCGGGTCGGTCCCGTCCTGCGCGTAACCCTTGTGCACGGCCCACGCGGCCTGCTGAACCTGCGCGGACTGCGTCAGATACAGATTGTCAAAGGCGCTCTTGGGCGCCTTCTGGAGCAGCTTGAGGAGGGCAGCGCGGTCAGCGGACAGGCTCGAGGACGGCGCCTTGATCGTGCGCTGATCATTCTTCAGCGCCGCCAGCAGCGCCTTGTGGCTGCTCTGCGTTTCCGCCAGCACGCGCTTTGCATAGGCCTTGACGTCGTCTCTCTGCGCGCGCGTCGCGGCAAGCTGCGCGGCCTTGATCTGGTAAAGGTTCGCATCGGCCGCAGCGAGCACGTAATTGGGCCCGCTCTGGCTCGCGATCGGCGAGACGCCGATGTCAGCGCTGGTCATTGTTCCCGAAGTGGCGGGCGAAACGGCCTGCGCTAGCACTGGTACCGGCGCCAGGGTGAGCAGCGCAGCGACAATCGCAATCTTCATCGAGGTTCTCCGTCGGTGTTGTCAGGCATTGACCGAAATCAACGGGTCGAACGATAAGGAAACGGAACGGTTCCCTTTCTTGCGACGCACCTCGGCGCCCTGCTGGAGAGGTGGCCGCTCGGACGTCTGGAGGTAGCGGCGATGATGAACATGGCGGCTCTTGAAGCCGTTCCAATGCCGGTTAGGTCGAAATCTGAAGCGGCAGACCGAATTGCGAGGTTTTCCTTGCGCAAAAGCGGCGTCTCCCGCGCCTCGATCGTGTTCGCTCTGCTCTGCGTTGCCATCCTCACTGGCTGCGACCGAACTCCTCGCGAGGCGCCTCCGCGAGCGAAGGACACGATCAGCGTACCGCCGCAGACCTCCACCATCGACGTGCCGATCGTCGCGGACCTGGGCAAGCTGGCGGCAACTCTCGAAAAGGCGGTTCCGCGTCGCCTTTGGTCAATCGACAAGCCGGAGCAGACCTGCGTCCCGCCGAAGAAGGTCAAGATCCTCTTTGCGAGAATTAAGACGCCCGCGATCCGGTGCCGCATCACGGGCACCGTCGTCCGAGGGCCGTTGGTGCTGGAGGGCTCGGGCAAAACGATCACCGTCACCATGCCGCTTCACGCCGCGATCAGCGCCCGGGACGTGGGAGGCGTGCTCAGCCGGGAAACAGCCGAGGCGGACGCCCGCGTTCGGGCAGTAGCCAGGCTCGACATCGCCGGCGACTGGTCGCCGCGCGCAACGGTATCGATCGCCTACGACTGGACCGACGAGCCGCACGTCGACTTCCTGGGCCAGCGCATCGAGTTCACCAGCAAGGCCGACGCCAAGCTCGCCGGCGTCGTCGCGCGCCTGGAGGACGCTCTGCCGCAGGAGCTCGGCAGATTGCAGCTGCGCAAGCAGATCGCGCAGGTGTGGGGCGCGGCGTTCACCTCCGTCCAGTTGAACCGGGCGAACCCGCCGGTGTGGATGCGGATCACTCCCCGACAGTTGAGCTACGGAGGCTACACTATTTCGCGCAATCGGGTGAACCTGCGGCTGGGGCTGACGGCGGGGACGGAGACCTTTGTCGGCGATCGGCCTCCTGATCCGCAGCGCCAGCCGCTCCCCGACATGACGCGCATGCAGCCTGGACCCGGCCGCATCCTGTTCGCCATACCCGTCATCGCCGACTATCGTCAGCTGGAGCCGGTGCTCGCAAAGGCATTGGTGAAGCGTTCCCGCCGCCCCTTCGAGGTGCCCGGTGTCGGTGCGGTGCGCGCGCAGTTTCACCAGGTGACCATCTACGGTACGACGGGCGGCAAGATCGCGGTCGGGCTCCGCTTCAGTGCGGCAGCCGAAGGCGGGGAGCCTTCGCGGGGCACGATCTGGCTTACCGCCACGCCGCGCAACGCCGTCAATGATCGCCGTGTCGCGTTTGACGATCTCACCGTCGCAGGTGTGACCGACTCGGTCCGAACAAGCCTGCTCCTGAAGCTCGTGAACGCCCCCGGCATCTCCAGCACCGTGTCCGCCGCGCTGACGCAGAACTTCGAAAAGGATTTCGACGAGCTGCTCGCCAAGATCACCCGTGCGATCGACGAGAAGCGGATTGGCGACCTGATCGTGCGCGCCCACATCACGGACGTGCGCACGGGCCAGCTGAAGGCGGCGGGGCAAGGCGTGTACCTCCCCGTATGGGGGCGCGGCACGGCCACGATCCGCCTTGCTCCACGATAGAGGACGCCCGACCTCACGACGGCAACCGGCACGGACCGGCGCATTGCCCACGCATTGGCCTGGCGGCATGTCTCCATCCCATGAGAACTCGTATAAAGATTTGCTGCATCGCCTCGCCGGATGAAGCGCGGATCGCGATCGCCGCGGGGGCGGATGCGCTGGGGCTGGTGGCACGCATGCCCTCTGGTCCCGGTCGGATCTCCGACAGGGCGATCGCAGAGGTGACGGCGCTCGTGCCACCGCCGGTGGCCACCTTGCTGCTGACATCCGAGATAACCGCCGACGCCATCTCCGCCCATGTCCGCGCGACCGCTCCGGCGGCGGTCCAGATCGTGTCGCACATCGATCCCGCGGAGTCGGGCAAGCTGGCGGCGCTGGAGCCGCACGTCCGCCGGATCCAGGTCATCCACGTCGAAGGGCCCGACGCGCTACAGCTGATCCCGGCCTATGAGCCTTGCGTTCATGCCTTCCTGCTCGACTCGGGCAGGCCCAACGCCCCGGTCGCTGAGCTGGGCGGAACCGGCCGCGCGCATGACTGGGCGGTCAGCGCCGCTTTCGTCCGTGCGACCGAGAAGCCGGTGTTTCTTGCCGGGGGCCTGACCGCCGCTAACGTGGCGGAAGCGATCAGGCAGGTTCGCCCCTTATGGTGTCGACCTGTGCTCCGGCGTCCGGACGGGTGGTCAGCTCGACCCGCAGAAGCTGTTCGCCTTCGTCACCGCGGTCCAGCAGATCGACGGGGAAATGGCGCGGGCGATGTGACGGCACTGGCACCGGCGTGAACGCCTTCCTCCGCCGGCGTCCTGTGCAGTTGAGGTTAGCCCCCCGTCACAGACTTGCCGCCTCCAGTTCGCGAAGCAGGCGATGCGGATCGAACGGCTTGGGCATGAACGCGGTTCGGACCGGCAGATCCTCGCTGTCCAGGGGCACGTTGCCCGACACCACGAATAGGACGGTCGGCGGATAGCGCCTGCGCACGTGATGAGCGAGCGCAAGGCCGTCCATCGACCCAGGCATGTTGACGTCCGTCAGAACAGCGCCGATCTCCCTGTGACGATCGAGCAATTCGATGGCGCTCTCGGCATTCGTGGCCTCGAACACTCTCCAACCTGCATGTTCGAAGAAGTCGACCAGATCGAACCTGAGGATGGCTTCGTCTTCCACGATCAGGATCGTCTTGTTCGCAATCGGCTTACGCTGGCCCACTAAATGTTTCCATCATTGATCGAGACGTCTTCAAGGCGTGCATGGAGGGTGAACGCGAACCCTTCGGCGTCGAAGGCAGTTTCCGTCTTGCCGCTGGTGTACGCGCTCAACGATCGCTCGATGAGAACCGAACCGAAACCCTTACGCTGCGGAGCCTGCACGGGTGGCCCGCCGTGCTCACGCCAGTGAACATCCAGAAGCGCCTCACCTCCCTGATCCGCAATCCCCCACCGAAGTGACACAGTCCCCGTTTCATTGGATAGAGCCCCATATTTCGCGGCATTGGTTGCGAGTTCATGAAGCGTGAGCGCAAAGGCGAGCGTGACCTGGGGCTTGATGGCGATGCGCGGCCCGTCGATGAGGATGCGCGTGCCGATGGCGCCATGAGGGGTCAGCGCCCGGACCGCCAGCTCGCCCAGGTCGGCCGAGCGCCATGACCTCCGTGTCAGCAGGTCGGTTGCAGCGCCGAGCGCCACGAGGCGGGCGGAAAGGTCGCGGCTCGCGGCTTCGGTATCGGACGCGCTGCGCAGCGTCTGGCTCGCCACCGATTGCACAACCGCAAGGACGTTCTTGAGGCGGTGAGCCAGCTCGCCATTGAGCAGCCGCATGTCGTCTTCGGCGCGCCGACGTTCGCGGAAGTCGCGCGTGACCGTTCCATAGGCGACGTGCATGCCGTTCGCGTCGGTAATTCTGAACACCGAATACAGGACAGGGATCGCCTCACCTGTCCCGAAGTGGCGAAGCTCCACCTCACCGGCCCACTGGCCCACCCGGTCGACCGCTGGCAGCACCTCGCGGGAAATCTGCTCGGCCTGTTCAGGCGAGAAAAAGTCGCCGATAACCAGATCGGACGTTGCCCGGTCGTCCAGGCCGACCAGCCTTCTCGCCGCGCCGTTCAGGTAGAACACGCGGCCGTCCCGCGCGGCCATTCCGATGAAATCGGTGCTGTTCTCCGCCAGTCGCACGAAGCGATCCCGCTCCTCCCCGCTGGCGCGCAGTTCGGTGATGTCGCGGGATACGCAAAGGATCCGCTCAGGCTTGCCGTCCGGTCCCGTGATCGGGCTGACGGCGACGTGCCACCATTTCAGGTTGCCCCGGCGCGTTTCGGCCATGCCCATGAAGGTGGTGGCATCTCCCCGCCGCGCGGCTTCGACGGCGCGCTTCGCGCTTTCCCTGCCGGCGCCATGCCAGACGTCGGTCCATGGACGGCCCGCCACGTCGGCGAAGTCGCCGATCTCCATCAGCTGCTGCCCCCCATCATTCATAAAGGTCAGATTGCCCGCAAGATCGAGGACCTTGATGCAGTCCGTCGAGCTGGACAGCACGCTCGACAGGAAAGCCTCGCGCTCTGCGATCGCGCGGTTCACCCGTTCAAGCTCCTCGCGTGACCGGCGAAGTTCGTCCTCGACTGCCACCTGCGCGCTGATATCGACGTTGTTCCCCACCCAGCGCCGCAGTACACCTGCCTCGTCGCGCTGCGGGACGATCCGCGAGAGAAACGGCCGAGAGACGCCATCGGCACCGCGCAGCGGGAACACCATCTCGAACGGTTCGCCCGTGGCAATCGAGCCGGTCCAGCGCTCCATGACGGCAGGCAGGACGTCGGGGTCATGAACCGCTTGCCAACCCCAGCCCTCCATCTGCTCGGCTGTCGTGCCGCAATAGTCGTGCCAACGCCTGTTATACCAGGTGATGTGACCATCGGCATTCGCAACCCAGCACAAGGTCGGCAGGTTATCTGCCAAGTCCCTGAACGTAAGATCACCGTCGATTGCTGAAGCCGAAGTTAGGCTTTCCAGCTTGCGGCTCATGCTGGAGACCTGCCGCCAACGTCGGCGGTAATGATGCTTGCGGTCATTCCCCTGTCACTACCTCCGCGCCTGCCTCTCGCCATCTCGCTTCACGACCAGGGTTGCGGTCGCCTGCCGATCGGTTTGCACCTACTTGGCAGACGGTCGCCTAGCGCGCCACCTTCAGCGCGCATCGGCCAACAGTTTCGACGAGAAGCAGTCGTTAAGCGGCCGCGTGCTGCTTACCAAATTCGCGCGCTCGTTTATGTGAAGCAGTCAAGTCGCGGGACGCGATCGCGACCGTGAGTTGTAAACAGGTGCCAATCGCCATCGGCTGAAAGAAAACGACAGCAGGGCTTAGTGCAAGCCATAATCCATGGTTCTTGCGTAGTGGTATGAATCAGTCGACGATCGGGGAACAGCGAGAGGACGCTCTCTATTTGAACACCTGCCGCGTCAGACTTCTTAGTCGACAAGCGTTGACAACGTTGCCGCGAGTTCGTCCTTCCGGAACGGTTTGGTCAACCTCGGACGTTCGGCATCAACGCCTTCCAGCTCAGCATAGCCGGACACGAGCAAGACAGGCAGTTGAGGGCGGGTCACCTGCACATGCCGGGCAAGCTCCGTCCCTGTCATTCCAGGCATGAGGTGATCGGTTACTACGACATCGATCGACTGCCCACGCTCGAGAACGCGCACGGCCTCCTTGGCCGAAGTCGCTTCCACTACCGTATAGCCAAGATCGAGAAGCATGTCGGCCGTGCTCATCCGCACGAGTTCCTCGTCGTCCACGAGAAGCGCCGTTCCCCGATGGTGGACATCGGTTGCGAGCCGCTGCGGGACCGGTGCCTGCTCCGCTGCGTCGGAACTGACGGGAAGCCAAAGCTCCACGCTCGTGCCCATCCCCGGCCGGCTCTGAATGGTCAGTGCGCCACCCAGCTGGGAGGCAAGGCCGTGTACCATCGACAGGCCCAGGCCGGTTCCTTTCCCGACACCCTTGGTCGAGAAGAACGGCTCGACCGCCCGCGCGATCGTCGCTTCGTCCATGCCGGTGCCGGTATCTGCTACCGAGAGACAGATGTAGCTGCCGGGCGCCAACCGGGACCGATGGCCTTTGGGAACGGCCTCAGCGATTGCCGAGATCCGCAGGGTTCCGCCATCCGGCATCGCGTCGCGGGCATTCACCGAAAGATTCAACAGCGCCATCTCAAGCTGGTTCGGATCAGCTTTTGCCGCCGGCAGATCGGCTGACGCCTCAACGACAACCCTAATCTGTGGACCTGTCGTACTCTCGACCAGATCGCCCATGCCCGAGACGAGCTTTGCAACATCGACGGACACGGCCTGAAGCGGCTGCCGACGAGCGAACGCGAGAAGGCGCTGAACGAGTGTCCTCGCCCGCTCCGCCGACTGCGCCGCGCCGGCGATCAAGCGCTGCTCCCGCTCACCACCGAGCCCTTTGCGCTGGAGCATGTCGAGCGCACCGACGATCGGCGTCAGCAGATTGTTGAAGTCATGCGCGACGCCACCGGTCAGTTGGCCCATCGCCTCCATCTTCTGGCTCTGGCGAAGCGCCTCGTGCGCCTCCTCGCGATCTGCAATTGCCGTGGCCACCCTCGCCTCAAGGGTCGCGTTCAATTCTCGCAGCGCCTCTTCCGCCCGCTTGCGGGCAGTGATGTCGAGCGCGGTGCCCGCGACCCTCAGGCAGCGCCCTGAAGCATCGAATACGCCACGTCCCTTTGCGGCCACCCATCGCTCGATCCCGTCCTCCTTACCGATCGTGCGGTAGTCCACGTCATAGAGCGCGCGTACGTTCGGGTCGGCGGCCGCCAGAAAAGCCGCTGTGGTTGCTTCCCGATCGTGGGGGTGAAGGCCGTTGTAGAAGTCGTCCATCGTCACAGGAACGTCAGCTGAGATGCCGAACATCGCCTTGGTCTGTGCCGGCCAGATCAGCCGGTCGTTGACCACGTCCACGTCCCAGAAGCCGATTTCAGCGTTCTGGACCGCGAGGCGGAGGCGCTCTTCACTTTCCCGGAGACGAGCTTCCGCGCCGACCCGCTGGACATGCGACCAACATCGCTCTGCCACCTCCCTGACCAGCGTGATCTCGCCGGGGCTCCAGTCGCGTGCATGTTCCTGATGGACGGCCATCATCGCCGCGAGCCGCCCTTCCTTCACCAGCGGGCAGCAGATGATTGCGTCGATGCCGATGGCCTGAAACATCTCGCGCCCTTCGCCAGCCTGGAGCTCTGCAACGACGTCTCGGACGATCAGCGTACGGCCCAGCCGCATGTCGGCAGCTGCCCGCGGCCCGAACAGGTCGAGGCTGTAGGCCCCGACCGAACTTGCTACGCCAGGACCGTTATAGTCGCTGCGTATCCAGAATAGGTCGCTGGCCGTATCAACGTCGGCATAGGCGCACCGCGATGCACTAAGCCTTTGCCCCAGCATCTCCGCCGCGGCCTTCATGGCATCTGACGCGTCCGCCGCTCCGAAGAAGCGTTCCTCGAGCTCACCGAAAAAGCGAAGTCGCGCCTCACTGTCCCGCAGTGCCGCCTCGGCTTCGTGTTCTCCCGTCCGATCGCGGAAGATCTTCACGTAGCCGCCATTTTCACCCGCGAGAGGCATAGTCAGACCGGAACCCCAGAAGCGGGTTCCGTCCGCCCGCAAGTGCCAGCGCTCGTTGACGGCACGTCCCTCCGCAGCCGCTCGCTCTCGTTCCTGCTCCGGCTTGCGATCGGCTCTGTCTTCCGGGGTGAAGAACATGTCTCCAGACCGGCCGAGCGCATCTGCCGCACTGTAGCCGACGAGATGCTGAGCACCGCTGTTCCAGCCAGAGATGACTCCGGCAGCATCAAGGGTCACGATCGCAAAGTCTTCGGCGCCCTCCACGATTTGCCGGTACCGCGCTTCGCTTGCTCGCAAATTGGCTTCGGTCCGCGCGCGGGCGATCACGATGCCGGCGGTGCGGACAACGAAGTCGACGATCTCGAGGTCGGCCGCGCTCGGCATCCCCGGTTCGTGATGATACATCGCGAAGGTACCGAGGATGTCCCCCTTTGCGGAGGTGATCGGAACCGACCAGCAGGCGCGCAGCCGATGGGCGAGCGCCAGGTCGCGAAAGTCCGCCCACAACGGATCTGTCGCAATGTCCGCAACGAACACCGGTTCCTTCCGGTGGACTGCGGTTCCACAGCAACCAACGGAAGGACCTACCGCTATGCCGTCGATCGCCGCATTGTAGGCCGCCGGGAGACTTGGCCCCGCACCATGGCGGAGATGAACGCCGTCCTCATCCAGCAAGAGGATCGACGCAAGAACCCCTGAGTTGGACAGGGTTTCGACTTCCTGGACGATGGCCGAAAGCGCCGAAGCCAGGGGTGCCTCCTGGACGGCGAGCTCCAGTATGCGGTTCTGTGCCGCGCTGAGCGCGGCCGCGTCCCGGACCTCATATTGCCGCGCGCGCGCTTTGAGCGACGAGCGCACCGCGCCAAGCATTGCCTCGGCGTGCAGCGGTCGCTCCAGCAGAACGACATTGCCAAGCTTGGCAAGGCGTTCGGTTGCGGCAGCCGCCCGGGGCGTACGCGATCCGTTAGCCAGCACCACGAACGGCATGTCCGACCACGCGGCTTGATTGGCCACCCAGTCCGCGACAGTGACCGTGCTCGACCCCGCCAGCGCCTCTTCGGTGACCAGAACGGCACCGGCGCCCTCGTCTAAATGGTCGACCAGCTCTGCCTGATCCGTGCAGATGTGCGCCGCAATTCCGTTTCGCTTCAACAGCTCTTCCGCGATCGTGGCATCACGACCGCGCGGCGCTAGGATCAGAACGCGTGCTTTCATCTTGCCTGCGGTGCAACCGTGGCCGCCTGGCTCGCCATCAACGTCGTACTCTCTCCCGAGAAGGTGGGCACACCTGTGAGAATGCCTTGGAACCTGCCAAGCGGCTCACCCAACTGCAGCCCATTGTCGCCGATCTGAAACTCGCGGATCGTGCGTTCGTGCCGCGCCGTTCGCGTCTTGATCACCGATATGGCTTGTCGCACCTCGCCAAGCGCCTCGAAATAGCGAAGCTGGACCACGGTGTCGGACAGGTAGCTCAGGTCGACATCCGAACGGATGTCGCCGGTGACGCCATGCAGGCCAAGAATGAGGAGGCTGACGACCCCCTTCTGGCCCAGATAGCTCAGCATCTCGTGCATCTGCAGGACCAGAAACTGCTCGTTGGGCATGGACTGAAGGTAAGCGTTCAGGCTGTCGATCACGACCATGCCGGCACCGTGAACCTCCACAGACCGCTGAACGCTTGAGGCAAATTCACCCGGCGACATCTCAGCCGGATCGATGGCCCGCAGTTCAAGCAGCCCGCTCTCGATGTGCGGCCTCAGGTCCAGCCCGAGCGCGGCGCTACGCGCCAGCAAGGTTGGGGTGCGTTCGTCGAACAGGAAATAAGAGGCTTTTTCACCCCGCATCAATGCCGCGACGATACATTGAATCGACGTCGTCGTTTTCCCGACCCCTGCTGGTCCGGTCAGCAGGGTCGCCGTCCCGGGGACCAGACCACCGCCGAGTAGCGCATCCAGTTCGGGCGACCCGGTTGTGATCGCCTCGCCAGCTTCCTCGATTGCGTGATCGGCCGCGACTAGCCGCGGAAAGACACAGAGACCCCCGCGCTGGATCTCGAAATCATGATAGCCGCCCCGGAACTGCCTCTGGCGCATTTTCACAACGTGCAACCGGCGCCTTTGTGCCCCGAAGCTCGCAAGCGTCTGGTCCAGCGCGACTACACCATGGGCGATACTGTGCAGTTGCAGATCGCCTCCATTCCCTCCCTTGTCGTCCAGCACGAGAACGGTGCACGCCCGCGTCGAGAAGAAGTGCTTCAGCGCAAGGATTTGCCGACGGTACCGGATCGGGCTCTGGGACAGGAGCCGCAGCTCCGAAAGGCTGTCGAGCACCACGCGCGCGGGCCGGACTTCGTCGACCTTCGCCATGATAGCGCGCACGGTCTCGCCAAGTTCGACTTCGCTCGGGTGAAGCAGCGTCTGCTCCTGGTCCTCGGTGAACCCGTCCGGTGGCACCATCTCGAACAGCTTCAGACTGTCCAGCGACCATCCATGCGCCCTGCCGACTGCCCGGAGCTCGACCTCGGTTTCCGCCAGAGTGATGTAGAGGCCGGTCTCGCCGGCGGCCGCGCCAGCAAGGAGAAAGCCCAGTCCAAGCGTGGTCTTGCCGGTACCGGGCGTCCCCTCGATCAGATACATCCGCTCGGGGGTAAGGCCGCCATGCAGGATGTCATCGAGGCCTGCGATGCCGGTGGACGCCACATTGTCCGATTGGTCCTCTGGAGTCACAATCTTCCCCGTCTCGTGGTCGACCCGCCGAGGCCATGCGGCGCAAAAAGACGGTGTCTAATCGACTGTTAGCGCTGATCGCCGTCGAAAGCGACTGTCCCGCAAACCAGCCCCAGGAGTGACGGCTCGGACGCTCCGGACGCAACGGACGCTCGCCTCGGCTCTCGACCGGGGTTGCGGCAAGGTTCGGCAGCCCAGGTAGCTATCTCCGGGCCATTGTGCGACCTCGAAGCGGAGGGCCAAGACTTCGACTAGCGTGCGGGTAACTGGCTTGATCTGCGCGCTCTTAGTGTCAGCGTGTCGCCAGGATCTGATCAGCCTGCCGCCACTCTAAGTTCGAACACCTTGGACCCCGGCGGCGGTGGAACGAGGGTGGCCGCCGACCGACGCCGTCAGGCGCTCCGCAATGCCCATACTGAAGCCGCCACTGCTGGCCTCGGGAGAGGGGAGGCCGTGTCATCGACGAAGATGACGGCATGAAAGCCATTCCGTTCGTGAGCGGTCGAGCTGCCCTATCGCCACGACAATCCAGGAGCTGACATTGGCGGCCTGTTTGCCGCTCCCAGCTTCGGCCATCCCGTCAGGGGCGATCAGCCATCGATCCTACCGAAGCGCTCCACTTGGAAGCGATGCGATTTCGCCTGGCCCGCATTCGAAAAATTGCGCTTGAGGAGCCTTGAAGGCGAAATTGCCCTTTCCTAGCTGAGCGTCGCCGGGCGCCGTATTCGGGTCCGGTGGGACATAGAGAGCGCCGGCTCTCCTCCGGCGCTTCTCATGCCCAGATCGCTTCACATGGAGGATTTGGATATGAGGACCAACTTCGACTTCACGCCCTATCGGCGTTCAACGGTCGGCTTCGACCGCCTCTTCGACCTGCTCGAGACCGGCCTGCGCGCCGACGCGACCGATGGCTACCCGCCGTTCGATATCGTCAAGGACGGCGAGGACAGCTACCGCATCACGCTTGCGGTCGCCGGCTTCCGCCCCGACGAGATCGAGATCGTCGCACAGCAGAACCAGCTCACCGTCACGGGCAAGCGCGCTGAGGACCAGCAGCAGGGCGAGTATCTGCACCGCGGAATTGCGACCCGTGCGTTCGAGCGCCGCTTCCAGCTCGCAGACTTCATCGAGGCAGGCGACGCTCGGTTCGAGAACGGGCTGCTCAGCGTCCAGCTGAAGCGCGTTGTCCCCGAGGCGATGAAGCCTCGCAAGATCGCGATCGGCGGCGCGCCCGCTAACGATCGGATCGAGGCGCCCAGCGAAGACCGCCAGGCCGCCTGATCATCCAGCACCGGCTCGTCGGCGCCGCTTCTTCAGGGCGGCGGCCGGCGGGTCGTGGTCTCTCAAGCCAGACAAGGAGAAAGGACCCATGGCTATCCGTGACCTGATTCCCTGGAGCCGGCAGGAGAACCGGCTGCCCGCGTCGATCAGCGTCGACCAGCGCGATCGCGAGGATCACCCCCTACTGTCGTTGCACCGCGAGGTGAACCGGCTGTTCGATGATGTCTTCCGCGGCTTTGATACACCGGCACTCGGTGGCGTTGGCCGCAGCCTTACGTGGCCGCATCTCGAACTCGGCGAGACCGACAAGGACATCCGTGTCACCGCTGAGCTGCCCGGCCTTGACGAAAAGGACGTCGACATCTCGCTCGAAGAAGGCGTGCTGACGCTGCGCGGTGAGAAGCGATCCGAAGTCGAGGACCAGGAGCGCGGCTATTCGGAACGCAGCTACGGTCGCTTCGAACGGCGCATTAGCCTGCCCAAGGGCATCGATCGCGACCGAGCGAACGCCACGTTCCGGAACGGTGTGCTCACCGTGACGCTGCCCAAGACCGAGGCAGCGAACGAGAATGTCCGCCGCATTCCGATCAACGCGCAGGCGGCGTGATCGGCCGGTCCGGGACTTCGGTCCCGGGCCTTGGCCCAATTCCAGATCAATCACTTCAGTCACCCACGATAGGACGAAGGATGCGCAAGGTTCCTACAGCCGTCCTGACCGGCATGGCGGTGCTGGCGGTCGCTGGCATCGGCGTTGCCGCTGCTCGGGACGCACACACGCTAAAAGTCGATCTGCCCGACGGCGCGGTCGCCCGGATTGAATATAGCGGCGACATTGCCCCGAAGGTGACGCTCGCGCCGGTTTCGCACCCCCTGCCCGTGTCGTTTATTGACGCGTGGGACAGCACGCCGTTTGCGGCGGTTGACGATGTCGCAGCCGAGATGGACCGGCAAGCCGCGACGATGATCGAGCAAGCGGCACACCTCCAGGCGCCACCTATGCTCACGGAGCCCAAGCTCCGGACGGTCGCGTCGGGCAAGATGCCATCTGGGACGGTGCACTTCGAATTTGTATCGACGACCAGCGGAAACGACACCTGCACCCGCAGGGTCGAGAGGACTTCCTATGGCCCGGGCGAGAAGCCCCGAGTAGTCTCGGCTAGTTCAGGCCACTGCCGGTCGCTGGACCGGTTTCCGGCACCGACCCGGCTGGATACGCCGGTTCACCCGTGGATACCCGGCTTGCCAAAGCCACGGATGGCGGACAATGGGGACCGGGCCCGGGTCGGCACCATCGTTTAAGCTGACGCGGAGGCGGCCGGGGGGGTTCCTCCGCTCACGTTGGTCATGGACGTTTCCCCGAGCATCCTCTCCAGCTTCGTCACGCTGCTGGTCACGATCGGTCCGGTCGAGACCGGTCGTGTTCGCCAGCCTCACTGCGGGCATCCACCGTGGTGAGCGACGCAGCCTCGCCATTCGCTCGACCGCGATCGCCGGGCTGGTGCTGCTGCTGTTCGCCGTTGCCGGCAATTTCACCCTCGACCTGCTCCACGTCTCGCTGCCAGCGTTCCGGGTCGCGGGTGGCCTGCTGCTGTTTCTCCAGGCACTGAGCCTGACCTTTTCCGGCCCTGGCCTGTCGTCGATTAGCGAAGGTGAGCGAAAGGATGCCGAGCGCCCCGGCGACATCGCCGTATTCCCGTTGGCCTTTCCGCTGATCGCCGGTCCCGGCGCCTTGTGCGCGGCGGTGCTGCTGATGGGGAGAAGCGCGGGATGGATCGAGGGCGCAGGCGTAATCTCGATGATGGCCGTTTGCCTCACGCTCACCTATGCCGCGATGCGCGCGGCCGAGCGGCTGGTGAAGGTGCTAGGCGCGACGGGCGCGGATGTCGTTCGCCGGATCTCGGGCGTGCTGCTGGCCGGTCTTGCCGTCCAGTTCATCTTCGATGGGCTCGCAGGCGCGCCGTTTCTGGCTTGAGCTGCGGCAGTAAAATCAAGGTACCGCATCGAGAGCCGCGCCGACCCAGCCGAGTACGGCGACGTTGGAAGCGGCTTCAGGCGAGTCGCGGCTAAAGAATGTCTGCAGCCTGCACACACATCGCGCAGCGGCAGCTCACCGTGCTTGGGCACCTCCCGGGCGAGCCGGCAACCACAGTATGTCCAGGTCCTATAACTTGCACGTTGGAGAGCTTCCTCCGTTAACCATCATTAACTAGTTGCGATTAGAGGTTGTGGCATGATGTCGGCCTCCGATCTTCGCAACTGGAAAGCGGAATGGCGGCAGGCGCTACTGCTCGCGCTTGCCTACTTTGGCGCGGCGTTATGTGCCGTGACCTACGCCCGCGCCAACGGCGGCGTAGCGCTACTCTGGTTCGCGACCCCGCTGCTCGCTGTCGATCTGCGCTACCGCCCCGAACGGTCTTGGACGCTGCGCCTCGCCGCCTGCGCGGCGGCAAGCGCGCTTGCGACGAGCCTCGAAGGACTTGGTGTTGGCGTTGCTCTTCCCTTCGCTCTCATCAACATCGCCGAGGGTGCCGCCGTTGCGTGGTTGATGCGCCAGTTCGTGCCTGTTCCAGGCCATCTCACGTCGCTACGCGAACTCGCTATTCTCATCGGCGTTGCGGGAGGGGTCGTGCCTGCTGGCACTGCGCTTCCGGCTGGTCTGCTCGCTCATTGGGCTACAGGCCTTCCGGTCGGAAACAACGCCTTCAACTGGTACGCTGCCCATGCACTGGGTACGCTCACGGTGGTGCCGATGGTCGAGCTCGTCATCGGCGGGATTTTGTCAGGATGGGCGCGCTCTGTCGAGCGGCGCGAGGCGTGCGAAGCGGCACTCCTCACCGGGTTCCTTCTTGTCGTGACAGGGTTCGTATTCGCGCAAACGCGGCTGCCCCTGATGTTTGTCCCCCTTCTTCCAATGATGCTCATGGTGTTCCGCCTCGGCCGCCTCGGCGCGGCGACGGGGCTCCTGGTGATCACGATAGTCGGAGCGACTTGTACCGCTCGCGGGCTCGGACCAGTGGCGATACCGGGCACGAGCACCGGCACACGACTCTTGCTCTTTCAGCTATATCTGACGGTCGCAACATTGATGGCGCTGCCCGCCGCGACAGAGCTGAAACGGCGCAAACTCCTTTTCTCGGAGGTGCAGGCCCAGGCAGCGCTCCACAAGATCATCACCGATCGAAGCGGCGACATCATTATGGCGGTCACGGCTGATGGCATCATCGGCTTTGCCTCCCCATCGCTCGCCATGATTGCAGGCTTCGGACCGGATGCCGTGGTTGGCAAATTAGCTCGCGACTTCATCGCTCCGGCAGATGTCGACGTGGTGGTGGATGCCCACCGACGTGCCATGCAGAAGCCTGATGAAACGATCATGTTCGAGTTCCGCGCGACGAAGGCTTCGGGTGAACTCGCGTGGTTCGAGAGCCATGCCTGCGCGATCGCTGATGAGGATGATCAGATTTCCGGCACTGTGAACGTCGTGCGCGACATCTCCGAGCGTAAGGCGTTGGAACAAGGTCTAGAACGCGCAGCCGCTACCGACGCGCTGACCGGGCTACCCAACCGGAGAGCTTTCGAGGTCGCGGAACGGCAGCTTCAGGAACACCCACCTTCATGGCGGCACTATGTCGCCGTGTTCGATCTCGACCACTTCAAGGGCGTAAACGACCGTTTCGGTCACGGCGTGGGCGACGAGGTACTGTGCGCCTTTGCGGAAATCCTGAAAGCCAACACCCGATCGGGCGATACGGTCGCACGCCTGGGTGGAGAGGAGTTTGCGGTCCTGTTCGCCAATCTGAAGCTGCAGGAGGCTCGCGACGCGTGCGAGCGCGTGAGAACGCAGTTCGCGACTACCGGTGTGATGACCTCGGATGGGCGGGCCGTGCATGCGACCGTCAGCGTCGGGCTTGCGGCGCTCGATGGCGACGCTGGCCTTTCAGAGGCTTTGACGGCGGCAGACACCGCGCTCTACCGCTCGAAAGATCAGGGTCGCAATCGGCTCTCGCTTGCCGCGTGAACCACCCGAAGATCGGCACCAGGGGTGAGCGGATTGAACGATGCGCACCCTGCACGCTGGATAAAGTCGTGGTTTGTTCCGTTGCTCCCGTTTGACTTTTGGCGCCGATCATCGCGGCGCCCTCGACATCCATCCAGCTCGCGATTGATGGCCCGAACGACAAGCTCGAGCCCGTCTCTCTGGGCAGCGCAAATCGCTCCCGACGGCTCGGTGACAATAATCGTCAGCCTCAAAGCTCGGCGTACGTTCGTCCACCACAGCGCCGTGCCGGTTGGCATGTCGACCATCTACTCTGTCATGCGCGGCAATGAGACGTCTACCCGCATCTTTACGATCCTGCCAAAGGATGTTGACCAAAATCAAACCTATCGGCGGGGCGATGCCGTTCATGCGTCGCCTAACTTCGGGGGGTATCGCGCTCCACGCCGGCGCTCTGCCTGGCTAGCTCAGGCCAGTTGCCGGTTGACGCGGATATGCGCTGGATTTTCAGCAGTCGGCTCAGCGACGAAGCCCATCTGCTGCTCAAAAACGATTGCGGAACGGTTCTGCCGTTCGTCGAGCGATGCCATGCTCGATCTACCTCACTGGCGTAGCGTCTCTACCAACATTCGAGCAAGGACCAGCGCCCCCCACCCCCCGCTTTTATGGTAGGCGCGGATGTTGATGGCGACGTCACGATCGCGCGTGGTGACATCACCTGCGAGCATTGCCGGAGCGACCAGCCCGCCCGCATAGCTAACATTCGGTCTTGGCTGACGCACTCGACACTGTTCCTGACATAGCCCGATGGATTGCCGTCACCCGTTTGACGTGAGCGATGCTGCACCCGGCGAGTTCGGCCGTCTTCGCGATGCTCATACCCGCCTCTCGCAAGCCTACGATGCGGCGGTGGTGGGCTAGATCGGGCTTGCGGCCGGTGTAGCGCCCTGCCCTCTTGGCAATCTCAATGCCTTCACGCTGCCTCTCGCGCCGGGTCTCGTAGTCGTCGCGTGCGGTTTGGAGTGCCACGCGCAGCAGCATATCCTGCACCGCTTCCAGTACGATGCGCGCAACGCCCGCGTTGTCTGCCACGAGTTCGGACAGGTCCACAATGCCAGGCACTGCCAGTCGCGCTCCCCTGCCCCGGATCGCCGCCACTAGCAGTTCGGCTTCCGGCAGCGGTAAACGGCTGATCCGGTCGATCTTCTCAGCGATCACAACTTCGCCCGGCTGCAGGTCATCTACCATTCGCAGCAGCTCCGGCCGGTCTGGCCGAGCGCCAGACGCCTTCTCACGGTAAACCGCCGCGACGTAGAACCCGGCCGCGCGCGCGCCTGCGACGATACTCTCCTGCCGCGTCAGATCCTGCTCATCCGTGCTCACCCGCAGATACACCCGCGCCGCTCGTATCCCGCTGCCTGCCACGTCCTCATCCTCCCGTCTGGCTCAATCGGGTACACCCATTTGAGCCAGTGCTGCGGCAGCCGGCTCTGAATAGCAAGCACCGATCCTGTCGAGCCTAGCTCACCAAGCCAGGCCTAAGTAGCTAATGGGCACGGACATGACCGACGACTGATCACCAAGCACGTAGGAGTGCCCTCCTTCGTGCTATGCATCAGCGGCGTCATGCGGTACATTTTGGTGATTGGGTCAGCCAAGCGAGTTCAGTGCAGATGGAAGCACAGAGGGTCAAGATTGTGGACGGTGGTAAACTCGTGATCCCGGCGGCTATGCGCCGGGAGCTCGGGATCACCACGGGTGACACCGTTCTCGTCGATGTGGACGATGGCGAGTTGCGGGTACGATCAGTGCCTAGAGCGCTTGAACGTGCTCGCGCGATCCTGCGCAGGTATGTGCCCGAAGGCGTCGGCTTGGCTGACGAGCTGATTGCGGAGCGCCGGCGCGAGGCGGAGCGTGAGTAGCAAGGTCGTCCTCGACGCCTCCGCCCTGCTCTGCCTTCTGAACGACGAGCCCGGGGCGGGTCGGGTAGTGGACGTCCTTACCCGTTGCATCATCGGAACGACCAACCTCGCCGAGGTCGTCTCCAAGCTTCGGGACCGAGGATTGCCGCTCGACGAAGTGCGTGAGGCGCTTGGCGGGCTACACCTCGACGTCCGGCCCCTCTCTCCTGCACAGGCACTGATAATAGGCGACCTCCGGCCGTCGACGAAGGCGCTCGGTTTATCTCTCGGCGACCGGGCGTGCCTTGCCTTGGCGATCGACCTTCAAGCGGACATGTTCACGACGGACGGCCCACTAGCGAGCGCCGATGTCGGCATTACCATCACCAATGTGCGGCCGCTTGCAGAGTAGTCGCACATTCGTGCTTTTAGGTACGGCACTCTGCAGTCGGGGACTCCCATGACTACCGCTCCGACACCGGTGCGCGACACCATTCTGATCACGCACGCCAATCCCGAGGACAATCGCTTCTCCCGGTGGCTTGCCGGGCGCCTAACCACGGCCGGGTACAAGGTCTGGGTCGACGTTCGCGCGCTTCGGGGCGGCGACGATTTTTGGGACAAAATTGAGCACGTGCTGCGGCATGAGGCGATCAAGCAGATTGTTGTCGTTTCCGAGCACATCGGGAAGCAAGGCGTAAAGAAGGAACTCGCCCTCGGCGACGTTATGCGTCGCAAGCTCGGCGACGCGGAGTTCATGATTCCGATCCGGATCGCCGACGTGGACTTCGGCGATTTCCCAACAGAGATCCTGCGGCAGAACGCACACAATGCGTTCCCTAACTGGGCGGCCTGCCTTCAGCCCCTGTTCGAGACGCTCGACACCTCACGTGTGCCGAAGGTCGATCATCCGGACGCCGAACAGCTTGCGATGATCGTCGCTGCCCAGGAGGATGGTCGGAAGCTGGTCACCCCAAATCCCGAGATGCTCTACAGTAACTGGTTCGAACTTCGGGCGAGACCTGACGTCTGGATACTGGAGGCGAAGGGAACGACTGCGCAGCTGGAAGCCTGGAGCCAGTTCACGCGTGTTCCCCATGTGTTGCACGAGGGAGGCGCCATCGCCTTTTGCGGACCCGATGCGATCGAACGTCTCGACGACAGCGCTCCGCCGTTAAAGGCGCGCGCCAGCTTGCCCTTCAACGGCGTGATAGACGGTACCTATAGCCGGCACTTCGGTGAGCGCTCCAACGCACGGCGGATCGCTGTCAATCTGATGCGTCAGCATTGGGATCTGGCCATGCATCGTCTCGGGCTACTTCCTGTCGATTTCGCTTCGGGCGCCCGCGGCCGCTTCTTCCCCGACGGGCTGATCGACGGGAGAGTCAAGCTGACGCTGAGCGACGGACATCGGGTTGACCGGGTGCTGAGCGGCAAGTTCAAGGATCGGCGCTGGCACTTGTGCCTTGTCGCTCAACCAAAGCTCTGGCCGGATGCTCTTTTCCGGGTCCATGCCAATGTCGCGGTGACGACCGACGGCCGAACCCCGCTCCCGGGTGAACAGCTGCAGCGCATTCGATTGCGCCTCACGCGGTCTTGGTTCAACGACAAATGGCGCGATATGCTGCTCGCCGCGATGGGGTGGCTTGCCGAAGGTGATGCGGCCCTAGACATTGCCGCGTCCGGTGAGCGCCTCGCGGTTGCTAGCCTACCAATGAGCTTCGAGTTCCCGGTCAGCTTCGCCGCGGAAGAGGACCGCCGAGCCGAGGAAGACGAGGGAGGCCAGATAACCCTGTCAGAGGACTTCGAAACGGCCTTCGACCGGGATGAGATGCCGGAGGAGGCCGACGCATGAGCATCCTCACGCATCGCATCGCCGAACCTTTGCTCGAGTTCGGTCACGGGCAGCAGATGGAAGCGCCAAAAGATGGGCTCTTCCTCTTCGGGCCACTCGAGGGTCCCGATGGCCGCTCCCAGGTACGCCTGGGCGTCATCGGGACGGAGAGCGGTGTCGGCCTATCCCGCCGCTGGTTAGAGCGGATCAGCCTGCATATACCCGGCAAGGTCGATGCAAAGGGCAAGCCCGTCCTATGGGCACCCGCATGGCCAGGGTTCGAGGCCTGCTTCGGCATCGTACTGCCAACCCGCGGCATGGTCGAGCTAGCGCTCAAGAGCGGCGACATCGATCATTGCATCAAGAAGAACAATCGCGCCGACGCGGTCCGCTCCACGGTGCTGCTGTTCGCCGACGCGATACGCGCGCACATCCGCGCTGAGGAGCGCCGTCCCGACGTCTGGCTCGTTGTGGTTCCGGACGTCGTCTATCGCTACGGACGTCCCCAAGTAGCACCACCGCCCAAAGACGAGCGCACTCCCTCCGACATCACGAGCTTTAAAGACGCCAAACGCTTCTTCCAGATGGGTGGTGACCTATTCCCAGACACGGTGCGGGATGCCGAGACCTACCTGTTCTCGAGCAATTTCCACCACCAGTTGAAAGCCGAGTTGCTGCAGGACGGCGTCGTCCTTCAACTGATCCTCGAAAGCACGTTGGTTGATCGCAACCTCAACATCGCCAACGACCGCCGGCTTGGCCTCCAGGACGAGGCCACGGTTGCATGGAACTTCTGCACCACGCTCTACTTCAAGATGGACGCCAAGCCGTGGGCGCTGGCCCATGTCCGGCCTGGCGTGTGCTACGTCGGACTGGTGTTCAAGAACGACGACACGCCTGCGGCAACGGGCGAGGCCTGTTGCGCCGCGCAGATGTTCCTCAACTCAGGCGACGGCCTTGTCTTCCGCGGCGCCCTCGGCCCTTGGTATTCCGACGAGCGCAAAGAGTATCATCTGTCGAGGAGCGCGGCGGCGAATTTGATGACCTCGGTGGTCGAGGGCTATAAGCTCAAGCACGGCAAGCCACCTAACCAGCTGTTCATTCATGGGCGGCACCGCTTTTCCGACGATGAGTGGGACGGCTTTTGCAGCGCAGTGCCCACTGAAACACAGCTGGTAGGCGTCAGGATCAAGCAGCTCGATGATGTTCGGCTGTTCCGCCCCTCTGCGTCGACACCAGTCCTGCGCGGCACGGCTCTTACCGTGGGTGACTGGTCAGGTTACCTTTGGGCGCGGGGGTTCGTGCCTCGACTTGCAGGGTATCAAGGATTCGAGACACCCAAGCCGCTCACCGTCGACGTGACGCATGGCGAAGGCGACATCGTAGAGGTGCTCGGTGACATTCTTGCGCTCACCAAGGTCAACTACAACGCCTGCGATTTCGCTAGCGCCCTTCCCGTGACGCTCAAGTTCGCCGATCGGGTGGGTGAGATCCTGATGGCGTCGCCACATACCGTTATCGCACCGCCGCTGCCGTTCCGGCACTACATCTGATCCCATGAGCGCCGACCGAGGCTGAGGGAGATCGAGCGCGAGGCGGAGACGCTGCGGTCCACCAATTTAGGTACATATCCGCTGTTTCGGGTGCGTGCCGCCGGGTGGATGCTGTCCACCATTTCAGGGAAACCTACAGGCAGATTCGCGGAAAGAAGTTTCCGAAATCCGGCAACTCGTTTCCGAACTGGCCCGCCTCGTGCAAGACCCGACCGACCCCGAATCGCTGCCGACCTCGCGCGCGCTCGTCATCGTCGAGCCGGCGGAGCTGGTGCCGGTCGCGACCCATCTGGCGCTACGGCCGACGCCGACGCTGCCCGGGATCGTCGACCTCGAGACCGAGCGCGCCGACGCCTATGCGCGCGCCGCGCGCGCCGACAACACGCACCGGGCCTATGCCGCAGACTGGACGATCTTCACGACCTGGTGCGCGGAGCGTGGTGAACGTCCGCTGCCGGCGTCGGCCGAGCTGGTGCGGCGCTTCGTTGCTTGGGAGGCCGACCGCGGCCGCTCGCCGGCGACGATCGAGCGCCGCGTTGCGGCGATCGGTCATTATCACCGCGCCGAAAACTTTGTCGCGCCGACCGCGCTGCCCGATGCCGGCAGACTGCGCGAGACGATGGCAGGAATCCGCAACAGCCGCGGCGGTAAGAAGACGCGCAAGCGCGCGGCCGACGCCGCCATCCTCGAAGCGATGCTCGGCACCTTTCCCGGTGAGGGCCTGCGCGCGCTGCGCGATCGGGCGGTGCTGGCAATTGGGATGGCGGCGGCGCTCCGCCGCTCCGAGCTGGTAGCGCTCACCGTCGATGACATCGAGCTCGTGCCCGAGGGCCTGCGCATCATCATCGGGCGGTCGAAGACCGACCAGGGGCAGGAGGGCGCGGAAGTGGCGGTGCTTGAAGGGTCGCGGCTGCGGCCCAAGGCGCATCTGCTCGCGTGGATGGGGGCGGCCGGGCATGACGGCGGTCCGTTGTTCCGACGACTAACCCGAGGCGATGAGCTGACAGACGACGGGATGAGCGATCGGGCGGTTGCGCGGCTGGTCCAGGCCGCGGCGCGCAAGGCCGGGCTGGACGAGCGCCAGTTCGCCGGCCACTCGCTACGTGCTGGCTTCCTGACCGAGAGCGCTGCGCGAGGCGCGACGATCTTCAAGATGCAGGAGGTCAGCCGTCACAAGACGGTGCAGATCCTGTCAGAGTACGTGCGCTCGGCCGAGCGGTTTAGGCATCACGCCGGTGCGGGCTTCCTATAGATGAACCGTCGACCACCGCCACAGTACCGAGCCAGTGCAGCCCTAGTAGTGCATGCAAATGGGCGTGGGCATCGGGCTGAACCGCGTGTCGAGCGAGCGGCACCTGATCGACATCGACGCGCGTCGCGCGTCTGTTCCGCCCGAGCGCCTTACCCATCGAAGCCGGTCAGGCAGTCCCGGGATGGCTGAGCGACGCCGGGGTGAGCATCCTTATCGACAACTCCCCATGCGTGCCGAGCTGCTCGAGGAGCGCAATGCTATGTTCCTCCACGCCATCGGGATCCTCGAACACCTCCATCGTGTAGCAACCCCGCGCCATGTCGCAGCCGGGCGTGTCCCTGGCAGCGCGTGAGTATGGCTCCGGCCAGCGGCAGACGAGTACCCAAGGCCACCCCTCTTCCGGCGGCTCGTAGCGGGAGATCAGGACGTTGTCGGAGACCAATGCCGACGGGCGTCTATCGAGGAGGTCAGGCGCGACCGCAGCCGAGCGTGGTTCATCGAGAAAGCGGTCCAGCTCGGCGCGTTCCTCGTCGGTCTCAAGGATAATTGCATAGTAGCGGCCGAGTGCCAGCCTCTCCCCGCAATTTCGGATCGGCATGTCGATCAACATCACGCTCGGCGCGGCGATCATGGGCGAGGCGTAGAACATGCGCTCGCGCGCGAGGGTTTGCGAGAGGCGGTACATGGTGCTGATCGGCCGTTCCCAGTTTACCTGTGCGATCGGGACGATATGGTCGCACGATGACCGAGAGCGAGCAACTCTCCCCGGAGCAATGGCGCGAGCGGATTCAATCGCTTGGCGACCGTGAGGTGGTCGCGCTGTACGAGCGGGAGGAAGGTCGCGGGCCGATTACCGACGTCGCCGCCAGCGAGATGGAGCCACGCAACCTAGATTACTAAGCCGCCTAGCGGCTACCGTCCGAGTGCCGCCTGTCCTTCCGAAGCACGCTCGGCCGCGGTCGCATCGAACATTGGGACGATACCGCACTGCGTCGCTGCTGTTCGCAACATAGATTCTTGTTGGCCTAGCGCACCTTACTTCCTAGAACCCCGGAAGCATGGGGGAAAATGGCCATCTCGAACTGCTCCGCTTAGTCGGAGAAGCGCTCTATGGCGAGCGATGGCAGGCGCCTATCGCCGGCGATCTCGTGCGCGCTCACCTCACGGAGGTTCGCACGGGGCGCCTCAAGGCGCCTGGGCAAGGCGTCCACCTACCTGTCGAGCCTAGCCAAGTGAGCCGTCTTCACTGAGCCGCCCATAGACTGTGCGTATTGCCCATGCGGCTGATGCTTGCGATTAGTTTCGGGTTGGTTCTCGATGATCGTCTAGGGATGGACGCAATCAGGCCGGTTCTTCGATGTGCCAAGGCGCCTGGAGATGACCACTTCCGCAAGCTGTGGGTCGTGCCGGAGAAGACATCTAATGTAGCATCTTGGCATTGCTGCTCGTACGAACCAATTGCCTAATGCACCGAGCCGATTGGAAGCTGAGCCAAAGCATCGGTGACGAGGCTCCAACGATCCATGCCCGCTCTTTGCCCGTCCGATCGGAGCCCCGTCATATAGTCCTCAGCCCAGGCGAGCGCTTCGCCGGCACCCAGGTCGGCGATCAGATCGAACGCGATTCCCCATGCCTCTTCTCGGTCGGCCGCCATCTGGCTCGTCATGTTGAAGCTCAATCGTCTGGAGGGATGAAGTCCGGCCAGCAACCGTCAGACTCTGTGCCCTGCGAAGGCAGTGCCGGTCGCTCAGGCGGCAGCATCGGAGTCTCGCCACCGAAGGCGATCCGGATCGCAGCGCCAACCTGCGTCGCCGCTTGGAAGATCGCCTTCAGTTCGCGTCCGCTGCGCAACATCCCGCCGATCCACGGCGCGCGGTCTGCGGTCAAATAGCCGATCTGAATGCCGCGAGTGCTAAAGACAGCAATCGCATGCGGATCGACCGGGTTCTTCGGCTCCGGCAGGAGGTCTACAGGCTCCCCTGGCACACAGAGCAGGATCTCGAACCGGCGATTGCCACCATCGGCATTCGGATGGTTTGCACCGACGACGTGCAAGCTCATCTGCTTCATAGCCCTGCGACCGCCAGCAATCGTCAGCTCAGCGTCCGCCCGAACCACAGAACCCGCCCGACGATGTCGATGCGGCTGGGTTCGATATTCTGCCAGCTTGGATAATCAGGGTTGTCGCTCTTGATCGTGATACCCCGCCCCGCCGGCTGCCGCGCGAGCCGCTTGACCATCAGACTGTCGTCGAGGCGCAGCACGTAGATGCCGTCGCGCAGCCGGCCGACACCATCCCTGCGATCGACGAGGACATCATCACCGTCCGCCAACGTCGGCGCCATGGAATCGCCCTTGACCTGGATGATCGAAAGGCCGTCAGCCGACCCCTTGGTGCGCTCGCGCAGCCAGCGCGGATCAAAGCCGATCGACGTGCGTCGCGCCTCGCCGAAGTCGGCCGCGCCATAGCCGGCCGACGCATAGACATCGAGCACCGGAACCTGCTGCAGCGTGGGCTTCTCCCACTCCTGCGGACCGCCGAGCAGCGTCTCCTTGACGCCGAGATACGCGGCCAAGGTCCGGCGGTCCTGCTCGGCAAGCTGCTTGGGCGTGCCGCGCTTGATGAACTGCTGGATATAGGCGGGATTGCGCCCGATCAGCCGGGACAGCCCGGCATAATCCTCACGGCGCTCCTCGATCAGGCGCTGCAGCGCCTCGCGCGGATGTTCGATCGTCGGGACCATCATAGGGGATTTCCTATCGCACCTGGTGTGCCGTATAGAACATAACGGGAACGACGTAAAGCGAGTCGGCGTGATGGATGGAGAATTGCTGCCCAGGATCGAGCTTTTGCTCGCCCGCGTTGGCCTGAGCGCAACCCGCTTCGGGCGCATTGTCGTCCATGATCCGCGCTTCGTATTCGACTTGCGAGCGGGCCGACGGCCACGCCGCCGGGTTCACGCGCGCGTTCACGCCTACCTCGCCGAGCATGGCGTGTGACCGCAGCCGGCATGTAGGAACCTTCTCACAACCGACTGGCACGCCAGAGCGCCAACACTTTGCGCACATAAGCCGGCGTCTCGGCATTTGACGGTACGCCGCCGGCGCGCGCAACCGCCCCCGGTCCAGCATTATAGGCGGCGAGCGCCAGTGTGACCGATCCGAACCGATCGAGCATCAGGCGCAAGAAGCGCGCACCGCCGTCGACATTTGAACGCGGGTCAAACGGATTAAGGACGCCGAGTGCCCGAGCGGTGGCGGGCATCAGCTGGGCCAGGCCGATCGCGCCGGCGCTGCTGATGACGCGAGGTTGGTACGCCGACTCGGTCGCGACCAGAGCGTCGAGTAATCCCTCGGGTAGTGCATGGCGTATTTCCGCCGCGCGGATGAAGGCGAGGAATGCGTCACGACCCGGCAGGCGCGCGCTCGCGGGGACTGGCGTGGCCGTTGCCGACTTGTCGTTTGGCGGGAGCACCGCCGGAGTATCCGGCGCACGGCTCCGATGCTCCACCAGCTGGAACACGGTCGACGCAAACGACTGATGGTCCGCAGCAGCGTCTTGCGATTGTGCCGCCGCCGGAACCGCCCAGCCGAGCGCCAGCGTCGAGATGGTGAGGAAGAGTGGTCGGATCATCATCGCCTCGCATCATGCTTTTCCCTCTTCCTCGAATCGGAACATAGTGCGAACATGAAGCTGTAGGAAAGTGCCGCGATCCAAGAGGACAGGCGGCGACAGGGGCGCGCCACCAGGATGCAAGAAGCCCATGACCATGCACGATCACCGGTTCGACAGCGCCGAGACGAGCGGAAGGACCATCGTCGAGGCGCTGGGCGGTCACTGGACGCCAAGGGGCGGTCTTTGCCGCTGTCCCGCCCATACGGACCGTAGCCCCTCGCTCAGCGTTCGTCCCGGCCGCCGACGGCTCCTGTTCCACTGTTTCGCCGGCTGCTCGACCGTTGAGGTCATGGCAGCGCTCCGACGATTGCACCTGCCGAGCGCTGTCGCCTGGGCCGACCGAGTGCCAGCCCCTTCCGACGAGCTCGGGCGCGAGCGGGCTCGGCGCCTATGGTCCGAGGCGAGGCCCGCGGCGGGAACGATCGTCGGCCGCTATCTGGCAGGTCGCGGATTGGCGGTGAGCTCTTCGCTCCGCTTCCATCCGCGCACGCCGCAGGGTCGTGCTCCCCTCACCCGCTTTGCGCCCGCCATGATTGCAGCGGTCGAGGACGAAACCGGCGTCGTCGCGGTCCACCGCACTTTCCTGCGCTCGGACGGCGCAGGTCTGTCGCGTCGGCAACCAGTCAAGGCGGCGCTGGGACCGCTAGGCAGCGGACTCGTCCGCCTGGCGCCGCCGGGTGCCGTCCTCGGCCTTGCTGAGGGCATCGAGACCGCCTTGTCGGCGCAGCAAATGTTCGGCGTGCCCTGCTGGGCAACGCTGGGCGGCGAGCGCTTCAGGCGCGTCGCGCTTCCAGCCGGCGTTACCGAGATCATCCTCTTCCTCGATCATGACAGCGCCGGGCGTCGCGCCGAGGCGATTGCGCGCGAGCGCTTTGGCGATCGCCGGATCGAGGTCCGGTATCCGGAGCAGCCCGGGTCCGATTGGAACGATGTGCTGCGCCGACCGGCGAAGCAGCCGGTGGCCGACGTCGCCTAGAGAAGAGGCAGGCGGAGCAGTCATGCCCCGATGACGGCGCTGGAGCCGGTCGGGCCGGAGTCTCTGCCATGGCCACTGCCGCTCTTCACCTCGACGCTCCGACCAGTCCCGTGCCGCTCGTCGCACGCCGCCTTCTCGATTTCCTGCAAGCCGGTGAGAAGATCGACGCGCGCGTCCTGCGGGATTTGCTTGCCACAAGCACGCAGCGCTCTGCGGCCGATGGAGCATGGTCGATGCGTCACGCCTATGACGCGCTCGAGCTTGCCCAAGTGATGTGGCTCGGCGCGGGGCATGGTCCTGACCTGACCGATAGGGCCAGCGCGCTCGACGCCTTGATCGCATTCGGTGGCGCCCTGCCGACCCAGACGACCCGAACTGAAGACCAGCTTGCCTTCCAGCAGTTCTCGACGCCGGTCCCGATCGCCTGGCTGATGAGCATCGCCGCAGAACTTCGCCCCTGTGACACGATCCTCGAACCCTCGGCCGGCACAGGCTTGCTGGCCTGGCCCGCCGCGCGGCTTGGCGCGTCTCTGGTCTTGAATGAACTTGATGCCGGCCGTCGGATCTGCCTCGAGGCGGCCTTTCCGCAGGCACCGGTGAGCGGCCACGACGGGGAGCTCATCGACGACCTGCTGCCCGCTGGTCTCGAGGCCGACGTCCTGCTCATGAACCCGCCGTTCGCCCGCTCCATCGGACGTCCGATTGATCGGCATGCTGCCGCGCGTCACCTCCTCGCCGCGCTGCGCCGGCTGAAGGCTGGCGGGCGCGCAGTCGCGGTCATGCCGACCTGGTTCGATAGCTCGGTGCTCGGACCGGACGTGAGCGTCCTGTTGGACGCCGTTCTGGCGCGCGGCCTCTACAGCAAGCACGGCACCGGCCTTGCCGTCCGCATGCTGGTGCTCGACAAGCTGCCCGCGTCAGCCATGCGTTGCCAGCCGCAGGATGCGCCTGACCTCATCACGCTGCTCGACCTCGTCCAGCAGCTGCCCTTCCGCGCCCAACCGGTCCCGCCCCCACCACCGCCCTCGCCTCGCGCGCGGCTGTCGCTCTTCCAGCGGCAGCCACCGCACCCCGCCGTGCCGCAGATCCGGCCTCCGTCAGGCCATATGGCCGGTGAGCAGCCGCTCGAGGTTATCGCGCTCGACGAGCCCGCGCCGGTCGGCGAGCCGGCCGGCATCTACCTGCCCTGGCGCGCGAGCCGCATGCGCCTGCCCGGGGCCGCCGAACATCCCACGCCACTGGTCGAGTCGCTTGCCATGGGTTCGATCGCGGCGCCCAAGCCCACCCATGTGCCGATGCTGCCTGTCCGAACGGTGGCCGACGGCATCCTCTCGGCGGCGCAGCTTGAGACGCTCGTCTATGCCGGCGCCGCCTTCGAACGCGACCTGCCCGGCCGCTTCCTGCCCAGGGACAAAGGCGCCGCGCTAGAGCCCGCAGAGCAGGGGCGAGCCTACGCAAGGGGCTTCTACCTCGGGGACGGCACGGGCGCCGGCAAGGGCCGTCAGGTCGCGGGCATCATCCTGGACCAGTGGCTGCGCGGCCGCCGCCGCCACATCTGGTTCAGCAAGAACGAGGCGCTGCTCGAGGATGCACGGCGCGACTGGACGGCGGTCGGCGGCGTCGCGCTCGACGTGCAGCCGCTCTCCGCCTGGAAGCTGGGCACGGACGTGACCCTCGACGCCGGCATCCTGTTCGTGACCTATCCGACGCTCCGTTCGGGCCGGGAGGAGGCGACACGGCTCCGCCAGCTCCTCAACTGGGCGGGTGACGCGTTCGATGGCGTGATCGCCTTCGACGAGGCGCATGCCCTGGCCAATGCCGTCGGCGGCGAGGGCTCGCGCGGGCGGGTGAAAGGCTCCGAGCAGGGGATTGCCGGCCTGCGCCTCCAGAACCTGCTGCCCCGCGCCCGCGTGTTGTACGTCTCGGCGACCGGCGCGTCCGATGTCGCCAATCTAAGCTACGCGACGCGGCTCGGCCTCTGGGGACCCGGCACCGCCTTCGCGGATCGCGACGCGTTCGTCTCAGGCGTGCGGCAGGGCGGCATCGCGGCAATGGAGCTCGTCGCCCGCGATCTGAAGGCGCTCGGCCTCTACACCGCCCGCGCGCTGTCCTTTGCCGGTGTCGAATACGATCTGCTGGAGCACCGGCTCACGCCCGAGCAGATCGCGACCTATGACGCTTATGCCGAGGCTTGGGCGATCATCCATCGGAACCTGACCGCCGCACTCGAGGCGACGCGGGTCGTCGACAGCATCACCGGCTCGACCCTCAACGCCAACGCGAAGTCCGCCGCGCTCTCCCGCTTCGAGAGCATCAAGCAGCGCTTCTTTGCGCAGCTGCTCCTCTCGGCCAAGCTGCCGAGCCTGCTGCCGGCGATCGAGCAGGATCTCGGCCGCGGCGAAGCGGTTGTGGTCCAGCTTGTCTCCACTGCCGAAGCCATGCTGGGCCGCCGTCTCGCCGATCTCAGCCCCGAGGAGCTTGAAAGTCTCGAGATCGACCTCTCGCCGCGGGAATATGTCGTCGACTATCTGCTCGGCGCCTTTCCCACCCGACAGATGCGCGTCTTCACCGATGCAGACGGCAACACGCGCTCCGAGCCGATGAGCGATGATCAAGGCCATCCAGTCCACTGCCGGGAAGCCGAGGCGGCGCGCGATACTCTTGTCGAGCAGCTCTGTGCACTACCGCCGATCGCAACCGCGCTCGACGCCATCATTGAGCGGTTCGGCGTCGACGCCGTGGCGGAGGTGACCGGCCGGACCCGCCGGCTGGTGATCGGCTCGGACGGTGCCCAGCGCATCGAGCGCCGCAGTCAGCGCGCAAACCTCGCCGAAGCGCAGGCCTTCATGGACGGGACGAAGATGCTGCTCGTCTTCAGCGACGCCGGCGGCACCGGACGCAGTTACCATGCCTGTCTGAGGGCGAAGAACCAGGCGCGCCGGATCCATTATCTGCTCGAGCCCGGTTGGCGGGCGGATGCCGCGATCCAGGGTCTCGGACGCACCCACCGCAGCGCGCAAGCGTCTGCCCCACTGTTCCGGCCGGTGACGACCGACGTCAAGGGAGAGCGGCGCTTCATCTCGACCATCGCGCGCCGTCTCGACACGCTAGGTGCCCTCACACGCGGCCAGCGCCAGACCGGTGGCCAGAACCTTTTCAACCCGGCCGACAATCTCGAGAGCGCCTATGCCAAGGACGCGCTCACCGCCTGGTATCGACTGCTCTTCGCGGGCAAGCTGCAGTCGACCACGCTGGGCGACTTCCAGGAACGCTCGGGCCTCATGCTGGAAGCCGAAGGCGGAGGGTTGCGCGAGGACCTGCCGCCGATCCAGCGCTGGCTCAACCGGCTGCTGGCATTCCCCATCGCGCTCCAGAACGCGATCTTCGACGAGTATCTCGGGCTGGTCGAGGCGCGCGTCGATGCAGCGCGCGAGGCCGGCACGCTTGACCTTGGCGTCGAGACCCTGCCGGTCGAACATGTTCGCATCGTCCATGATACGCTGCTGCGGACCGATCCGGCGAGCGGGGCCGAGACTCACCTCCTTGAACTCGCACTGACCCGGCGCCCGCGTCCACTCACCCTCGCGGCCGCGCTGCGCTTGAGCGACAGCGGCAGGAGCAGCCTGCTCGTCAACACCCGCTCGGGCCGGGCGGCCGTGCGACGCGACGGACGCAGTCTCCTCACCGAAGATGGCCAACTGCAGCGGCGGCACGAGCTCATCCGCCCGCTGAAGCGCGACCATATCGCGACCGATCGCCTCGCCGAGACCAGCTGGATGGAAGCGAGCCGCGGTGCCTTCGAGCGCGCTTGGGCTGACGAGGTGGACGAGGCCCTCGCCTCGACATCGACCGAGACCCTGTTCCTCGCGACAGGGCTGCTGCTGCCGATCTGGAACGTCCTGCCGGACGATCATGTCCAGGTGCTTCGCATCGTCGATCAGGAAGGCCAGTCTTTGCTTGGACGCGAGGTCCCGACGCTCGCGCTTCCGGAGCTTGGGCGCCGGCTGGGTCTCGATCTCGACCGAGCGCTCGATCCGGCGCTGATTGCCAGCGCGGTGCTCGAGACCGGCCGACCCTGCCCGCTTCATGGGGCTACCGGACTGACGCTCAAGCGCGCGCTGGTCGGCGGTGAGCGGCGACTGGAACTCGCAGGCGCCGAGGCGGGACGTCTGCCCGAGTACAAGGCGCTCGGCTGCTTCACCGAGATCATCCGCTACCAGACCCGCCTCTTCGTTCCGCTCCATCGTGCCGACGAGATCCTCGTCCGACTGGCCGCTTGATTGGACGAGCCGCTCGACAGGAAAAGGCTCACGATCTATTTAGGTGTTACCACTAGAAAGTAATGCAGATGGAACGCGCAATTACCGCCAGCGACGCCAACCAGCGCTTCTCCGAACTGCTCCGCGAGGTGCAGGACGGCGAGACTTTCATCGTGACGTCGCGCGGCCGGCCTGTCGCGAAGATGGTCCCGGTCGACGATCTCGACCGGCAGGCGCCCGCGATCGACGCCTTGCTCGCGCATGTCGAGGCGCTGCCTCGCCGCTCGCTCAGCGGCTGGACGCGCGAGGACCTCTACGAGTGACCCGGGTCGCGTTCGACACCAACATCCTCGCCTATGTCGCCGGCGTCGATCGTCACCCGGACGACGCCGCCAAGATCGACGCGTCGCGAACGCTGCTGAAGCAATTGCGTGGCCGAGCCTCCCTGCTCGTGCCCGTCCAGGTCATCGGCGAACTGTTCGTCGTCCTCACGAAAGCCGGGGCCAGCCGTGCGGACGCACGAGCGACCGTGCTGCGGATGACCGAGGCGTTCGGCAGCGCCGACAGCAGCGCTCCGGCGCTCTTCTCCGCGCTCGACCTCGTTGCTGCGCACCAGCTGCAGTTCTGGGACGCACTGATCCTCAACGCCGCGGCCCAGGCGGGGTGCACCCTGCTTCTCTCCGAGGACATGAGCAGCGGCTTCACCTGGCGCGGCGTAACGGTGCTGAACCCGCTCACGCCCGTGCCGGATGACCGGCTGGCTCGGCTAATCGCCTGACGGCAGAAGAAGAGGAAAGGCTGGCGCCGGGCAGGTGAGCCTCAGGTGCAATCGGGCACCGGGGCTCACGGAGCCTGTCCCATGATCCAGACCATCCCGCTCAACAAGCTCGTTCCCTCGAAGCGCAACGTCCGGCGACGCAGCGACGAGGTGGCTGACCTCCAGCTTCGCGCCGATATAGAGGCGCGCGGTCTGCTGCAGAACCTGATCGTCACCGCCAACAAGAAGCCGCGGGGCACCTTCGCGGTGGAAGCCGGCGGTCGGCGGCACGCGGCGCTCAAGGCGCTGGCGGAGGCCGGCACGCTCGCCGCCGATGTCGAGATCCCCTGCCTCGTGCTCGATGACCTCGGCAGCGCTGTCTCCGAGGCAAGCCTCGCCGAGAATTTCCAGAAGCTCGCGCTTAACCCTGCCGACGAGTGCCTCGCCTTTCAGCACTTCATCGAGCAGGGCTCCGACGTCGAGGGGATCGCGCGCCGCTTCGGCGTGACGGTCCGTTTCGTCGAGGGCCGTCTTCGCCTCGCCAGTCTGGCCCCGGTCGTCTTCCAGGCGCTCGCCGACGGCGAGATCACGCTTGACGTCGCCAAGGCCTATGCCTCGACACCCGACCGCGAGCGGCAGGCGCACGTCTTCGACCAGATGAGCCGCGGCTATGGTGGTGCACACCCCGACAGCGTGCGCCGCATGATGACGCAAGCGACCGTCTCGGCCAGCGATCCGCGCGCGCGACTGGTCGGCGAGGACGCCTATCTCGCGGCCGGTGGCCGGATCGACCGTGACCTGTTCGCCGACGACAGCTCCACCCGCTGGCTCGACATCGCCATTCTCGAACGGCTCGCCAGCGAGAAGATGGAAGAGACCGCCGCGGCGCTCGCCGCCGAGACCGGTTTCGCCTGGGTGCGCCCGACCCTCGACCGCTACGTCGACTGGCAGCAGACCGAGGGTCTCACCCGCGTCGATCTGCCGGCGCCGGAGCTCTCGGACGCCGAACAGAGCCAGGTCGCCGAGCTCGAAGCCCAGGCGGCTGAGCGGGTCGGGGTGCTCGAAGATGAAGAGAGCAGCGAGGCGGACCGGGCAATTGCCGAGGCCGAACTCGAGGCGCTGGAGAAGGCGATCGAGACGATCACGGACAAGGCGCCGGTGCTGCCTGACGAGCTGCGGCCGAGCGTCGGCGCGTTCCTCGTGCTCGGCCCCGATGGCGCGCCGAGGCTCCACCAGACGCTCTACGCCGATCGGCCGGACGTGGCTGGTGTCGACGAGATCGAGGCGGCCGGTGATGCCGATGCGGATGCTCCGGCGCGCGTCGTCGGCCTCTCGCAGCGCCTGACCGACGAGCTCGCGATCCAGCGTCGTGATATCCTCGCCGTCCATGTCGCGGCAGACCCCGACTTCGCGCTCGACCTCGCCATCTTCCTGATGGTCGATCGTTCGCCCGCTCGCGGGACGGTGCGCTACGGGTCGACGCTGAGCGCCCGTGCGCCGCAGGAGCCGGTCATCGGCTTCCGCACGCCCGAGGCGGCGGCGACGCTCGCCCGCAACGAGGCCGATGAGCGCCTCGAGCGCAGCTGGATCAGGCACGAGACGGTCGAAGCGCGCTTCGACGCCTTCCGCATGCTCGAACCCGAGCAGCGCGCCGCCTGGCTGGGAAACGCGGTCGCGGGCTCTCTCGAAGCGAGTGTCGGCGGGATCGGCGCAAGTCTCTGCCGCTTCCATGATCACCTGGGAACCCTGCTCGACATCGACACCGCCGCATGGTGGCGGCCGACCGCCGCCAACTTCTTCGACAAGGTGACCAAGCCGGTGATGTTCGAGACCTTGGAGCAGATCGACGGCCCGGCCCTCGCCGCGCGCTACGCGAGCGCCAAGAAGGCCGATCTCGCCGCAACCTGCGAGCGCATCTGCGCCGGAGACTTCATCGGCGAGGTCGGTACCAAGGCGGCGGCCCGGGCGTGGCTGCCCGCTGCGATGCGCTTCGCGGCGGACGCGAGCGAGGCCAAAGCGGCGCCCCGACCCACAGATGTGGACGGGCTGGTGGCCGGCGATGAGCAGAAGGCGGATGCGCTCGATGAACCTGTTAGTGCCGAGCCTCGCGCTGCAGCCTGACGTTTCTTTATCGAACACCCCTGCGGGGCGGCCTTCCGCGAGGTCGCCCCCTTTTCTCGCGGGCACCTCCGAAGAGAAAAGGCGGCTGGCGCCGGGGCGAGCCGATCCGGCTCGTCAGAAGGAGATGCGCGATGCGCCAGTATCGATCCGACAATGTTCCGGCGAACCCTGCCGAGACGATCACCCAGGCCATTATCGAGCGGCTCGAAGCGGGTGTCCGACCGTGGCGACAACCTTGGACAGGTGGCCCCGTTTCGCGCCCCTTGCGGGTCTGTGGCACGCCCTACCGGGGCGCCAACGTCATCTGGCTCTGGATGGCGGCGCAGGCGCGCGGCTATGCCTCTCCGACCTGGATGACCTACCATCAGGCGCAGCTTCTCGGTGGGCAGGTCCGCAGGGGCGAGCGCGGCACGGTCGCCATCTTCTACAAGAGCTATACCAAGGAGGTCGAGAATCCGGGCACGGGCGAGCGCGAGGACGAGGCCCGGCGCGTGCTCAAGAGCTTCACCGTGTTCAATGTCGACCAGATCGACGGCCTGCCCGAACGGTTCGCTCCTGTCCTGACGCCGCTGCCCGAACCCGACGAACGCGACCGCTCAATCGGCGCGTGGTTCGCGTCCGTGCCGGCGCGGCTCCGACATGGCGGGGGCGAGGCCTATTACATGCCGTCGACCGACGAAATCACCATGCCCGACGTCGCGTCGTTCCGCAGCCGCGACCAGTATCGGGCGACGCTCGCGCACGAGATGGCGCACTGGACGGGGCATGCGACCCGGCTCGATCGCGCGCTCGGCAACCGCTTCGGGAGCGACGCCTATGCCATGGAGGAGCTCGTGGCTGAGCTTGCCTCGGCGATGGTCGGGGCCGCCTTGGGATTGCCGGTCGATCATCTCGACGATCATGCAAGCTACCTCGCGTCCTGGCTCAAGGTTCTCAAGACCGACAGCCGCGCGATCCTGACCGCCGCCGCCAAGGCCGAGGAAGCCAGCGCCTTCTTGCTCGCCTTCCAGCCCGAAACGCAGCCGGTCGAACCGGCGCTGCTCGCCGCCTGATCCCACCCACATTGCCGCCGCGGACGCACCCACCGGGTGCCACGGCGGCGCTCGTCCGGAGTTCACACCATGACCTATGATGTCGGCTACCGCTTCTCGCAGGCCCTCGATCCGAGCGGCCTCGACACGATTGCCGCCTGCCTTCACCCCATCCGGGCAGCGGCTAAGGACTGCCGCAACGCCGGCAAGCCGTTCGAGACCGATCCCGCTGTGGTCCTGCTCGCGCAGCATCTCGGAAGCGTCGCCACAAGCGCCATGCCCGACCGGGCGGCGCTTCGCTCGCTCTGCGGTGACGCGCTTGGCGAGATCGCACGCACGCCGCTGCTCGTACTGCTGGCGACGAGGGGCGTGTCCTACGATGCCGATGCCAAGCGTACCTTCCATACCGAAGCGCGGCGGGCGCTGCGGCGTCTCGCAGGCGAACTGCAACTGCCGGCAAAGAGCTTCGACATCCGCGTGTGCGAAGGTGGCCCCGCCGTCTCCGGCGAGGTCATTCTCCATGCGGATGAGCTTTACGTCCAGGTCTCGATCGGCGGCTATGGCGGCGGCGAGATCCTGTTCCGCCGCTGCCGCGGCCGATCCGATTACTGCGGCGAACGCAACCATTGGGCCCGGATGCCCGCCCTGCTCGATCCATCCAGTTTGGCCCGTCGGATGGCGCACGAGCTGGGCCTTGCGCTGACGGTGGAAGACCAGCCGCGGCTGGTCGCATGACGGTGGCTGAGCGTCGCGAAGGACCCCGGCATGCGGCGCCAAAGGCCCTCTACCCGCCGGCGGTGCGTGCGCAACCCGCCCGCCTTGTCGGGGGGTGGCGCCCGCCCCTGATGCCGACGGGCGGGAGGGCGCGTCGCCGCACTTGCGCGGCGTCGTCACTGGAGACCTCTCATGTCCACCACTCTTGCCGCCCAGCTCGCTGCGCTCGAACTCGGCCACCTGTCCATCCGCGCAGACGCCGGCACTAGCAACCGCAACCCGCTCGAGCCGGATGCTATCGACCAGACGCTGGCGGCGGTCTGGTCCGACCTGTTCGGACTGTTCACCGATACCATCCTCGAGAACCAGGCCGAGGAACTTGGCTGGGGCGTGGTCAACCTCTTCCACCGCGCTGCCGCCAAGGCCTCGACCCGGATCGATCGCGCGACCGATGAAATTCGGCTGCTGCTCGCGACCAACGACGGCTCGGAAGTCCACAGCACCGAACTGGAGGAGCAGGTCGAGCGCGCCCAGGCAGCCGAAGGCGAGATGCTGGCGCTCGAGGCGCTGCGCGAGACGGCTGCCGCTCTCTATCTGGCCGAGACCGGATCGTCGTGGCGGCCTGCTGGCGGGTCGCGCCTCAGCCATGATGCGCTCACCACATCGGCGGTCGTGCAGGGGCGCGAGTTCCTCAAGGCACGCGCCGAGGGAAAGCGCCGCGCGGCGATGCCGCAGGGTACCCCGATCCTTTTCGCCGGCGGTCGACTGACCTTCAGCTCGACCGACGACGCGAAGGCCTATGGCGATGCGATCTGGCAGACGCTCGACCGCGTTCGCGCCAATGTCGGCGAAATGGTCCTCGTCCACGGCGGTGATGGCAAGGGCGCCGATCGCCTGGCGGCATCCTGGGCCGAACGGCATAAGGTGCCGCAGATCAGCTTCAGCCTCGACACGCGCCTCGGTGCCCGTGCCGGGTTCCGGCGCAACGAGCAGATGCTCGATCTGAAACCCCGCTACGTCGTTGCCTTTGCCGGCAACGGCGTTCTCGAACGCCTCGTCATTCAGGCCAAGGAGCGCGGAATTTCGGTGGTCGATCGGCGTGGCCCGCTCGGCACGAACCCCAAGCAGCATGCCCGAGCCCATGCGGCCAGCCACTGCTGATCCTATCGGAGCGTGGCTTCGGCCACGCTCCTCACTATCTACCGTGAGCGGCTCGTTGGCGTGCCTTACCCGCTGCGATCCATTGCTCGAAAGCGCGCAAAACCTGGCGCAACTGAGCGTCCCTGACGACCCGTCGGGCACTTGCCAGCGTGAACCAGGATCGCTCCCGCTGGTGTCGTTCCGGCCAGTCCACCAGCTCCGCCTCGACCTCGAGTGCAAACGCTTCAATCCTCACGTCAGCGACGAACCCGAGGACCGAGCGGCCCGGCTGACGATATCGTCCGATCGCGTCAGGCACGATGCGGCCGGTCACGCCGGCCTCTTCGAGAGCTTCCCGTCCCGCGGATTGCGCCGCATCCAGACCGCGCCCGATCTTGCCCTTGGGCAGGATCCAGCGCCGGCGTGTTCGCGACGTGACGAGCAGGACCGAGACGCTTCCGGTCGGCTCGATGCGGTAGGGGATTGCGGCAGACTGGAGCGTCACGGGTCTCGGAAAAGCAGCGGCATTGATGCCGCATACAGCACGATGCAACCGGCTGCTCCACCGCTTTGATGTCGCCCGCTTTCCTACACGCCGGTCAGCCCCTTAATGCCCGCGGCATGTCACTCCTCCTTCTCGCCGCCGCCTCGATGATCGTCCCAGCCGGTGCGCGCTTCACCTGCACGCCGGTTGCGGTCTGGGACGGTGATGGTCCGATATGGTGCGCGGAGGGTCCGCGGATCCGACTGGCCGGGATCGCCGCACGCGAGATCGACGGCAGCTGTCGGAAGGGTCACCCCTGCCCCGGTGAGTCCGGCCGAGCTGCGCGCGATCACCTCGTCCAGCTGCTTGGCGGGGCACGCGGCACGCGTCGAACGGGCCATGTCGTCGTGCGCGGTCCGGTGCTCACCTGCCGATCGAACGGCGCTGCCCGCGGCACCCGAACCGGCGCTTTCTGCCGCTCCGCAACGACAGGCGACCTCTCCTGCGCGATGGTCCGGAGCGGCTATGCACTCGCCTGGGCGCGCTATGACGGCAAGCTGGTCTGCCGATCGGACCAAGGCCATTCCTGATGTCGGAGCGGTGAGGGCTCAATCTCCACCAGCACCTGGAACCGTCCCCATCGCCGCCTGATCCCTATGGCGGTCGCGAACCGCTGCAACCCGCCGTTCAAGGCCCGTGTTGCGCCCGCGCTGACGCTTGGCGCTGCCCGCGCCAGCCTTGCCCGTCAGGTTCCCCTCCGGCCTGCCGGCCTCGGTGCATCGCCCCGCTGAAGCCCGCCATGGCCGGGTTCTGCGTCGACGGGAACGGTCCCGGCGACCTTTCAGGAGCGAGCCTCATGACCAACACCGTTCTTCTTGTCGGGAATCTCGGCACCGATCCCGAGACCCGCACCACCCGCGGCGAAACCCGGGTCGTCAGCCTCAGCCTCGGCACCAGCCGGCCCAAGCGCGACAGCGAGGGCAAGACCTTCAAGGATGCGAGCGGCTTCACCGCCAAGGAAACCGAGTGGCACCGCATCACGTGCTTTAACGGCCTCGGCAAGACCGTCGCGCAGTACGCCACCAAGGGGATGATGCTCGCGGTGCGCGGTCGCATCCACTACAGCAAGTGGACCGATCGGGAGGGGGTCGAGCGGTACGGCTGCGAGATCATCGCCGAGGACGTGCAGTTCCTCAGCCGCGGCAAGCCGGCGAGCGCGGGTGATCCCGGAAGCCAGAACGACATCGACGACGACCTTCCCTTCTGAGCGGTCGGATCAGCCCCGGCGGCCATGCCGCCGGGGCTTTCCTCATGCTTGCGGGCGGGTTCCAAAATGCCGCGCAACGATGGCGTCGAGCCGCCGCGTCAGCAGCCCGGCGAGCGCGAGCGCATCGCGCTCCGCATCGAACGGATCGCGCTCAAAGGCCGTGACGATCGCGTCGCGCAGCCAGTAGCTCGTCGACGGATCGGCAAGGATCGCCAGCAACTCGGCAACGTCCCCTGCCCCTCGACTTGGGTCAGGCCGGGTCATCGCCGCCTCCCGTTCCGGCCGACTTCGGCGCGCCTGCGGGGCCCGGACGCCGCTGCGGAACCGGGTTGTCGAGAGCGTGCCGGATCGCCTGACGGAGGCCTTCGGAACCCAAGGCGCCGCCGCCAGCGTCGAGCACGATGATGCCCAGCTCCAGGGCCGCCGCTTGGCGCAGGGCATCGCGCAAGCTCGCCAGCCGTCGTTCTTCTTCGTCATGTCGGGTGAGCGCATCGAGCGCGCTCGGCTTCTTCTTGGCCACGACCAGTCTCCTGTCGGTCGAAGCCCCTTCCGACCTCTTCTTCGCCCAGGCGCGTGCCTGTAGGAAAGTGCTTTCTCGGTCGATCGGCCCAAGTCTTCTCCACGAGCGTGCCGCATCCAATCGGTCGTCGCGGGCATCGAGCCCGCGCCGACCGAGCTCTTCTACTCGCTCGACATGGGGAAGCATGACAGCGGCGAAGACCGGGCCTCAAGGACGACGGGGCCCCACCATTTTTCCGGCCGATCGAGGTCAGCCCGTTCCAACGAGCGTCGCGCATGGCCGGAAAAATCGTGACCCCCATCGCCGCTAACGCGGCCGCTCCTTCGGAGCGGTCCCTGACCCCCGATCTTCCCCGCTGTCCCTCAGACGCCGTCTTTGACGAAGAATGAGAGGACGGACGATGACCTTCTACAGCCCGATTACCACCACCGCCGCCGCTGCCACGGACCACGACGCCTATATGGCCGCCTACGCTAAGGCCGCGGCAAGG
This sequence comes from uncultured Stakelama sp., assembly GCA_964390515.1. GTDB lineage: Bacteria > Pseudomonadota > Alphaproteobacteria > Sphingomonadales > Sphingomonadaceae > Sphingomonas. The sequence continues at coordinate 44,563 of CAYMIU010000005.1, forward strand.
GCGCCGTACAGCTACTTCGACCAGCACATCATCCGCACCGACGATGGCTGCTACTGGGTTGCCGATGAAGGAGACTATGAGACGCTGTTGGCGGACCTGATTGACCGGATCGTCCACACCGTGCCCGCCGGCCGCAGCGACGAATACTAAGCCGGCGAGAGGGGCAGTCACCCTCTCGCTTTGCTCGTCCAGAGCACCTCCTTCCTCGCGCTAAACTCTCATCCTCCCGGCCATAGCCATCCCTTTGCGATGGTGCGTTCACGCCGTCGGCGATCCCACCGGACACCGCATCGAAGCCCGATCGTCAGTCTATCATCCCCTACCGCAGCACCTAGACGATATGGCGCAAAGGGAGCACACCCTATGCGGCAAGCTCGCAGGATAAGAGTTTGAGGAACCCCGCCAAAAGCCGTCCCACGCCCACATGCATTTCGTGGTTCTTTGTGGGGCCGTGGCTAAGCCATTGTTTTCGGCTGAAGGATAGTTGAAGCCGAACCGCGAAAAGCGTTTTCCTACAGCCCCCGGCCGCTGCTAGACGAACCCTGCCTTGCGACGCGCGACCATGCTCCTCCGGCATACCGGAGTCGTGCATGTCATATCATCAGTTCATCACCGTTCGCATGAGCGGAGCGATGCGCGCCGAGCTCGACCAACTCGTTGCAAGTCGCAGGACCGACATCGGCAAACTCGTCCGCGAGCTGATCGCTCGCGAACTGCATGCTGCCCCTGATCGGATCGGGGAGGCGCTGGGACAGCTGCTGTTCGTAGCCATCGCGCTCGACGAGCTCCTTGCCGCCCATGCCGATCCCAATCTGCGCGCGACCGTGATCCGCCTGTGGCGCGACGCGACCTCCGAGGAGGGCCGGTTTCATGCGGCATAAGCTCGTCAACTTCACCCGCGGCAGCCAGCTGATCGGGCATTTCGGCTTTATGTTCGCGGCCGGTCTCAAGGGGCCCGCCCTGGTCGCCACGGCAGTGTTCGCGGGCCTGATCTGGTGGCGGGTCACCGCCGCCCTGAGCGATGCCGAGAGCTATTTATCGTGGATGCGACTTTATGTCGCGGGCTACACCTGGTTCGAGTTCGACCCCACCAAGACCGTCAACCTAGCACGCGACGGCACCCCTATCCTCGTGCCGATCGCGCGCGCCGCCGGTCACCCGCTGATGGCAGCCGCCTGGACCAAATGCATGATCGCGGTGCGCAGCGGTGCCATTCTCGCGGCCGCTATCACCTTACCAGCGACCGTCGCCTTCGCCTGGGTAGCGGCATGGTTCGGCCGTCGCTCAAAGGAGAGCCGGCACGAGCGCGGAGCGACTCTGGCAACCTTGCCGGCGCTGGTGACGGAGGTCGAGGGGCACAATCGGGTCGAGCGAGCGACCGAATATCGGCGTATCCTCGGGGCCGGATGGCGCTTGTCGTCGACAGCCGAACGTCAGGCAGCGAACCTCTACGAACCCTATTCGCTCGCCGGCGTGCCATTTCCGTGGCGCCTCGAGCAGAGCCACGTCATGCTGATCGGCACGACCGGTACGGGCAAGACCGTCTGCCTGCGCGACTTGCTCGCCCAGGTCCGCGCGCGACGGCACCGCGCCGTCATCTTCGATCTCACCGGCGCGTTCATCGAAGCCTTCTTCGATCCCGCACGCGACGTCATTCTGAACCCGCTCGACGCCCGTTGCCCGCAATGGTCGGTGTTCGAAGACTGCGTCGACGAGGCCGGCTTCACGGCGGCAGCCGAGGCGCTGGTGCCGCATGACGGCGGCGGCGCCGAGCAGTTCTGGGTGCTCGCGGCACGCATGCTGTTCGTCGAAATGTGCCTCAAGCTTGCTGCCGAGGGGCGAACGACGAACCTCGCGCTGTCGACCGAATTGATGACCGCAAGCCTAGCGCATGTGCACCAGCTTATGCAGGGCACGGTCGCCGACCCGCTGACTGCGCCGGAGGCGGCCCGAATGGCGGAGTCGATCAGGGCGGTCTTCAACGCCAACGCCAAGGCGCTACGCATGCTGCCGGTCGATGGCCCTCGCTTCTCGGTGCGACGCTGGGTCGAGGGCGAAGGGGAAGCCGGCGGCTTTCTGTTCGTCTCGGCGCGCTACGTCGACATGGCGGTGGCCTCGCGACTGCTGACCGTCTGGATGGATACGGCGATGAACACGCTGATGGCCGGCCCGCGCACGCCCGACCTGAAGCTCTGGTTCCTGTTCGATGAGCTGGGTGCTCTGCACCGGTTACCGGCGCTCGAGAAGGGGCTTCAGACCGCCCGCAACTATGGTGGCGCGATCGTCGCCGGCGTTCATGCCTATGCCAAGCTCAAGGAGACCTACGGCGACAACATGGCGATGACCTTGGCTGCGCTCGCCCGAACCAAGCTGGTGCTCGCCACCGCCGATCGGGAGTCCGCCACCTGGTGCTCCGATTTCATCGGACACCGCCAATATCGCGAGATGGAGGAGGGCTATAGCTACGGCTACAACAATGCTCGCGACGCCGTCAGTCTCACGCCGCGACGGCAGATCGAGCCGCTCCTGCTGCCTGATCAGCTGATGAACCTGCCGCGCCTCCAGGGCTATCTGAAGTTTCCGGACGGCTTCCCGGCCGCGCCAATCCGGCTCGACTATGTGGGCTTCCCGACCATTGCGGCTCCGTTCGAGCCAAGACACGCACATAGCTTCCGAACGCCACAGGGATCGCCGTCTTCGGGAGGTGAAGCCGGAGGCAATGAGGCGCCTGGATCAAGCGATCAGGGTCCTGGCGCACGCGATGCGCGGGAGCATGATATCGACGCATCGCGCGAGCCTTTGACCGACCGGAGCGATCGTCACGAAGAAGAACCAGTAGCGGCGACGGATCCGACGTTGAACCCTGCCCTCGTCCGATCGAGCCAAAGGACCGTGGGGCCGAGACCGGAACAGGGGCCTGCGGAAGGACCACTTAACAGTCCACACCGACCGGCGCTGCCGAAGCCTCCTGGATCGGGTGGCGTTCAGATCACGCCAGCCAGCAACGCTCCCGAGGAAGTGCAACGCGGCAACATGTTCGTCCCGGGCAAGCGCGATCCCGGCGCCGACGTGCGCACCCCGGCATCGCCCGAGAACGTCACCCGCCGCGAACTCCGCGAGGGCATCGCGCCGTCCGAAGATCGGACGATCGACCAGCCTGATCTCGGCTTCTGACCCGCCATGCTGTCGGTCGCGAGCGTCAGGTCCGCCAAGGGCGCTGCCGGCTACTTCGCGGCCGACAACTATTATGCCGGGAGCGAGGCGGAGGCTGCCGGCGAGTGGGTCGGCAAGGGTGCAGAGGTGCTTGGTCTGACCGGCAAGGTCGACCAGGCAACCTTCGAGGCGTTGCTCCGAGGTACCCTGCCGAACGGCGCCCAGATCGGCTCGCCAGAGCGGCACAGTGCCGGGGTGGACCTCACCTTCTCGTTGCCCAAGAGCTGGTCCCTGCTGGCCTTGGTCGGGGGCGATCGGCGGATCGTCGAGGCGTACCGTGCGGCGGTCAAGGACACACTCGCCTGGGCCGAACACAACGCCGCAGAGACGCGGATGGAGGTGCGCGGCCGCGAAAAGGTCGTCGCGACAGGCAATCTCGTGGCGGCGCTGTTCGAGCACGACACCAGCCGCGCGCAGGACCCGCAAGCGCACCTCCACGCCGTTGTGGCGAATGTGACCCAAGGCCCCGACGGAAAGTGGCGCGCACTCCACAACGGCAAGCTGTGGCAACTCAACACGCTGCTCAACGCCATCGCGATGGCGGGCTTCCGCGAGCGGGTGGAGGCCCTCGGCTACACGCTCGGCGACCGGACGAAGCACGGCAATTTCGAAGCGGCTGGGCTCACTCGCAACATGTTGATGGCGTTCAGCACGCGCCGTCAGCAGATCCTCGCCAAGGTCGACGAGCTCGGCAACCGAAGCCCGGCTGCGTTCGATGCGGCGACACTGATGACGCGACCCGCCAAGGCGGCCGTCGCGGACCGGGCCGATCTCTACGCCGCCTGGCGAACCAGTGCTGCCGAAGCCGGCATCGATCTCCAGGCGATCATCGCCGGAGCAGACCGACAGGCAAACGTCGAAGCATCGCCATGGTCGCGGCTTGCGGCCTTTGCTGGGCAGACCGCGACCAGGGGCCGGGAGCTTGTCCTTGCCGTGCAGCGCAAGCTCGGGATCGAGAAAGCCGATCCCTACCTGCCACGCTACACCAAGGGGATGAGCGCGTCCGACGTCGCCGCCTCGCACGCCGTTGCGTCTGCAATCCGCCACCTCGAAGAGCGGGAGGCGGCCTTCCTGAAGACCGATATCCTCAAGGCGGCGCTCGACACAGGGCTGCCCGTCGGCATCGACGCCGTCGAGCAAAAGGTCGAGGCGCTGCTCACGTCGGGACGCATCGTCGCGGGTGCCGGACGACGGGCCGACATGGTCACGACCGCGCGCGCGATCGAAACCGAAAGGGCGATGTTGGCGGGTGTCGAGACCGGTCGCGCGGCCGGCAAGATCTATCTCGCCGCCGATCGAGCCGGACCCCTTCTCGATGCCGCGGCGCAGGCGCGCGCTGCGATCATCCTCAATCCGGGGCAGCGCGCCGCCGGCATGATGCTGCTGAGCTCGGACGATCGGATCATCGCGATCCAGGGCGTGGCCGGTGCCGGCAAGAGCAGCGTGCTCGCGCCGGTCGCCGACCTGATACGGGCGGAAGGCAAGCCGGTCCTGGGGCTCGCGGTCCAGAACACTCTCGTGCAGATGCTGCAGCGGGAAACCGGGATCGAATCGATGACGGTTGCGCGCTTCCTGAAGGCGCATGATCGACTCCTCGCGCCCTCCCCTGATCGCACAGGGCTGTCGGCAGCGCGCGCGAGCCTCGGCGGCGCCGCGATCCTCGTCGACGAGGCCTCGATGCTCTCCAACGCCGATCAGCTGAAGCTGGTCAGGCTCGCCAACCTGATCGGTGTCGGGCGATTGGCGTTCGTCGGCGACGCCCGGCAGCTGGGTGCGGTCGATGCCGGCAAGCCCTTCTCCGTCATGCAGCAGGCGGGCGCGCCGACCGCGCAGATGAGCCAGAACCTGCGCGCCCGCGGGGAGGCTGTTCGGACCGCAGCAGCCGCCGCGCAGATCGGTGCCATCGATCGGGCGATGGAAGCTCTCGCACCATACACGATCGAAGCGCCCGAGCGGGCCAGCGCCGAAGCCGCCGAGCGCTGGCTGGCGCTCGATCCCGTCGATCGCGCGCGGACCGCGATCTACGCGTCGGGGCGTCGGCTCCGCGCGGAGGTCAACGAGAAGGTGCAGCAAGGCCTGGTTGAACGCGGCGAGATCGGCCCGGGCAAGCTTGTCCTGACCGTGCTGGATAGGGTCAGCGTCACGAGTGAGGAGCTTCGCCGCCCGCAGACCTATACCGAAGGCATGGTGGTGGAGATCAGTCGCGCTCAATCTGCCCAGCGGCTCCCGCGCGCCCGGGCGACCGTCGAGCAGGTGGATGCCGGAACAGGCACTGTGACCCTGCGCCTCTCGCGCGGCGCCACGCGCACCTTTCGACCCGATCGGTTGCGGATCAGGGCGGGCGAGAGCTCGTTCCAGCTTTTCGAGCCGAAGCGGCTGGAGCTGCACGAGCAGGATCGTATCCGCTGGACCGCCAACGACCATGACCGGAAGCTGTTTAACGCCGATCAGGCGCGGGTCACTGCCATTCTCGATGGTCGGGTGACGCTCGAAACGAGTCAGGGTCACCGGGTCACCTTGAAGCCGGACGACCCGATGCTCCAGCGCCTCGATCTCGCCTACGCGCTCAACGCTCACATGGCGCAGGGGCTGACGTCGGATCGTGGTATCGCGGTCATGGAGACGCGCGACACCAAGCTCGTCAACCAACAGACCTTCCTCGTGACGGTCACGCGATTGCGCGACGCATTGACGCTGGTCGTCGATCGCGCGGACAAGCTCGAGCGTCAGCTTACCCGCAACGCGGGCGGCAAGACGTCCGCGCTGGAGACCAGTGGCGGGCTGAGAATTGGCGCTGCCGATATCGAAAGACAGCGACCAACCGCACCGGAGAAGGTGCCGGACCTCGACCCTGGACGGACCAAGCCGTACGACATCGGCATCTGAACGGCTGCCGCCGTTCATGCGAGTGGACTGACCGCTCGAGGAGGGGCAGTATCGCGGAACGACCTAGGTTGGGACTTTGCTGCCGTTCCTGCCCGGCTAGCTAAACGTCTGTTTTCGACATGAGCCGACGTACGCGCGCTTGGTGAGTTAAGATCGGCTTTCAGCGAGCAATGGCCTACCCGCTGTTGGCGTAATGACCCACAAAAAACAGCCACTCAGAGTCATCTCATCATTGCTTGAAGGCGGTCACTCGTTCATCTTCTTCTGACTGCGGCAGCAACATACTCGACCGAGGTCCGCTAACCTCCACACCTTCCACGACATTTTTTGCGACTTCTTTGTGGCTTCGCCTATCAGAGATAAGCCTCCTTTGATCACAGGAAAGCCGCTTTCATATGAACGGCGGACGAAGTCAGGACATCAACTTACTGACTTGGCTTGACGATCGACCAAGTGCGCTAGCGAGTTCATCAATCGAATAGGGCTTTCGCAGCAGATTGAAGCCTCTCGTTCCCTCCTGGGCGAGCACGTGACTATACCCGCTGGTGAGCACGATTGGCATGGTCGGATAAAGGCGCCGAACATCTTCCGCGAGTTCGATGCCAGATCGACCCGGCATGACGACATCCGTGAACACCGCATCGTAGCGGTCCGGAAATCGGTGGAGTTCCTCGAGCGCGGCCTGAGCGTCTTCGACCCAATGCGATCCATGCCCAAGCTCTGCGAGCGCCTGAGTCGCGAACTCGCCGACCTCCCTGTTGTCCTCGACCACGAGCACACAGGCATGAACAGCGAGCGGAGCCATGTCAGGTCGCTCGTCTTCCGCCAGCGGGCATGCAACGGTAGCCATTGGCAAGAAAAGGACGAAGGTGGTGCCGTGACCGACCTGGCTTTCGACCTGAACATCACCCCGCGACTGCTTGGCGAACCCGAAGACCTGACTCAGGCCAAGTCCCGTGCCGTGGCCGACGCCTTTGGTCGTGAAGAACGGCTCGAAGATGCGGTCGATCTGATCGGCCGCGATGCCGGTGCCGGTATCGGTGACGCAGATGGCCACATGGGGACCCTCCACGGCCGCATGACTTCTGAGCGCCGGGATGCGGTCGGTCCTCCGGACCGTGATGGTCAGCGTGCCTTCACCGTTCATCGCGTCGCGTGCGTTCACCGCCATGTTGACGATCGCCGTGTCGAACTGGCTGGGGTCGGCCATGACCAGCGTGGGCTCGGTCGGCAGATCGTAATCGACGTCGATGCGGGAGCCCGTCAACGTGCCGAGCATCTCCACGAGCGAGGTGACGTTGGCGCCTGCGTCGAACACCTGCGGCTGGAGCGTCTGCCGGCGCGCGAACGCGAGCAGCTGGCCCGTCAGTTTGGTCGCCCGCTCGGCGGTGTCGGCGATCGCGTCGACGTAGCGCGTCCGCTTCTCCGCGCTGAGGTCGGGCCGGCGCAGCAGGTCGATGGACCCCCGGATCACTGTAAGCAGATTGTTGAAGTCGTGCGCGACGCCGCCGGTCAGCTGGCCGATCGCCTCCACCTTCTGCGATTGGCGCAACGCGTCCTCGGTCTGACGCAGCGCGTCCTCGGCTTCGCGAGCCGCGGTCACGTCGCGACCGATGGCGAAGATCTCGTCCTCGTTCGGCGCCGCCACCCAGGAAACCCAGCGGTACGACCCGTCCTTGTGGCGGATCCTCATGACGTAAGCAGGCAGCTCACCGACCTGCGCGACGCCCAGGGCGCGCCTGCTCTGATCCTTGTCGTCGGGATGGGACAGGAAGACCGCGTCCCTACCCACCAGCTCGGCTTCCTCGTAGCCGAGCATGGTCTTCCATGCGGGGTTCAGACGACGGTAGGTCCCGGCCGCGTCCATGACGACGAGCAGGTCCGGCGATGCGGTCCACAACCGTTCCACCTCGGCGGCACGAGCGGCGACCTGACCCGCGAGCTCGTCCGCCTGGTCGCGCAGCTGCCGCTCGATGCTCATGCGCTCGGTCTGGTCGAGCATCGCCCCGATCATGCGGACAGGCCGCCCGGCCTCGTCCCTGATGACGTAGCCGCGATCGCGTATGTCGGCATAGCTGCCGTCCGCCCTGAGGAAGCGGTATTCGTCGGTCCAGTCCGTCGCGCCACCGTCTATGACGGCGTGGATGCTAGCATCAATGCGCGCGCGATCATCCGGATGGATGTGCCCGATCCACCATGCGCCGATCGGCTCGACCTTGGCCAGCTGATACCCGTGCGCCTGCTCGATCGCCTCGTTCCAGGTGACGTGATCGCGGACGAGATCCCAGTCCCAGATCGCGTCGTTCGTCGCCCGGTTCGCCAGTCGCAACCGCTGCGCGGTCTCCGCCAGCTGCGCCTCTGCAATACGGGCTGCGGTCACATCCTGCACCGTGCCGAGCAGGCGGTCCGCTCGACCTTCCACGAAGTAGGTCTGACCGCGTGCCGCGACGTGGCGGAGCCTGCCGTCCTCGATCCCGATGGTGCGGTAGTCCACCTCGAACACGCCGTCCCCGCTCGGATCGAGCGCCGCGTCCACCGCCGCATCGGCGCGCTCGCGATCCTCAGGGTGGACGCCCTTGATGAAGGCCTCCTGGTAGGTGACCGGCGCACCGGGCGGGAGCCCGAACAGAGCACGACATCCGTCGTCCCAGGTCAGCACGCCCTGCTGCACGTCGTAGTTGAACGTGCCGAGACGTGCGGCGGCGGTGATCACTTCCGCATGCCGGTTCGCCTGCCCGAGAGCCTGCCGCGTCTCGTGCTCGCGCGTGACGTCGCGCACGGCCTTGACGAAGCCGGGCTCCTGCGCGCCCTTCAACGGCGTCATCGCCCCATGAGCGTAGAAGCGGGTGCCGTCCTTGCGCAGGTGCCAACGCTCGTCCGAGGCGCGACCTTCGGCCTGCGCCACGGCAAACTCCCGCGCGGGCACGCCTTTCTCTCGATCCTCGGGAGTGAAGAACCGTTCGGCGTTGTGCCCGAGCATCTCGGCCTCGGTCCATCCGAAGATGCGCTCCGCGCCCTTGCTCCAGCTGGTCACGCAGCCGTCCGCGTCCATGGCGATGATCGCGTTGTCGATCGCCGAGTCGACGATCGCGTGGTAGCGCTCCTCGCCCTCGCGGACGCGGCGCTCCGCCTGGTCGAGCGCCATCGCGTTGGTGCGGCTCTCGATCGCCTCGCGGTTCTCGATCAGCTCGACCACCTGCTCGGCCAGAAGCAAGAGCGCCTCCACCTGCGCTTCGTCCAGGCCGCCGGGACGCTGCACCGTATCGATGGCGCACAGGCTGCCGAGCGCCTGCCCGTCGCCCGTCACCAGCGGTGCGCCGGCGTAGAAGCGGAGGTACGGCTCGCCGGTGACCAGCGACATGCCGGCGGTCCGTGGGTCGCCGGCGAGATCCTCGATCTGGAAGACGTCGCGTTGACGGATCGCGAGCGCACAGACCGACGTGTCGAGCGCGGTCTGATCGACCGCGACCCCGCCCTTCGCCTTGAACCACTGCCGATCGACGTCGACGAGACTCACGAGCGCAATGGGCACCCGGCAGATGTTCTGCACCAGCGCCACGATCCGATCGAACCTGCGGTCCGCAGGGGTGTCCAGGATGTCATGGCGACGCAGGGCCGCCAGGCGGTCGGATTCATCGGCTCCGGGCTGTTCGCCAGATGACTGCTGATCGGTCGGCACAGGGTCGAGTCACTGCTTGAGCGGAGGGATGATGGATCGGGATCGCCGCCGCCCCCCGGCTACCGGCGATTTCCGTCACTTAGCAGCAAGACCGGGAGGACGCCATCGGATCGGCCAGAGTCAACGTCTCCGCATCATCTCACCGACCTTGGCGGTCAGCGCTTCAAGCGAGAACGGCTTGGTCAGCAGCTCCATGCCGGGCTCCAGATGACCGTTGCCGACGGCCGCGTTCTCGGCGTAGCCCGTGATGAACAGGACCTTCAGGCCGGGACGCAGGTGGCGCGCCGCATCGGCCACCTGGCGCCCGTTCATCCCGCCGGGCAGCCCGACGTCGGTGATTAGCAGCTCGATCTGGGCTCCGGACTGCAGCACCTTGATGCCGGCCGCACCATCCGCCGCGTTGATGACGGTGTACCCGGCATCGTCCAGGATCTCGTCGATCAGGTGGCGGATCGTCGCTTCGTCGTCCACCACCAGAACCGTACCGCCGCCGGACGCTGCCGTTGCCGACACGGTCTCGTCATCCAGTTCGTCGGGCTCGTCGCCAAGGTGACGTGGCAGGTAGATGCACATGGTCGTGCCAATGCCGACTTCGGAATAGATCCGCACCTGACCGCCGGACTGACGGGCGAAGCCATAGATCATCGAGAGACCGAGACCGGTGCCCTGTCCCAGTGGCTTGGTCGTGAAGAAGGGCTCGAAGGCGCGCTGCACCGTTGCCTCGTCCATGCCGGTTCCCGTGTCCGTGACGCACACCGACAGATACTGCCCCGGCTCCAGGTCGCGCGATCGGGCGGTACGCTCGTCCAGCCACTTGTTGGCCGTCTCGATCGTGATCCGGCCACCCTCGGGCATCGCGTCGCGCGCGTTGATGCAGAGGTTGAGGATCGCGTTCTCGAGCTGACCCGCGTCGATGTTGGCGGTCCACAGCCCACCTGCGCCGACGACCTCCAGCGTGTTGGCGGGACCGATCGTGCGACGGATGAGGTCCTCCATGCCTGCAACGAGCCGGTTCACGTCGACGGGGCGCGGATCGAGCGTCTGGCGGCGGGAGAAGGCGAGCAGTCGCTGCGTCAGCGCGGCGGCGCGGCGACCAGCACCTTGAGCGGCGAGCACGAAGCGGTCGAGATCCTCCAGCCGACCGCTCGTGAGCCGCAGCTGAAGCAGCTCGAGGTTGCCCATCATGCCGGTCAGCAGATTGTTGAAGTCATGCGCCAGGCCACCCGTCAGCTGGCCGACCGCCTGCATCTTCTGCGCCTGCCGCAGCGCGTCCTCCGCGGCGTGCTGCTCGGTCAGATCGCGACCGATTATGTAGAACAAGTCGGAGCCCGCCTCGGGCACCGCCGTCCACATGATCGTCCGTGCAGTGCCGTCGCGTCGCAGCACATGGTCCACGAAGCCGGAGACGACCTCTCCGGCCGACAAGCGGGCAACGACATCGGCGGTTTCCGCATGGTCGGCGGCTTCGATGATCTCGACGAAGGGACGGGACAGCAGTTCCTCCTCCGTCCAGCCGAGAAGCCGCTCCCATGCCGGGTTGACCTGGATGAGGAAGCCGTCGAGCCGTGCCGTCGCCATCAGGTCGTTGGTGAGCTGCCAGACCCGATCGCGCTCGGCTGTCCGCTCCTCCACCCGTTGTTCGAGCAGGCGGTTGGCGGCTTCGAGTTCATCCTGGCTGCGCTTCAACGCCGCATCGGCCAGGACGCGGTCCGTGGTCTCGTTGGTGAGGATGAACAGCCCGACCACCTCCCCCTGTGCATCGAGGATGCGCGAGTAGGAGAAGGTGAACCACGTGTCGGCCTGACCGCGGTCGGTGTCGAGCTTCCACGGCAGATCGGTGAAGCGCTGGCTACGCCCGACGAAGGCGTCGTCGATGATCGGCTTCGCCTGCGCCCAGGCATCGGCCCAGACCTCGTGGAATGGCGCGCCCATGGCCCAAGCCAGCCGCGGCCCGAGCAGCGGGAAGTAGGTCTCGTTGAAGAAGAAGGTGAGCTCGTCCGTGCCCCATGCCAGGATCATGGACTCGGGCGAGTTGAGCACCGTGCTCAGGTTCGACTTCAGGATGTCCGGCCAGGACTCCGGTTGGCCCATCGGGTGACCGGTCCAGTCGCGCTCGACGATCAGGCGAGTGGCCTCGCCCCCGCCCGCCAGGAAGCGCAGATGCTGAGGAAGGCTGTCGGGAGTGCGGTACAGGTCAGAGATCATGATGGTCCGGGCTGTCGGGCAGTATGTCGGCAACGAACGACGGAGGCGGCGATCGGCCTCACTTCGGCCGCGGTTCCTTCAGCGATTGCCCCGACTGGTGCAGCCTGCCGGCACGCTGTGCCGACAAGGCTTCGCACAGCGTGCGCGCGGCGTTGCGGACCTCCTCCTGGACCGCCGTGTCGCGGTCCAGTTCGTCATGGCTGGTGGCGTACGGCTTCCAGTAGCCGATGTAGCGGTCGAGCTCGGCCTCCGTGCCGGCGCTCTCCATGTGCATGAAGCGCATCCAGTCCGTCAGCCCACGACGGACGTTCTCCGCACCTTCGACGTCACCGTGCACCACGACCGAGAACAGTCTGCCTTTCAGATGGCTCGGATAGTCCCAGCCCTTCAGCTCCTCGCGCTTGGCCTCCTTCGCCTCCTTGCCGTGGGTGAGCGACGGATCGGGGTTGCCGCCATCCGCGCAAACCAGCCGATCGATCATCAGCTTCAGCGGCGACGTCGGGCTGTACCAGTTGACCGGCGTGACGATCATGACGCCGTGCGCCTCCACCCAAAGCGGATAGATGTCGTTCATCATGTCCTGCGTCTGGCCGAGGGAGTAGTTCGGATAGCAAGAGCACGGCCAGTGACAGAGCGCCGCGGCGGTCGAGAAGCACGCCTTGCACGGGTGAATGTGCCGTCCGTACTCGGACGCGAGACGGCTGAGATCGAGGAACTCGACTTTGTGGCCGGCGTCCTCCGCGATCTCGCGCGCGAGCTGGACGAGGCGCCACGACTTCGACAATTCGCCGGGAAAGGTGTGTTCCGAGCGCGACGATCCGTTGATCAGCAGGATGCGCAATGGACCGTCCGGATCGTCGTGGCGCGCCTGTGCCGCATCGATCGCGTCCTTCGCCGCGATCCAGTCCACCGCGAGATCGTAGTCCGGATCGGCGTAGCCCGGTCCCGCCTTGCGTGTCTTCGGGCTCTTGCGTTCGTGAAGGTAAGCATCCCACGCGGCGTGCGTGATGCGGTCCAGCTCGGTCTCCAGACTCGCGTACCCGTCATCCTGGTACTGCGAGCGGAACCGGCGCTTGAACTCCGCCTCGTCGAGTCGCGGGCTGTCCGATCCCCTGCGCGGCTCGGGCGTGGCGGCGACGCCCTTCATGTAGTCCGTGACGTCCCTGACCCGCATGCTCGCTCCGACGATCCGTTCAGGAGAGAACGTCGCACTGCTCACTCGGCTCCGCTCCTGGCGCTCGCAGCGCAACACTGAAGCGCTCGCCTGCGCCGGCGCTCGTCATGATGCCACGGACCGAAACAAGCCGAGGGACAGCGTCAGATCGCCGCGGCATCGCTCCGCTCCCCTGCGTCGCTTGCGTCGCCGACGACCAGGCGAGCATATTCTGCTTCGGCAAACCCGTACGTCTCGCCGGCGAATCGTTCGAGCACCTGACGATCGCGCACCATTAGCCGGCCTCGGAATCCCTTCAGCGCGCCTTCGCCCTCGAGCAGATGGAGGGCCTGCGTGATGCTCTCCCGTCTGACGCCCAGCATGACGCCGAGCTCCTCATGCGTGATGACGATCTCGTCGCCGCTCACCCGGTCATGGTAGAGGAGGAACCAGCGCGCGGTTCGACGCTCGACCGGGTGGATCAGGTTGGACACGATCGTGCGCGTCATCTGCGCGGTGAGGCTGCTGGTGTAGCGAAGCAGGACGGTGCGGATACGTTCGCTCGCTGCCATGGCATCGCGAAGATCCGCTGCGGCGATCCTGAGGGCAGTGCCTCGCTCGGCACGCACGACCGCCTCGTGCGGCCAACGATCGTTGCCGAGCAGCAGCGGCCAACCGACGAAGCCCTCCTTGCCGGTCAGCGCCACCGCCAGCCGCTGCCCGGAGTCCAGGACGTCGACGAAGCCGATCACGCCCGCTTCGGGAAAGCAGAGATCCTCGATCGGGTCGCCCGCTCGGGCCAGGACCGCGCCGGGTTCGAGCGGCACTTGCTGGAGACCTGGTGCGAGAAGACGAAAGTCCTCCGGCGCAAGCAGCTGCAGCAGGCGATTGCCGACCTTCTTCTGCAAAGGTGCCTCGGCGCTCGGGACGAGACCCGATGCGATGCCCGCCATTTCAGCTATTAACCCCACCCCTTACCTTCCTTCTTTCCAAATCCGATCGGCAGGAACCGAAGACTTCATGCCTTTCCAAACCGCACGTTGTGTTCGTTTCCTCACGCAACCCGCATCGAGCCCGGCGGTTCGTCCCTGATCACCAGGGGAGAATGCTTAATGTCGTCGAAAGTCGCTTCCGGATCGTGGAAGGCTCTGCTTGCGACCACGCTGATGACGGGAGCCGCCGTCGCGCTTGCCCAGTCGCCGCAGTCGGTCAACGCGCCACCGCCTCCACCCCCGCCGCCCGTCGCTGCGCAGCCCGCGAGACCGGCAGCGGACATGCAGGCCGTACTCGACGCCATGATGGCGCTCGGCGCCAAGCCGATCGAGCAGCTGACGCCGGTGAAGGCCCGCATCCAGCCTACGGCCGCCGACGGCGCCAAGGCCGTGATGCGCAAGCAGGGCGTCTCGACCGCGCCCGATCCGGCCGTCACGACGCAGGACCTCGCCTATGGATCGGACCCGATGCAGTATGCGCGGGTCTACCGTCCCGCCGCGGCACCCGCAGGCGCGCCGATGCCGGTCGTCGTCTACTATCATGGCGGGGGTTGGGTCATCGCCGACGTCAACGTCTACGACGCGACACCGCGGCTCATGGCCAAGCAGCTGAACGCTGTGGTCGTCTCGGTCGAGTACCGTCATGCACCCGAAGCCAAGTTCCCCGCGCAGCACGACGACGCGAGCGCGGCGTATCGCTGGGTTCTGCAGAACGCCGCCTCATGGGGCGGTGACCCGGCGAAGGTGGTGCTCGCGGGCGAGAGCGCGGGCGGCAACCTCGCCGTGGCGACCGCGATCTACGCGCGCGACAACGGACTGACGCAGCCGCTCCACATCCTGTCGGTATACCCGATCGCCAACAGCGACATGGGCCTGCCATCCAAGCGGGACTCGGCGAACGCGAAGCCGCTGAACACGCCCATGCTGAAGTGGTTCGGCTACTACTATTCGACCACGCCGGCCGACCAGCAGGATCCGCGGATCAACCTCGTCAAGGCGAACCTGCGCGGGCTGCCGCCGACGACGATCGTCAACGCGCAGATCGATCCGCTGCGTTCCGACGGCGAGACGCTGGCGCAGGCGATGCGGGGCGCAGGCGTTCGCGTCGAGCAGCGCACTTTCCCGGGCGTGACGCACGAGTTCTTCGGCTTGGGCAAGGTCGTCCGCGGTGCCTACGACGCGGAGAACTACGCCATCGGCCGGGTGAAGGCCTCGCTCGCCAAGTGATCCGAGCCGGCCACGCGGTCCGCGCGGCCGGTCCTCCCGGGAGACCAACATGAAGACCCTGCTGTTTCTCGCTTCCACGCTCGTCGTCGCCGCGCCCGCCGCGGCCCAGGTGATGACCCCTACCGAATTCGTCGCGACTGCGGGCGCAAGCGACCTGTACGAGCGCACCTCCAGCCAGATCGTGCTGGAGAGCACCAAGGATCCCAAGGTGCGGTCCTTCGCGCAGATGATGATCGCGCACCACGCGAAGAGCACCGCCGACGTGAAGGCCGCCGCCGCCAAGTCGCGGGTCAAGGCGCCGTCGCCGCACCTCAATCCGCTCCAGACGGAACTGGTCGCCCAGTTGCGGGCGGAGGCAGGGCCTGCACGCGACATGGCCTATGTCGCGCAGCAGAAGGCATCGCACAATCAGGCGCTGAACGTGCAGCAGGCCTATGCCGCCGAGGGCACCGCACCGGCGCTGAAAACCGCCGCCGGCGCGATCGTGCCGGTGGTCCAGCAGCACATCGAGATGCTGAAGTCGATGTGACCCGGCCGGGCTGCGGCACGGCCGCCGCGGCCCACGTCTCGATGAAGCAACGAAGAACAAGAGGACCACGCAATGACCGCCAGTCCAGTCCGCTACAGCGATGCCGTCGAGAAGCCGATCGACAACGAGGAGCAGGTCCACCGTGACCTGATCGACACCATGCGGTCGATCACGGAGACGACGTCGCAGGACTATGGACATGCGGTCCGCAGCGTTCACGCGAAGGCGCATGGAATCCTGTCGGGCGAGCTGGAGATCGACGGGGCTCTTCCACCCGAACTGGCGCAGGGCCTGTTCGCGGGCGCCGGGCGTTATCGCGTGCTGATGCGCTTCTCGACCAATCCCGGCGATCTCCTGGACGATTCCGTGTCCGCGCCGCGCGGGCTCGCGCTCAAGATCCTCGACGTCGAGGGCGAGCGATTGCCGGACTCGGCCGGCGAGACGACCCAGAACCTCATCCTCGTCAACGCACCCGCGTTCGCCGCGCCCGACGCCAAGGCCTTCCTCGGCAGCCTGAAGCAGCTCGCGGCCACGACCGACAAGGCGGAGTGGGCGAAGAAGCTGCTCTCGGCGACGCTCCGCGGCGTCGAGAACGCCATCGAGGCGGTCGGCGGCAAGAGCGCGATGATCTCGACCATGGGCGGCACACCGATCACCCACCCGCTCGGCGACAGCTATTACAGTCAGGTGCCGTTTCGGTACGGCGACCACATCGCCAAGTTCGCGCTGGTGCCGGTGTCGCCGAACCTGACGCAGCTGACGGGCGACCGGGTGAACACGACCGACCGCCCCGACGCCTTGCGCGAGGTGATCCGGGAGACGATCATCGAGCAGGGCGGGACTTGGGAGCTTCGCGTCCAGCTCAACACCGACCTCGAGAAGATGCCGGTCGAGGACGCCTCGGTCGAGTGGGACGAGGAGAGGAGCCCGTATCGCACCGTCGGCCGGATCACGGTCGAGCCGCAGATGTCGCTCGGAACCGATCTCGCCGGGGTGGTCGACGAGCAGACCTTCTTCAGCCCGTGGCACGGGCTCGCCGCGCACCGACCACTCGGCTCGGTCAACCGGTCGCGGCGGCAGGCCTATGAGATGTCGGCCGAGTTCCGCGCGAAGTTCAACGGCTGCCCCATGCACGATACCGCCGCGTTCCCGACCGCCTGAGGGACGTTCCTATGCCGACGATCACTGCGGGCGACCTCGACTTCGCCTGTTCGCTCCTCGGGCCGGACGACGGTGCGCCCGTCCTGCTGCTCCACGGCTGGCCGGACGACGCCTCGACGTGGGACGCGGTCGCGCCAGTGATCGCTGCCACGGGACGACGGGTGATCGTGCCGACGCTTCGCGGCTTCGGCGACACCCGGTTCCGCGAGGCGGAGGTGCCGCGCACCGGCAACAGCGCGATTCACGCGACGGACATGATCGCCTTGCTGGACGCACTGGGCGTCGAGCGGCTGGCCGTGATCGGCCATGACTGGGGTTCGAACATCGCCGAGGCGCTGGCGGTCGGCTGGCTCGAACGGGTCGAGCGGATCGCGATGCTCGCCACGCCGCCGCGGATCGGCGGCATGCCGACACCGGCATTCCACCAGGCGCAGCTCTACTGGTATCACTGGTTCATGGCGACCGAGCGTGGAGCGCAGGCGGTCCGCGCCGACCCGCATGGCTTCGCGCATATCCACTGGCAGAACTGGGCACCGCCGGGCTGGTTTGACGAGACGACGTTCCGCAAGGTCGCGCGCTCGTTCAACAATCCCGACTGGGTCGACGTTACACTCCACAGCTACAGGTCGCGCTGGGAGAACGCCGCTCCGGACCCGCGCAGCGAGTGGCTCGAGACGAAGATCAAGGCAATGACCAAGCTCTCACTCCCGACCCTGTTCATCAAGGGCCATGTCGACGGAGTCACCGCGCAGGACAGCTTCGCCAAGGTGCCGGCCAAGTTCGACGGACCTTTCGAGATGGTGGGTCTGCCCAGCGTCGGTCATTTTCCGCAGCGTGAGGCTCCAGCGGAGGTGGCCGACCTGCTGGTCGCGTTCCTCGACGGCACGCGGCCATGATCCCTTCCTGCCGCCAGCGGCGAACCACAATGAGGAGAGAGACTGCATGAAACTGCTCGCACTGCTGGCCAGCGTTGCCGGCGTCGCGGTGGCCGTGCCCGCCTTCGGACAATCCCTGACACCCGTCGCTACCTTCGACCATCAGGTGACCGGAGTTGCCGTGAGCGCGGACGGTCGCCGCTTCGTCAACTTTCCCCGCTGGACGGAGGACGCGCCGATCTCGGTGGCCGAAGTCGCGCGGGACGGCTCCCTCAAGGCGTACCCGGACGCGCGCTGGAACGAGTGGCGCAACGCGCGCGCGGGCGAGCTGCCGGTCAACGACCATTTCGTCTGCGTGCAATCGGTCGTGCCCGACGGGCAGGGCAACCTCTGGGTGGTCGACGCCGGTGCGCCCGGCAACGAGAAGATCCTGGAGGGCGCACCCAAGCTGGTGAAGATCAGCCTCGCGACCAACCAGGTCACCAAGGTGATCGCCATACCGGGCGACGTCGCGTTGCAGGGTACCTACCTGAACGACATCCGCTTCTCGCCCGACGGCGGCACCGCCTACATCACCGACAGCGGCACGCGCGGTGCTATCATCATCGTCGACCTGGCGAGTGGGCGGTCGTGGCGCGCTCTCGATGGCAGCCCGACCACGCAGGTCGACAAGACGGTCAAGGTCATGCTCGACGGCAAGCCTCTGCGGCGACCCGACGGTCGCCAACCGATGTTCGCCGCCGACGGCATCGCCATCTCGAACGACGGCCGGACGCTCTACTGGCAGGCGCTGACCGGGCAGACGCTCTACTCGATCGACACAGGCCTGCTGCGCCAGGAGATCGGCGAAAAGGAGCGGCAGCTCGCGGTCAGGACGGTCGCGCGCACCCAGGTGACCGACGGCATCTGGATGAGCAAGGCAGGCACGCTCTACCTGACCTCGCCGACCGACTATTCGGTCAAGCGGCTGAACGGCGCCATCGTGGAGACGGTTCTGACCGACCGCCGGCTGCGCTGGCCCGACACCATGGCCGAGGGCGCGGACGGTACGCTCTACGTGACCGCCAGCCACATCCAGGACTCGATGTGGTTTAAGCCCGGCGCGCCGCCCGCGCTCAGGACCGAGCTCTTCTCCTTCAAACCGACGCGCTGAGGTGCCGATGACCTATCTTAACTACCGTCTCGAGATCGAGCAGCCCGAGGCAGGCGAGCAGGAGACGATAGACGGCATCATCCGCGGCATGACGCAGCAGAGCGAAACGGTGGAGCAGCGCGAGCATCACGCCGTGCGCGCAAGCCATGCCAAGTCGAGCGCGCTGGTCATGGGTATGCTGGAGATTCCCGCTGACCTGCCGCCCGAACTGGCGCAGGGGCTGTTCGCCACCCCCGGGACCCATCCGGTAGCTGTCCGCTTCGCACAGGGTCCTGGTGAGACGCTCGGTGACCGTGTCTCCACCCATCGCGGCATGGCGATCAAGGTCTATGACGTGCCCGGCGAGAAACTGCCCGAGCACAATACCGAGACGCAGGACTTCGTGCTGGCGACCGGCACCACCTTCCCGTCCGGCACCGCCAAGGGCTTCCTCCGCGACGGCACGGTGATCGGCAAATCGTCCGCTCTCCCAGAGGGAGCCAAGAGCGCGGTTTCGTCGGCCGCGCGCAACTTCAATCGCCTGTTGCACGCGGTCGGCACTGAAAGCCCGATGGCCGACTTCTTCGGTCATCCGTTCAGCCATCCGCTCGCCGATCCGTACTTTAGCCAGGCGCCGATCCGCTTCGGCGATCATGTCGCCAAGCTCGGCGCCTTCCCGGCGACGCCGGCCCAGGCCGCGCTCAAGGACTGGCGGCTCGACCCGAAAGAGGACGAGGACGGCTTCCGCCATGCCGCGACCGCCTTCTTCCGCGACAATGAGGTCGTCTTCGAACTGCGGGCGCAGCTCTGGACTGATGCCGACAGGCAGCCGATCGAGGACGCGTCTGTGGACTGGCCAGTGACGGAGAGTCCCTACCGCACGGTCGCTACGATCCGTCTGCCGGCGCAGGACGCCTACAGCGCCGCGCGCCAGCGCTACTTCGACGAGGAGATGACCTTCCGTCCGGCAAACAGCCTGCTTGCGCACCGGCCGCTCGGATCGGTGATGCGGGCGCGGCTGCAAGTCTACCGCGCGCTCGCCGCATTCCGGCAGCACGAGAACGGAGTGACGCCGGCCCGCCAGGCGGACATCGCCGAGGTGCCGGCATAAGCAACTACAGTAGTCCGGCACGCCTCGCCGGTGCCGTCGCGGGCGGATTGATCGCCGGACTGGACATCACCGCCATGCCGATGGCGGGTGAGAGCAAGAGCGGCTGCCATCCGAACTGGCCGACCTCGAAGGGACCGGCGCCGAGCGCGTCGGACTGGCCTTGCCCGCTGCCGACACCGTCTCTGACGCGCGCGAGCAGGCGATCATACAGGGCGGTCACCTGGCCCTGTCGGCGGTCGCGGGCGCCGGCTACGCGACGGCGGTCGACGAGGACGCAGCCCTTACGGCGGTCGACGAGGACGCACCCATTCTGGCAAGTGGGATCGGCTTCAGCCTCGCCTTCTACGCGGTCGCCCACTGGATCGTTGGACCGTTGCTCGGGCTCAAGCAGCCCGAGTGGCGGTCGGATGTGAAAACGATTGCCATGCACACGCTGAACCATGTCGGTTTCGGCCTCGTTACCGCACTCGGCGCCCGCGCCTCATTTAGGATCTGATCGGAGTACGATCCCGTGAAGGCCGTCTACTTCCCTGCCTTCCGGGACCTCGACGAAGCTTGGTGGGACCGGTGTATCGCGCCCGAGTTCGTCCGGCATGATCCCAATCTCGACTTCGAGGTGCGCCGCCCCGGCGGCGTCCGCAAGCTCGGTGCGATGATGCTCGCCGGCTTGTCCGGGATCGGTTTCGCCGGCGCCGTCCGCGTGACCTATTCGCTTCCGATAGCAGCGGGCTCTGCTTCACCAAGTCCACTTGGTTGACCCTCGTGCGTTGCCGTCCGACTGAATGGCAGCGTACCGTGATGGCGGCTTGATAGCGGTCGAGCAACCCGCCACCAGCGTTCTGACGTACTGGCTCGCGGACTACGGGCTGCAGACAGCGCAACAAACGATAGGCAAATCGAAGTGTTGCTGATCTCTGGCCCTGATCTTGGCGATCGGCGGCTTCCGTCAGATCCGGACGTTCGGACCAATACACGTGAACGGCAATATCTGATCGAGACCAGTCGGAGCGTCGCAGCGGCGGCTCAGCGCACACCTGCTAAAGCCCCGGAACGTCGCGGTCGTAAGAGCGTCATCTACAGCATGATGTCGACCCCGACCGATATGACAAGCGTTGTCGATCAGCCGCTGGCACAACATGCACGAACTGCTGCATCTGTCGGAGAGCGAGATGCCATCACCGGCATCTTTCCTCCGGTCACGCCAGACGGTCGCTACATCGTCGCGCGCGGCCGGCTGTGGCGCCGCGCCAACCCGGCACTTGGTAATGCGCGGCGGACGGCACTCATCGCTGAACTGATGGGCGCTCGTAGCGCTGTCGGCGCCGCGCTCCGCAGCCAAGATTCTATAGCGCTCTTGGCAGCCCGTGGCCGGGTTCACGCAGTGAAGGTTGCGCTGGGCGATCGCGGCTCGGTGTGGTGGACCGATGGTGCGCCCGACCAGAACCATCGCCTGGCGCGGAACACCAGTTACAACGATTGATACGCGAGCCTGGAGCGAGACGCATGACCGATGCCGAAGCACTGGGCTTACCATCTGGGGCGTTCGCCAAGGGTGACGGCACGGCTGATCTCGACTTCTACGCGCCCGCCCGACTGGTCACGCATATCGACGAGGAGGCCATTAGGGCCTTGGCCGCGTTCTATGCATCGCAGCTGTACGCAGGTGATCGCGTGCTGGACCTCATGTCGAGTTGGGTCAGCCACCTTCCCGATGATCTCGCAGTCGAGGTGGTCGGCCATGGCATGAACGCCGAGGAGCTGGCGGCCAATCCGCGCCTCCAGCGATGGTTCGTCCAGGATCTCAACCTGGACACCCGCCTGCCCGAGCCTGATCAATCGCTCGACGCGGTGCTGGTGTGCGTGGGCGTGCAATATCTGCAGCATCCGCTGGCTGTCTTCCGCGAGATCAAGCGCCTTCTCGTGCCAGGTGGCCGAGCCATCGCCAGCTTCTCTAACCGCTGCTTTCCGACCAAGGCAGTGGCGATCTGGCGCGCTCTCGACATGAACGGCCAGGCAGCGTTGATCAGGCTCTACCTCGACCGGGCCGGCTTCCAGGACGTCGAGGCGCATCTTCTCGCCGACGGCGCAGCAGGCGATCCCTTGGTCGCTGTTGTCGGACGAGCCTGAGGTCAGCCGAAGTTGATTGCGCCCTCGAGCCCGACGACGTTTCCGGCCATGCCGGGAACCTCTTCAAGCTGTCGGAGTGCCTCGAACCTTCCGCGGTCCTCACGGTAGCGGACAATCTCGAAGCCGTGGCCTTTCAGCTGCGGGACCGCGTCGATCTCCGCTGCCGAAGCCGTGTTGATGTCGATCATGGCCTTGCGCCCCAATGCCTCATCAGCGCACCTCCCGCACCCTCGACCGGATCGGCCCGGGGCAGTGGGACGGCCGCAATACGCGCAAGCGCCGCCTCGTCCGGAGCCTCGCGGCAAATGTCCCAATCCTGATCCTGCGGATAGGCACCAACCAGAAGGAAGTCGCCACTGGCCTTGATCCGGCAATGGCCCGTCCCAGCCGGCAGGACGAGCAGATCACCTGCCGCGACGTGAACCTGTCGACCGCCTTCGCCACCCAGCATCAGTTCAGCCGAACCGCTTGTGCACGCGAGCGCCTCGTGCGCGGTCGAATGATAGTGATGATAGGGATAGACGCCGTCGCGCCAGTCTGGCCGCCATCCATTCTGACACAGCCTTGCCTCGATCGCGTCAGGATCCCCGACCGGCACGACATTTCGCCAGACCAGCACCGGCAGTTCGCTGTTCGGTACCCAGCCGTTAGGTTCAAACGCCCATATCTCCGGCTCGCTCACAGGTTCGCCTGCTCGTCGGTAGAGAGATCTGCATCGGGCGGATAGTAGAGCGCGGCGCATTCCTCACGCAAACACCCGCCTTCGATCACGATATCGTCGCGATACGCGTCCGCGATGAACGACAACGTGTCGACATGCTTCGTTTCGAAGTACATCGCATGGACATCGTCTCGGCCGGCACCGTAGACTACGCGGCCGACCTTCGACCAGATCGATGCCATCGTGCACATGCCGCAGGGTTGCAGCGTCGAGTAGAGGGTTGCGCCCCGCAGCTCCATGTCGCCCGTACCCTCACAGGCCCGACGGATGGCCATCATCTCGGCATGCGCGGTAGCATCAGGCAGTTCCTCGGTCTGGTTGCGCTCACCTGCAATCTCACGGCCAGCAAGGACGATCACCGAGCCGAGCGGCGAGTTCGATGGGTCCGATCCTTTAGAGCGCGCGATCTCGATCGCGCGGCGCATCCAGCGTTCGTCGTCCTGGTTCATGCCGGGCTGAACGCCGCAAGACGGATCCCGGTCCGCCCCTCGCCCTTAGCACTGTGCTCAGGGCTGATGCTGAATCCGAACCTTGACCCGCGCCGCCGATGGCGGGAACATAAAGGGAACGCATGAGTCGATTCTGCCGATGCCTGACGCCGTTACCCGATCCGAGCTTCTATCGCACCAGCGGGACACGATCGCAGACGCGCGTCCGCGTACCACCGCAGCCGTTCCGTTTCTGCTGGACGAGATCGATACCCGCCTTGCCGACGGCGGACTGGACGGCGCGGCCCTGCACGAAACGGCACCCGCCTCTCCGTCTCTCAACGACGAGGCGGCGACGACCCTCTTCACCGCAGGGATTGCCGCCCGGCTTGCGGCAACCGCCGGTTCGCGCGTGCTCTGGGTGGTCAGCCGGTTCGATCTGTACGCCCCCGGTCTCGAGCAGGCGGGACTGCCTCCCGGCCACATCATCTTCGCGGAAGGCCGCGAGGATCGTGACGTGCTGGCGCTGATGGAGGACGGCCTGCGGCATGGCGGCCTTGCGGCTGTCATCGGCGAGGTTCGGCGCGCCGACATGACCGCGAGCCGGCGTCTTCAGCTCGCCGCCGATGCGGGCAGGACCCCCGCCTTCCTGTCCCGGCGCTGGCGCAAGCAGGGCGTCTGCCCTTTGAGCGAACTCTCCGCGGCGACCACACGCTGGCGGCTGAGCTGCGCTCCGTCCGGCAAGCTTCCCGCCCCCGGCGTCGGCCGGGCTCGCTGGATTGTCGAGCTTGTCCGACAGCGGAACGGCAATCCTTTCTCTCTCCTGGTCGAGGCATGCGATGACACGGGTCGCCTCGCTCTACCTGCCGGCGCTCAGCATCGAGCGGCTCCGGCGGTCAGAGCGACCGCGCGCGCAGCCTGAGGCGCGTGCCACCCCATCCCTGCCCGTCGACGATGACCCTGGCGCCTGCTCGGTGCCACGGGGCGGTCACTGGCGTCCGGGCGCACGCTGGGCGCGTGGCGAAGACCCTGCTCGCGCGGCGATCGCTGCAGAAGCAGGTCGCCTGGCGCTTCACCAGCAACCGACCATGCGCGAGCTTGGGCGGCGATCGGAAGCCGCGGAGCATCCGTTCAGAGGCCGACAGCACACGCCGCTCGCCGCCGCCCCGACGCCATCGCGGCGGGAAGAACCGGCGGCAGCCCCGCTGATCCTCGCAAGCCAGGTCGGCAACAGGCAGTTGATCGCGGCATCGTGTCCGGCCGCACGCGCGCTTGGCCTCGCGCCCGGCATGCCGGTCACTCAGGCGCGCGCTTGTTCCAGATCTCGACATCCGTCCGGCCGATTCCGAAGCCGATCAGCAGTTCCTAGAACAGTTCGTCCTTCACGCGAGCCGGCACTGGACACCGACTGCGGCAGTGAGCGGCCCGGACGGGCTATGGCTCGAGCTGACGGGCGTCACGCACCTTCACGGCGGCGAGAAGCGCTTCTGCGAACGCGTGATCAGCTTCTGCCGTCGCCTCCGTCTCACCGCGCGCATCGCAGTGGCAGCGACGCCGGGTGCGGCGCACGCGTTGGCACGGTTCGGTGAGGGTCCCGTCACGCGGATCGAGGTTGGCGATGAGGCCCAGGCGCTCGCAGCCTTACCGCTCGCCAGCCTGCGGCTTGCGCCCGAGGTATTCGACGGCTCGACGAGGCGCTCGGACGTCTTGCCGAGCCGATCGTACCGGTGGTGCCCGAAGAGGCACCGGTCGCGACGCTACGACTGCTGGAACCGATCGCCACGGCGGACGCGATTGAGCAGGTGATCGCCGACCTGCTCGGAATGATCGTCGCGCAGCTTCGGGATCGTGGAGCCGGCGCACGATCGCTCGTCCTGCTGCTCGACAGGATCGACGGGAGCGAGCAGCGGCTCGGCGTCGGCACGGTCCGCGCCACCCGCGATCCCGTCCATCTCGCCCACCTCTTCCACCTCCGCATCGAACGCATCGATCCCGGTGGCGGCATCGAGACGATGCGGCTGGTCGCGACCCGGATCGAACCGCTGGATGCAACGCCGGTCGGCGGCATTCTCGCCGGAGATGCTGGCACTGCCGATCTCGCCACGCTCGTCGACCAACTGGCCGGCCGTGCGGGCGCCGAGGCACTCTTCACGATCGGATCGATCGAGAGCGACGTGCCTGAGCGCGCCACCGTCCGCTCGCACCCCCTCGACACACCGCCGGGATGGCCGGCCTGGAAGCGCCCGGTGAAGCTGCTGCGCCGGCCTGAGCCGCTGACCAACGTCATAGCGCTTCTTCCCGATCATCCTCCCCGCCGGTTCACCTGGCGCGGGTCGGTGCACGCGGTCGTGGCAGGGGACGGTCCGGAGCGCATCCACGGCGAGTGGTGGCGCCGCGATGGCGAGGTCTGGGCGGTCCGGGACTATTTCCGCGTCGAAGACGAGAGCGGTGCCCGCTTCTGGCTGTTCCGACGCGGCGACGGCGTGGACGACACGACCGGCGACCTCAGCTGGTACCTGCACGGGCTGTTCGGCTGATGGCTCCGGCAAACTATGTCGAGCTCCAGGTAACGAGCCACTTCTCGTTTCTGCGCGGTGCCTCGTCGCCGGACGAACTGTTCGCGGCCGGCGCCCTGCTCGGGCACAAGGCCTTGGGTGTTGCCGATCTTGGCAGTGTCGCTGGCGTCGTGCGCGCCTGGGAGGCGCAGAAGGCGACCGGCGTCCGCCTGATCGCCGGCAGCCGCGTCAATCTGGACGATGGTCGCTCGCTGCTCCTCTACCCCACGGACCGCGCCGCCTGGTCGCGCCTGAGCCGGCTGCTGACGCTCGGCAAGTCCCGCGCGGGCAAAGGCGGCTGCGCACTTGGCTGGAGCGATGTCGTAACTTGGAGCGAGGGGCTGATCGCCATCCTGCTCCCCGACCTGCCGGGGCAAGTCACCGCTGATCACCTGGCAGAGCTGCGGGCGATCTTCGGCCAACGAGGCTATTGTTCGCTGGCCTTCCGGCGGCGCCCCGACGACGCGATGCGTTTGCACGAGCTTGCATCGCAGGCAGCGGCAGCCGGCGTGCGCGCGGTGGCGACCGGCGACGTGCTGTACCATGCACCCGAGGCCCGGCTCCTGCAGGACGTCGTCACCGCGATTCGCGAAAAGTGCACGGTCGATACGCTCGGACACCGCCGCGAGCGTCATGCCGACCGGCACCTCAAGTCTCCCGACGAGATGGCGCGACGGTTCGCCGCCTTTCCCGACGCGATCGCGGCCACCGAGGCGATCGCGCGCGCCTGCACCTTCGACCTTGGCGAGCTCAGCTACCAGTATCCGCACGAGGAAGTGGTGAAGGGCCTCACGGCTCAAGGAGCGCTGGAGCAGCTCACCCGCGAGGCCGCCGAGCGCATGTTCCCGGACGGCGTGCCGCTCCCCTACCAGAAGCAGATCGCGCACGAGCTGAGACTGGTCGGCGAGCTCGGCTACGCACCCTATTTCCTGACCGTGAACAGCATCGTCGCCGAGAGCCGGCGGCGGGGCATCCTCTGCCAGGGGCGCGGCTCGGCGGCGAACAGCTGCGTCTGCTTCGTGCTCGGCGTCACCTCGATCGACCCGATCAAGCATGAGCTCCTGTTCGAGCGCTTCGTGAGCGGTGAGCGGCGTGAGCCGCCCGATATCGATGTCGACTTCGAGCATGAGCGGCGCGAGGAGATCATCCAGTGGATCTATGAGACATATGGGCGGACCCGTTCGGCGCTGACCGCCGTCGTTACCCGCTACCGCGCGCGCGGCGCGGTGCGCGAGGTCGGCAAGGCGCTCGGTCTGCCCGAGGACCTGACCAAGGCGCTCGCCGGTCTCGTCTGGGGATGGAGCCAGGAAGGCGTCGGCGAGAAACAGGTCAACGAGCTTGGGCTCAACCTGGAGGACCGTCGCCTGCGGCTGGCGCTCGATCTTGCCCGCAAGCTGATCGGCGTGCCTCGTCACCTCTCGCAGCATCCCGGCGGCTTCGTGCTGACCCACGAGCGGCTCGACGACCTCGTCCCGATCGAGCCCGCCGCGATGGTCGACCGGCAGGTCATCGAGTGGGACAAGGATGATATCGACGCCCTCAAGTTCATGAAGGTCGATGTGCTGGGCCTGGGCATGCTCGGCTGCATGAACCGCGCCTTCAACCTGCTGGACGAGGCGAAGGGCGTTCGCGTCGGCATGGCCGACCTGCAGGACGACGACCCTGACGTCTATGCCATGATCCAGAAGGCCGACACGCTCGGCGTCTTCCAGATCGAGAGCCGCGCACAGATGTCGATGCTGCCGCGCATGAAGCCGCAACGCTTCTACGATCTCGTGATCGAGGTCGCGATCGTCAGGCCCGGTCCCATCCAGGGCGACATGGTTCATCCCTATCTGCGCCGGCGCGAGGGCATCGAGAAGCCGGATTACCCACGTCCTGAACTCCGCGCCGTTCTCGAGAAGACGCTCGGGGTCCCGCTCTTCCAGGAGCAGGCCATGAAGGTCGCGATCGTGGGAGCCGGGTTCACCCCGTCGGAGGCCGATCAGCTTCGCCGCGCCATGGCAACCTTCAAGTTCACCGGCGGGGTCAGCCATTTCTACGACAAGCTCGTGGAGGGCATGGTCGCCCGCGGCTACCCGCGCGATTTCGCCGAGCGCACCTTCAAGCAGATCGAGGGCTTCGGCTCCTACGGCTTTCCCGAGAGCCACGCCGCCTCGTTCGCGAAGATCGCCTACGCCTCCTGCTGGATGAAGCATCATCATCCGGACGTCTTCTGCGCAGCCCTGCTCAATGCGCAGCCGATGGGCTTCTACGCGCCTGCTCAGGTGGTCCGCGACGCGCGCGAGCATGGCGTGGAGGTCCGCCCGGCCTGCATCAACGCCAGCCGGTGGGACTGTACGCTGGAACCGGGACGCGGTCGTTATCTGGCTGTCCGCCTGGGGCTCCGCCAGGTTCGCGGCCTGGCCAATGTGCACGGTGCTGCGATCGTCGCTGCCCGCGGCGAGGCGCCGTTCCAGTCGGTCGAGGAGGTCTGGCGACGGGCGGGCGTGCCCCGCGCTGCGATCGAACGATTGGCCGAGGCGGACGCGTTCCAGGTGCTGGGTGAAGATCGGCGCCAGGGCCTGTGGAAAGTGCGCGGGCTCGGAGAGGCTCCCCTCCCCCTCTTCGCGGCTGCCGATGCCCGAGAGGCGGCATTCAGCCCGGAGGGCCTTGAGCCGCTGGTCCCGCTCAAGCCGATGTCGGATGGTCGCGAGGTGGTTGAGGACTACCGCGCGCTCCAGCTTTCGCTGCGCGCCCATCCCCTCGCCTTTCTACGCGACGATCTCGCCCGTCGCGGACTCGTTCGCTGCGCCGATCTCGCCCGCATCAAGGATGGCCGCCATGTCGAGGTCGCCGGCATCATTCTCGTCCGCCAGAAGCCGGGATCCGCCAAGGGCGTGCTGTTCATCACCATCGAAGATGAGTCCGGGATTGCGAACGGCATTCTCTGGCCCGACCGCTTCGAGGCGCAGCGCCGCACCGTCATGTCGGCGGCGATGATCGGCATGAAGGGTCGCGTCCAGAAAGAGGGCGAGGTCATCCACGTCATCTGCGACCGCATCATCGACTATGGCGATCTGCTCGCGAAGGTCGGCCAGATGGACTTCCCGCATTCGACGGGACGCGGTGACGGGGCCCGCCACGCCGGTGCGCCCGATCGCGGCGATGCAGGGTGGCGCCCTGGTCCGCGCGACAGCTACTGGCCGCCGCATGCCGCCGGCATGGATCCCGAGGAGGTCGTGCGGGTCAAGACGCGCGACTTTCGGTAAGCCGTGGCGTCGCTGCCGCGCCACCAGCGCGTGATCATCTCGCTGTCGCTCCACATCCTGCGGTCCGCCATGGTGCGATCGGGCGAGATGCGGGTCGATGTCGTCGAAGTCCGGCTCGCGCTCCGCTGCCTGCTCCACCACTGTCCGGAGCGCTGGCCACTCGAGCTCTTCTGGGATGCGGCCAAACAGGACAACGAGATCGGCCGGGCGCAGGGCACGACCGCCGCGTTCAACGGCATCGTCCGGCAGCTACGCCTGGCAGGTCGCCATGAGGACTGAGGCCGACGCACCGCTATCGGATGATGCCGTGGACCATGTCGGGCGACGACTGCGGACACTCGAGCAGTGTGCGCTGCATCGCCGGACCTTTCGCGTGACCTGCCCGGCCTGCGGTCACGTCCGCCGGCTCGACGCAGTTCCCCTATGGTGGCTGTTCGTGAAGCGCGGCTGGGATGATGGTCTGCCCCAGGCGCTTCGCCGGCTCTGCTGCCAGCTCTGTCGGGAACGTGGTCGGGTCGTTCGGCCACAGTTCGTCGTCACCCGCGAACAACCGGAAGGGCCGCAGCCGCCCTATCCCGATCGACACGAATGGAAGAGGGTTGTCTCGCGCTATCGCTCGTGATCGGATGGGCGCATGTGCAACCTGTACAACCTCAAGGTCGAACGCTGGGAGTATCTGGAATATTTCCAGGCCGGCAACGATGCACGCAACGAGCTCGAGGTCACCAAGACCTACGCCGCGCCCGGCAAGCCAGGTTACGTCGTGCGGATCGAAGATGGGAAGCGCGTGCTCAGCACCATGAAGTGGGGCTTTCCCACCCGCAAGCCGCGGAAACGACCGGCGCGCGAAGGCGAGATGCCCTTCCTGCACGACTGGTGGACGAATTGCCGCAATCTATCGAGCAACATGTGGCGACCCTGGCTGCTCAAGCCCGAGCATCGCTGCCTCGTGCCGTTCTCGCGCTTCGCAGAGCCGAAGGCGGTCGCCGATCGGAGCGGGCCGGGTGATACGAACTGGTGGTTCACCGTCTCAGACCAACCCGAACCCTGCTTCGCTGGTGTCTGGAAGGTCGATCAGGACCATGACCGGGTCTACGCCTTCTGCACGACCGAGCCGAACGCGCTGGTTGCACCCAAGCACCCAAAGGCCATGCCAGTGATCCTTATGGCAGAGGATCATGATCGATGGCTTCGTGCACCTGCAGAAGAAGCCCTGCCGCTTGTGTCGGCCTACCCCTCGCAGCTCATGAGCGTAGCGTAGCGTAGCGGCGCAGGCCGTCGCGGAACGATCGAGACGACCTGGCTCGACAGCGTTCGCGTCGCGAAGCGCGCTTGGCCCGAGCTTTCGAGCCATCGCCTGAACGTCCCAGCAACTTCCTCGGTGTTCGGCATAAACACCACGATGCCCTCAGCGATGCACGAGCAGCCGGCATGGTCATCGTGCGCGCGATCGAGCACACTGGTATCGATCTCGCGGGATGGCTGCGACCTGCAAACCCTCGCAGTGGCCCAGCTCCCACACCCGCGCCTGAGGGCCCTCTCAAAGGCCATAAGGTCGCCTTACTGGGTGCACCGCGCGATAGCCTCCTCGCACACCGGCTCGCTGGGCAAGGCGCGCGAGTAGTCGCGTCTGTCGGCACAACGACGACGATGCTCGTGATCAGCAAAGACCAGCCCTACGGTCGTTTTGTCCATGCCAGTCCCGCTTACCGAAAGGCCGAGGAGCTTCGGCAGCTTGGATCCAAGTTGAAGATTGTCGCCGAGCACGAGCTGTTCGTATCAGGGATCGCCTAGCCTAGCGATCGTGGTACCAAAATGTGAAATCGCCCGCGACTGGGGCGCCGTAGATTTGGGAAGCCGTCAAGCGGACCTTGGAGGGAAGCAGGCGCGGTAGGTTTGCACCTGCCTACCTCAAAGGGGTGGAAATATGACAATCGCGCGAGCATACTTTCCTGGCATGTCCGACCCGATCAATGACTCGCTGAGCCAATCGGCTAAGGGTGAGGCTGAATGGCAACGCCGCCCGGCTACGCGCGACGGAACAACCTATTCCGGACTCGATCCTGGAATGCTCAACAGGGAAACGCGCGCTGGCTTCAAGCCTTCCGGTAAACACCCGATTAGTAAGGTGTGGCTCATTGCATTTGCAATCTCAATGCTACTCATCGTGATTTATC
The DNA here is from genome assembly GCA_964390515.1 of uncultured Stakelama sp. Classification (GTDB taxonomy): domain Bacteria; phylum Pseudomonadota; class Alphaproteobacteria; order Sphingomonadales; family Sphingomonadaceae; genus Sphingomonas. The sequence goes on from CAYMIU010000005.1 coordinate 75,985, forward strand.
TTCTGACGTAAAGTTCACTTTCGCTTACCCCACTCTCGCGTCTCCTTCGCGCCGTCCCGATCCACCTCGACAGCGTCAAGGTTTGTGGAACTCGCAACAGAGGCTTGCTTGCGGTCGACGGTAGACTGCCCTGTTACCAACGCTTCGGCTACATCATACCGAATATCAAGGCCCGGCAACGCAGGCGCTTCTGGAGCACTCTGTTGCGCCTTTGCTACCGATCTTGGATACGCATGCGGACGATCCAGACCACTGTCGTCGACGACCAGGGCTCGCTCTTCAGCCTCTGAGCGGATGCGATCGCCAGCATTCTTGATATATCGGCTGATCAGAAGATCTCTTTCTGCCGCCACGTTGGTATCTGAGCTTGACCAGTCTGCAGCATTGGCTGGGTCAAACCTTTGGTACACGAGAGACGTTGAGGCGATCTCTTCACGAGCAAACCTGAGAAAAGCGTCGCTTGTATTAAGTGCGCCGGTAGCACCGTTCGAGGAGCTGCTGGACCAGCGCTGCTCGATCCGATCTGCCGTTTCGAAGTAACGACGGGCTTCTCGACTCTGAGTGTGAGCGGTGGTCGCAGCCGAGCTAATTCCGGAAGCATTGCTCGCTACGTCTGATCGCGTTGATGTGACGGCTGACCGCTCGAACGCGTCGCGCGTGTGCGACCAGCCTCGATCAGATGACCACGAGGTAAGTGCGTCGGCAATCCGGCTAGCGTCTTTGCTGACCGCTGCGACATCCGTGGAACTCCACCGCTTTGAAGCTCCGGCGGACGCTCCCGCCGAGCCCCCTATCCGCGCGATACCGACCGAGCCGCCGACACTGCCTTCTATGCCAACCGACCCGGTTATGAACTTTTCGGCAGCGATCGTGTCCGCCACCTCGGCCCGAAGGCCGAAGCGGTTCTGCAGCATCTCCGATGCACGATCCACTTCGTTGAAACTTTCGCTAATCGCCGCGCGATCGTCACTGCCATAGCTATTCGATATAGATCGATCATTGCTCACAGCGTGCCGGAACTCTTGAAAGCGGGTCACCGCGTTCGAAGTGCTCTGAACCGCTTGGTTGGACAGCGTTTCTCCACGGCTCCTCGTCTCAGACGCGACCTTCGCGGCCTCCGCAGCAACGGATTGCGTGACCTGCGGCGCGAACGGCAACCGCGAGACAGGGACGTCCAGTAGCTGATTGCCGGCAAAGCTGGTCGCTACCGTGCCGGTGTCGTTGAAAGCACGGGTCTGGGCTGCCCCATAGGTAAAGCTCGGCGCCTGGTTCCACTGATCGTGCTGGCGGGTCTGCACCGTCTGATTGTCGAAGCTGGAGTTCCCTAGCGCGATGTTGCCGGTGGAGGCTTCTCGCGCCGCCTCCTCGGCCGCGTTCTGCGAGGGGTTCAGATAGCTGGTCGCCTGGCTCGAGATCGCCATCGCACCGCGTGCGATACCTCCGGCGAGGAAGGGTATCGAGGCGACCAGATACCCGGCGAGCAGGCCGACGTCGCTGTTCGCCTCTGACATGCCCGTGAAGCTGGCCATGGTGAGACCGGAGCCCCCGCCTGCTCCAGTTACCTCGCCTGCTCCTTTGAACATCATCACCATATGGAGGATGACGTAGAGCGGTCCCCAGGCCGCCAAATAGAAGAAGCCGGTCAGGTAGCCCTTAAGCGCATAGGGTCCGCTTCGCGGCATGAGGAACAAGGGGAAGAGCACCGGGAAGAGAGCGTAGAAGATCACCGTCAGCACGATGTTGAGGATGGGCACCCACTTCATCGCCGCGTGCGCAATCGAGCCGTAGGTGCGCTCGGTCTGGATGTCAGCGCGCGTCTGCGCGTAGACGTCCACGCTTCCTGTTCCGCTCGTGCCGGCGGCGCCGTGCATGGCCTGCTGCATGGCGTTGATCGTGAGCGTCTGGCGCAGGATCTCGCTCGCGGAAGCGGACACGCCGGTAAGATAGCGATAGGCGACCGGCAGGTCGGCAAAGAGCTTGGCCCGGGCGAGGTCCGCCGTCTGCTTGGGGTAGAGCTGCCGCCCGAACACGCGACCGAGATCATCGACCATGCCGTTCCACTGACCGCTAAGCGTCGCATACGCCTCGCGGCAGGTGTGGATGGTCGACGTGACCGCGCCGGATCTGTCGCGCGTCAGGAACCGCTGTGCACGCGCCTGGCTGCCGGGCGCGATTGCGGTCCAGAGATCGGGTGCTTGCGCCAGCGTCTCCATCGAGTAGCGCCCGAGCAGTACGTCATAGAAGACGCATTGCTTGAAATGCTCGTCGAGATTGGCGGCGAACTCGGGATCGTTGATTCTGAGGCTGCGGGTCGCTTCGAACAGGCGCGAGCCGTAGATCATGCCGTTACCGCTATAGTCGAGGTCGCCGGGCAGGCCGAACACCAGCTCGGACGAGCGGACGAGATAGTCGCCGACCTGACTGGTGAAGCTCGCCATCATGGCCAGCCCGAGCGGCACGTTGGCGACCTGCGCCGGTGCCAGGCTCGGGTTGATGCGATCGGTGACGTGCACGTCAAGCCGCGGCACCATCAGCACCATGTACATGAGCGTCGCCTGCAGGAACCAGTGGAGCCAGGCCTTCCAGTCGAGGCTGAACGCGACGATCAGGACCGAGTAGGCCAGTCCCATCACCAGCACGACCTGCAGGAGGCTCTTGTAGCCCCCGGCCCCGGTCCAGGCGGCAACGGCGTTGAGGACGTTGACGATGTACTCGCCACCCCCGATCGTGAAGAGCTCGACCGTGCCCATGCTCTGATTACCCTGGCTTAGTTGAGGCCGCGCGCGGCGACGCCGCGCGACCAGTCGAGCGAGGCCGCCATTCCCGGCGACATCGAGTTGGCGAGCACGTTCTCCAGAAACTGCGTCTTCTGGATGATCGCCATGATGGCGGACACGCGGGCCTGCGTCGTCTGCTGGCGATCGGCCAATGTGGTCCGCGCCGTGTTGATCTGCGCCGTCCAGGTCGCGAGCTTCGCCTCGTCTGCGGCGATGAAGGTCGCCTTGGACTTGCCGACCTCGCTCACCAGCTGATCTAGGATCGCGTAGAGCAGATCGATCGAGGCGATCTCCGCCAGGGTCGAGCGGTCGTCGGTCGAGAGGCCACGCGCATAGGCGGCCTGGACCGTCAGGATCTTGTAGAGTGGGATCGACGAGATCTGGAGCAGCTCCTTCTGCTCAGGACTGATCGCCGTGTCGGTGCGGATGGCCTCGACCATGCCGTCGATCAACGCCGTTACCCGTGGCCGCAGCGCCTTCGCGGTGGGCACCGACAGCGGGCTCAGAGCGGGGTTGAGGCACTGCTCCTCGGTATCGCAATGATAGACCTGCACCCCGCCCGCCGACGTCCCGTCAAGAAGGGCGGTGACCAACGTGGAGGTCGTGTCGCCGGTCAGCGGCTGGAAGCGGCCGGCGTCACTGTCGGTCGGAGGCACGTATATGATCGTGCCGACCATCGTCATCACATACTCGGCGAGGTCGCGATCGAAGCTGCCGCTGGCGTTGAAGAACTTCGACCCGCGGAGCACGTGCCAGGTGTAGTTGCGTGGCACCGCACTGTTCACCGCATCCCACTTGGACGGGTCGGCGCCGTTGATCGTCGAGCTCCGCTCGCCCTTGCTGCCACAGCCATGCTTGGCGGCGGCATAGTCGGAGAAGATGCCGTCGGAGTTGCCGATGGCCTCGCAGATCGCCTTGTCCGCGAGATCGCCCTTCGGCCACACCGACCCGACCAGCGCCTGCGCCGCCTCGCAGCTCGAGATGTTGAGGTTGTTCATGAGCTGCGCCTTCTGGGCGAACTCGTCCATGACCTTCGAGCACTCCGGGCAAACGGTGTCGATCGCGAGCTTGAAGGCGAAGCCGACCGCATTGTTCGCGACCGCCTTCAGCATGGCGACGATCTCGCTGGAGTTGATGAAGCTGAAGCTGCCCGCGAACAGGTCGATGCCACCGCAGCCTGCCCTCGCCGACGGCAGCTGCAGGTTGGCGAGATTGGTCGTCTTCTGCGGGAAGCGCGTCCACACGTTGCCGAGGCTGTAATATCCTGCGGACTGGCCCTGGAACGCGCTGGGACCCGTCACATTGGCTGCGCCGCCGGCCTCGGCCACGAACTTGTCCATCGCCCCACCCACATCGGCTGCCGCCGGCGTAGTCGGCAGCACAAGTGGGACGACAGCGCCCGCAAGCCCGGCCGCGCAGCCGGCGGTCGCGAGGCCGCGAGCAGCGCGGCCGATCGCCACGCGGGCGCGCGCCAGGAGGGAGCAGGCGAGCGCGCGCAGGCGCTCGGAACGGCGCGTCTGGTCAGTAGTCACTGCCGGCCTTTCGCTGGGTCAGGAGGAAGATGCGCTCCATCAGCTCGTCGGCAGCGATGATGCCGTAGCCGATAGGAATGGCGGTGTGGGTGGCGCTGTCGAACAGGACGATCGCGGGGGTGACCTTGGCGGTCAGCCCCATCGCCTGGCGCTGGTTCGTCTCGACGGAGTAGCGCGGGAAGGTCTCCGACGGGCCACCATCCGTCGAGATCGCACGGACCGTCAGGTGGTGCGTGTCGGCGACCGCCTTCACGATCGGCGACATCACCCGGCAGGCACCGCAGCTCTGCGCGAAGAAGTAGAAGAGCCCATAGCGTGCGCCAAGCCGATCGAGTGCCTGGTCGCGCTCGGATTTACGGGCATCCGACCATTGCTGCTTGGCCACCGTGCCGACCGGTCGCTGTAGCGTGTAGTCGAGGTCAGGCGTCTGCCAGAGCGCGCGCTGCCACACGTCGCCGAACAGCGAGGCGCGATCGAGCTGCGCCCGCTGGAAGCGGATGTAGGCGGTGACGTTCTCGGGAGTAGGCTTAAGGATTGCGCGCGCCTTCAGTTCGCGCAGCTCCGCGGTGACCTCCTCGAGCTGCTCCGCGGACGACTTGGCGGGCGGCGGCGGCGGGGTGGCGCTGGGCTCCTCCGCCCGTGGCCGATCGCAGTAGAACCAGGTGCCGAGCTTGCGATCCTGACAGTAGAAGCGATCGCCAGCCTGCACCGAACGAGTCTGATCTGCCCCAGTCTGGGCCTCCGCCGGCACGAGCATCAGCACGGTCGAGGCGATTGCGAGCAGCCGACCACAGAAGTATGGCGCGCTCATCGACCGCCTCCGTTCACGGCATAATAGTCCGCGATCTTGCGCTGCATCGTCTCGACGGTGCCGAGCTCCTCGGGCAGCTTCGCCGCGTCCTGGAACTCGGCATAGACCTCCGAGAAGTCCATGCGGCTGAGATCAAGCCGGGCGAACTCGTCGATGGTGAAGCCTTTGCAGCTCTCCTTCTTGGCGCTCGCCCACGGCTTGTTGATCTGGGGGCGCCCCTGCTCCTGCAGGATACGGCTCAGCTTGGACTCGAAGCAGCAATAAGCCTTCTTCTTGGTGACGCAGATGCCGAACACGCTGTCGGAGCAGTAGCTGCCGACATAGTGACAGAGACCCTGAGCATCGCGCTGGTGCAGCAGCACCTCTTCTCGGTCGCAGCCGAGCGTGACCAACAGCTGCGAATAGGGGATGAGCGGGAAGGCCTTGCCGGCACAGCAGTTGAGGATGCCGAAGACCTTGGAATGGCAGGTCTCCCGCTCGCCCTTGAACAGCGTCAGGTTCGCCGGGTCGAACTCCTTGCCGGCCTGTGAAGCGGCGTTCAGCGCGACGGCGGCGTCCTTGAACTCACCGTTGGGCTGGCGATCGATCGTCTCGCACTCGCCGTTAATGCAGTAGATGTCGCCATCGCAGACATATTGCTTCTCGGGCGCAGGGCCGCCGGGCACGCTGCAGGTGTAGATCCGCTCGCGCGTAGGGCACGGCACCTCGTCGGTCAGGCACTCCTCGCGCGCGAACCGGCAATCCTTGTTGGCCTCAAGCGCGTCGCAGTTCTGCGCCGGCACGGCCTTGTGGCACTCATAGCTGCGCGTCCAAGCCCAGCAGGGTTTGGTCACCGACACGCCGTCGATCACTCGAGTTACCGGATCGCTGGAGGTGCAGGTCTCGGCGGTGCTGGTGCAGCTCGCATCGCCCGCCAAGCCTGCGCAGCCGCTCTCATCGCGCCGTTCGCTGACGCTGCTGCGGACCTCCGTCCCCTTCAGCGTGCCGCCCGCAACCTCGCTATCGCAGAGCAGCTCCGCGACCGGTTCGCCGGGCTCGGTGCAATATCGGTAGGGCGGACGGCCGCCCCCTTGGAGGCAGCGCCCCTCGTGCGAGCCTGTCCGCTGGCAGGACGCCTGCTCGAAGAGGCTGCAATCGTCGACCCGGTTGAAGCCCGCATTGAAGTCGCTGCACCAATAGCGATAGCCGGTGGTGCGCGTCACCGAGACACTCAGCGGGATGGTGCAGCTGGCGGTGCGCTGCTCGAGCGCAACGCCGTCGTTGCAGGTCGCCTCGTAGGTGCCGTCAACGCCGCTCGAAGGCGGCAGCTCACGGCAGCTGCCCTGCCCGCCGCCGACGCTCATGCCGCTGACATAGGTCTTTGGATCATCCGAGATCGTGCGACCTCGCGCGATCGTCGCCTCGATGTCCTCGACGGCGATGCGCGGCCGCTGATCGAGCGAAGACCTGACGGTTGCATAAGCCTGGTTGGTCGAGGCGGCGGACGCGGCCTGACCGGCAATGGCGTCGGGATCGTCGAAGAGGGTCGACTGGCTGGGCGTGCCGCCGAAGCCGGGAACGCGCTCGGCCGTCGGCGCGGTCTTGGCGGCGGTCTGCGCCTTGCCGATCACATCCGAGCCGAACGCCTTGCCCTCGGCACGCGCCGCTTCGGTCTGGCTCTGGCCGGCCGCGCCGCTGCCGAGGCCGACCGCGAAGAAGGCGAGTGCCAGCGCCACGCTGGTGCGCGCGCGGGTCACTGCACGTCCCCGAGCCGGGCGCGATAGACCGCCGAAACGCGCGCAGCGGGTCCACCGCCCCCCGCGAACCTGTCGAGCGCGTAGGCGAGGCTGACATTGCCGGCCATGCGGTCGTGCGGCGGAAGCGCGGTACGGCAGTCGAAGCCGTCGCAAAGGTCGAAGTCGGTAGCAGTCACGACGTAAGCGGGCACCGCTTCGATGCCGAAGGCGCGGAAGAGGCGCGGATCGATGCCGACCGGCGCCTTGACCTCGCCGGTGGGCAGCACCTTGGCGAGCGCCGTCGTGAAGGTCCGTGCGGAGTTGCCCGGCATGCCGCGGAACACGATCACGCCGCCCGCTCGACCGACACCGGCGATCATCGCCTTGAGCGAGGCCGCCGGCATCGACAGGCTGGCGAAGGCGACGAGGCGCGGCGCGTCTTCCGGGGCCATCTGTTTGGCGGACGCGGCGACCATTCCGTCGAAGTCGAAGGTCGCTGCAGGATCAGCAGGTGACGATTTCGACGCGTAACGTGCGGATGCGGCGCGAGCCGACGCGGCGCTTGCCGCCGCCTCCTGGCGCAGCGCCTCACCACGGCGCGCGACCACCTTGGTCAGCGCCTCGGCTTCCTGCGGCGACAGCTTGGCGCGGGCACGGACCTTGGCGAGGTCGAGGCCATCGACGGTCTGGGCGCCCGTCGAGGTGCCGAGGCCGAGCAGCAGGCCGGCCACCGCCGCCGTGCCGATGACAAGGGGAAGACGCCGCCGCATCACAGCACGCAGCAGTTGCGTTTGCGCCAGACGAGATAGCCCATATCTTCTCCGATCGCTGGGTAGACCTGGCCGGCGGACATGAAGGTCGTCGATGCGCCGATCGGCGCGCAGGCGTAGCGACCGCCGGTCTGTGGATTGGGATTGGTGGCCTGGAAGCGATATTGCTGCTTCCGCATCACCGGCATCAGGTAGCTGCCGCACAGCCCCTTGCTGCCCATCGTGCCCCAGGCGACGAGCTCGCGGTGCAGCTTGTAGGCGAAGCGGGCAAGCGCGAGCCGCGAGGCCTGCACATGACCGATCGAGGCGGCGACATTGCCGTTGAGCGGGTACATCGTGCCCTGGCAGCCGGCGCACCAGAAGAGCGGGTCGGTCGGCAGCCTGGCGCTCGCGGCGATGCAGTCGGCCGCGCACGCCGCGAGCGCCAGCGGATTGGCGAACAGCACCGCCTCGGGGTTGATGATCGCGGTGAGCTCGGAGTCCTGCCAGAGCGGATCAACCTCGGTAATGTAGAGGATGTCGATTCCGCCGGTCTCGAGGCAGAGGAAGTCCGCCACGATGTTCATCCAGTAGATGAGCGGATAGGCGTACCAGTGGACATGCCAGCCGCTGGTGTTCTGGGCCTTGCCGCCGACAGCGCTCGGCCCGGCCATGGTCTTGAAGCCGATGTCGAACCCCGGATCGAGCTTGAGCCCGCCGAGATTGACGAAGCACCACGGCTTCATGCTGACGTCGGCCAGCCGCACCGGCTCCCAGAAGCCCATGGCGATTCCGACCCGCAGACCGCAGGCGCAGACCGGCAGAGTGGGATTATCGGTGTCGGGACGACCGGCGAGCGAGGGCCAGATATTGAGGCCGCCGACCGACATCGGGAACAGGCAGCTCCAGCACACATCGGTGATGGGATTGACGAAGCGACCGGTGCACCGCCCCGGCGTTCCCTCGGCGCGAGCCGGCGACGCGAGCGTGAGCCCGAGGATCGCCAGGAGCGCGGCCAGGCCCGCCAGCATCAGGCGCAGCCGACGCCGGACGAGGCTCCGGCGCCGAGCCGACGCGGCGAGCCACTCGCGATTGCTCGTCGCAGTCACTTTCGATCTCCTTTTGTTCCCCGGACCACCAGCTCGCGGACAGCGAGGAGGCGGCCCTGCTGCTCGACCACGGCCGGCACGGCGCGGATGCCGAAATGCCGGGTGAGTGTGCCCTGCTGGTCGAAGTAGAAGCGGCGCTGCTCCGCCTTCATCAGCGCGAAGGGTGAGCCGGCGACTAGGATCAGCTTGGCGCTGAGCGCGGTGGTCGTGGTTCTCGCCCAGGCGACCTGGCTCGCATCGTCGCCGTTGATGAACACGAGGCGCTGGCGCAGCGGCACCGTGTCGAGCGGATTCACGCGCGTTCCCGCCGCGACGATGACCCGGCCGCGGGCATCGCGCAGGTCCTGCCGTACGGTGATCGTCGGATCGAAGCGCCAGCGCCGCTCCTCGGTCGCCGTCTCGATACCCGCTACGGCCGCCGGGCGTCGGACCTTGGCAGCGGTCCGCTCGGCCAGCGCCTGGTTGGCGCGATCGATCTCACCGCTGGCCTGCATGGTCACCAGCCGCTTCTGGATGACGGATAGCAGGTCTGCCTCGATGACGGGGAAAATGGCGCCCTGCTGGCCATAGTCGCGTGCGCTCGCCGGCACGGAAGCGGCGAGGACTGCCACGGCGAGCGGGAGATGGCGCGCGCTCACAGGATCGCCCTTCCGACGCCGATCAGCTGACGCCCGCAGATCCAGCCGATCAGGGCATAGCGGCTGTCGAAGCTGTCCCTGTTCGGCGTCGCCACGAAGTAGCAGCCGCGCGGCACCGTGCCCGTCGGGCCGATGTCGAGCGGCTCGCCGCGCAGCGTCCTCGGCTTGGCGAGCGCGACCGGACGGCCGTTGACGAGGAACAAGCGGCCACGGCGGGTCACTTCGTCACCGCCCACGCCATAGACGATCTTGCCGAACGGCTGGTGCTCGCGTCCAAAATGACGCTCGAGCAAAGCGCTCTCCGGTGGTTCGAAGAACACATAGTCGCCGCGCCGGGGCACACGATGTCGTTCGACCAGGAAGGCCCAGTTCGGCAGGCTGGTGCTCTGGTTGACGAGGAAGACGTGCGTCTCGCTCCAGCTCGCCAGGCCGGCATAGCCGGTGCCCGCGACCGCTATCCCTAGCAGCACGCCCCAGCGCCGCCGTCGTGCAGGCGACCAGAAGCGCGGATCGGTGCGATCAGCGGTCGCCACGCTCGGCCTCCATCGCGCGGGTGACGCGGGTGCGGACCTCGGCGGTCCAATCGTCAACCGAGCGGCCGAGCGTGGCCTCGGAGACGAGGACGGTGGTGCCACCTTTCCCCAGCTCGGCCACCGCCTTGTTGATCGCGGCAAGATAGGTCGCAGTGCGACGGGCGGACTGTTCGGCCGTGCCGCCGTTGCGCGCCTCGGCGGCGACGAAGTCCTCGACCAGCCGTGACAGGCTGACCGACACGATCCGGCGCTGCTGAAGATCGATCAGCGTCCGCGTGGCCCAGGCAGCCCAGAGCAGCGCGGCGGCGATGAGGATGGCGCCGAGCACGCGTGCGACGGGCCAGCCGGCGATGGTGCGCTGGCGAAGCGACGCACGCTCAGCCATGCCGGCCACCACGCGCCAGCTCGCGGCGCAGCTTGCCGGCAAAGGCCGGCAGACGCGCGATGACGAGCACGCCGACGAGGCCCAGGAACAGGGCAAGCAGCTGCCGGTCGAAGTGCGCCCGCGCTGCCGGATCGGCGAACAGATAATGGGTCGACAGGTTCTGCACATGCGCGAAGAACCGCAGCGGGCGCCCGTCCGCGGCGACGATCAGGAAGGCGAGCAGCACGCCGAGCGCGGCCAGCACGGTGCCGGCGACCCATAGGGTAACGCTGAGCCCGATGTGGCAGGCGTCGGCTGCGAGGCGATGTGCGCGGGCGAGCCGGGCCTGCAGAGGGTGCTTGGGATCAGCCATGACGAGGCTCCGGGCGAGAGGGATCGGCGTCGCCGCGCGCGACGGCGTCGATCGCGTCGGCAATCGGTTCGCCCGCCGCGACCCGCCGCTCGATCGCGGCATAGGTGTCGGGCGAGGAGGAGAAGACGGTGGCCGAGAAGCGGTCGAGCACGAGCCTTCCGATGGCCTGACACTCGGGGCCGCGGATGAAGACCTCGGAATATTCCGACCCCGAGCGCTTCAGCGAGCGGATCAAACCTTCGGTCCGGTCGTCCATGTCGAGCCGCGCGGACTTGCGCAGGTCTGCGATCGTCTCCGGCTTCTGCTGAAGCACCAGCATCCAGTCCGAGTTCTCGAGCGCGGCGGTCGCCCCGTCGGACTTGTAAAAGTCGTTGAGCGACTGAGTGGCGGTGCAGAGCGCGCCGCCATATTTGCGCGCGGTGCGGGCATAGGTCTCGACAAAGTCGGACATCGACCCGCCCTTGAGCATGGACCAGGCCTCGTCGATCAGCAGCAGCTTCTTTACCGACCGCGGGCTGCGCGTCATCGCCTGCCCCGTCATGAACATGATCGCGGTCAGGACGACCGAGCGGAGCTCCTCCCGCGTGGCGAGGTCGGACATCTCGAAGACGGTGAAGTCCGCCTCGAGCCGAAGCGTGGCCTCGCCGTTGAAGAACCCGCCATAGGTCCCGCCGGCGCGAAACGGACCCATGGCGATGGCGAGATTGGCAGCGTCCGCGTTGCCAGTGGCTTCGAGCGCATGCGCAACGGCTTCGACCGAGCCAGCCCGGCCCTGCTCTTCCCAGACCCGGTTCACCGCCTGGTCGATCAGGCCGCGCTCGGTGTCGGTGAGCCGATCGACGAAGCGGGCCATCTGGCCCACGATCGCCTTCAGCATCGCCATGCAGTCGAGGCGGTAGTCTTCGTCGTCGGCGACGCGGGTCGCATCGACCATCGAGAACGGATTGAGGCAGAAGCCGCTCGCCAGCGTGAACTCGATGAACCTTCCGCCCTGCAGCCGGCAGCTGTTCATGAAGGAGCGGCCATCGTCGATCACGACGACCTTGGCGCCCGCACCGCACAGGCTCGCGCACATCTCCTGCAGCAGCACCGACTTGCCCGAGCCCGACTTGCCGAGGATCGCGACATTGTGGTTGCCGGCGCCGTTCTCGAACGGCGACCAGAAGAAGGGCTGGCCGCGGCGGCCGAGAAACAGGAGGTGCGGGACCGCGCCGCCGAGATACTCGCCCTGCATCGGTGCGATGTTGGCCGCCGTGGTCGACAGCATCGTGCGCATGCGCCGGCATCGCTCGAGGTCCGCCGCCAGCCCGTCGGCGAGCGTCAGTGGCATCGCCGCGAGCAGGCCCTGCACCTGGAGGAAGCGCTCGTCGGCGAGATCCCAGCCTGCCGCCTTGTAGAGCGACTTGACCATGCGCTCGTTGCGATCGCCATCGCCGACTGGCGAGAAGGTGGTGACACCGTAGAAGGCGCGGACCAGCCGCCTGCCCTCCTGCAGCTGCGCCTGCACCTCGCGCCACTCGGCCGCCTGCTCGCGCAGCTTGGGGACGTAGCGCGCCGACTTGCCCTCGGAGAGGCTGGTCGTGCGCAGGAACTTCATGCCAGCCCTTGTCGAGGCGGCTTCCTGGTCGGGGTAGACGAGGCAGAGGATCGTCGCCGCCGGACATGGGAAACGAAGCTTGTCGGTGAACAGGTCGCCGATCAGCCGCGCCGTCTCCCAGGGCGTCCAGCGCACCGGCATGTTGCGCACGCCGAAGTGCCGAACGTCGAACCGGTCCGGGTAGATCTCGCCGATCTCGGGCGCCTCGCCGTCATGGCCGCCGGTCGGCCGGAACCGCTCGGTCCGCAGCAGCATCCGGCTCTCCTCGACGGTCAGTTCGATGTCGCGGCGGATCGCCTGGTCGGCGATCGGATCGAGCGGGTTGTAGTCGACCGCATCGTCGCCGCTCGCCGTCGTCGGCGAGGTCAGGTCATCGACAAAGGCGATGAGCTCGACCGGATCGACATCGAGCGCGGGCACGTCGAGCGAGCGGAGCACGCCCACCAGACTGTCCCTGACCGCGATCAGCTCCTCCTTGGAGGTGCCGCCGTTCGCGGGCACGCCGACCGACACCAGCAGCTGATGGTGGCGGGCATGGAACGGGGCGGCGCCCGAGCCGCTCGTCCAGACCAGATCGTAGAGGCACTGGGTGCGGGCGCGCGCGATCTGCTCGTAGACGCCGCCGCGGGCGTAGCGGGGCGCGAACCAGGGCGCGATGTTGCGGCTGATCCGTGGTGACGCCCAGTGGACGATCTGCACACAGGCGCCCGCCGGCAGCCCCTCGGAGAGGAACTGCCCGAGCAGGTCGCCGACCCGCTCGTCGGCACCGACCAGCGGCGCGACGTTGAGGATGAAGCCGGAGGAACGCGCGTTGAGGTAGAGCCGGGTGGACGGCTCGTAGACGCGGTACGGCAGGAAGCTCGACAGCATGTCGAGGCCCAGCACCGGCCGCGCACCCTCGCTCTCCTCGGCATCGCCGAAGAGGCCGGTGAGCAGCGAGCCGGTGAACGTCTTGAGCGAGAGGTTCATCGCGGTTGCTCCTCGCCGGCAGGCGCGCTGAACAAGCTGCCGTCCAGGTCGGTCGGCGGCGTCGGCTGGATCGGCCGGGCTCCGAGCCGAGACAGGTTGGGCGTGGCGAGCGCGCGGAGGCGTGCCTGTGCTGCCGCCGCGTCGCCCTGCGGCAGCACCACCTTGCCCGCCGGCAACGCCGGCGGAGTCCCGACGGTCGGTGCGGCAGGCACGTCCTTGGCGGCAGGCACCGCGGCGCCGATCCGGTGCCCGGCGCGCGCGGCTGCGAGCGATGCCGCAGTCGGCGCGCCGGGATCGACCGCGCGGGGCAACGCGGCCGAACTGAAAGGGTGAGGGGCTTGAGCGGGAGTGGTCTCAAGCCCCTCGATCACCGGTGCCGAAGCACCGGCGACCGCCTCGCGCAGGGAGGAAGGGGCGGGACTGCGCGAGATCTCGGAAGAGGAGACAGGGTCGGCGGTGGACGCGAAGGTCCAGGCAGGCTGTTCGACTACGGCATGGACGGTGGCGGCGTCGTGCAGCACGCCCGCCTCGTCGACATGCGCGGGCAGCAGGATGGACAGCATGCGCTCGCCGGTGCGGACGGCGACGCTCCCGCCCCCGCCCGTTCGGGCGGGCTGCCGGTCGACCGCCGCTGCCGCCGCGGCACCCTCCTCGTCGACTTGGCCGATCGCGGCCGCGTCGATCTTGGTCATGGGCGCGCAGGTCCCGGCCGGCGCCCGGCAGGTGAAGTCGCCTTTCACCGTGCCGCCAAGTGTCGTGCAGCCGCCAAGCGTGGCTGCACCGGCGAGGAGCAGCGCCAGATAGAGAGACCGGATCATGCCCGACCTCCCGCCACAAAGGCCTTGAGCTGCTCGGCCGTGTGGAAGCCTTGCAGCACCGCACCGTCGGCGCGGATGATCACCGGCGTGCCGCCGAAGCCGTGCTTGCGGGCGAACGCCTCATTGGCGTCGAGCCCCGACACGTCGCACTTGCGCCCTGCGGCGATCGCCTGGTCGGCATAAGCCGCATGCGCAGCGGCTGCCGGATCGGCCGCGCAGAGCACCGCCTCCGAGAGCTTGCGGCTCTCCGCACCGAAGATCGAGATCGGCCGCTCCTCGACGCGCGCGCCCATGCGGGCGAGCTCGGCCGAGAGCTTACGGCAATAGCCGCAGTGGAAATCGCTGAGCACGACGAGCTTGGGCCCGTTCGCCGGCCCCCAGTGCACCGCCCCGCCTGCCGGAAGCTGGGCGAGGTCGACCTTCGCGGCCGCGGGCGTCGCGGCGGCGGGCTGCGCGTCGTCATCGTCGCGCCGACCCGCCGCACCCGCTGCGAGCATGTCCGGGTTGAGCTCGAGGAGCCGCGTCGCGGTGACGTCGCTCCGCGTCTCCATGTCGTAGAGCCGCCCGATCATGAGGAAGCGCGCGCTCCGGTCGACGTAGAAGAGCGTCGTCCCGGCCACGACCTCGCACAGGCCGCCGAAGCGACTGCAGTCGATCGCGCCGATGCGGGTCTTCGGCAGCCGCAGCTTGAGCGCCTCGCGCACCAAGCCGGTGTCGACGCTGGCGATGGCCGGCGCCGCGGCATGGACGCTCTTGGCGACGACGCCGGCGCCCATGCCGACGACGAGCGACGCCGAGGCCAGCAGGCTCCAGAACGGAATACCTTCCATGCGGCGCATCCTGGCCAGCTCATGGCCAAGACGAGTGTCAGCAGAGATCATTGGGAGTTCCTCACATAGACGCCGTCGAGGAAGACGATCTCGACATCGATGCCGGTCGGCATCTCCACGACTGGCTGATATTGTTCGGCGCGCTCGATCAGATACTTGGACACAGTGTCCGAGGCGTCGGCGACGCCCTGACCGAGACCGCCCTGGACGATGTCGCCGCCGGACAGCTGCTGGCGCTTGCCGTCGACGCCATTGGTGATCCCGGAGAAGACGCTGTTGGCGTTGGCCGAGAAGCCGCGGCCGAAGCCGCCGACAATGCCGGCGATCAGCGCCTGGCTGACGAGACTGCCCTCGCGGCTGACAACGCGGCCGCGCACACCGGTCTTGCCGGCGAAGCTGATGAAGCCCTTGACCTCGCTGACCGCGACCCGCCCGCCGGGCTGGTCGCAGGTCATTTTCTGGAGCTTCACATAAACCTTCTCGGCCGAGAGATCGCCGCGCGCCGCACCGTTAACGACGCAGCCCTGGATGCGCGTCGTGAGCAGCTTGCCGTCCTTGACGACCGAGCGCGCAGGGCCCGTGATCCGAAGCACGACCGGCAGCGGATCGGTCTGGCTGGCGACGCCCGCCGAGGCGTCCACGCCGACGATCACGCGCGCCGGCGCATAGCTGTTGGGCGGCAGGTAGTCGGGACTGTCCTCAATCTCGATCGCAGGCGCAGTCGGCCGACCAGCGCGCAGGCCGGTCTTGGCCGTGCCGGCGCCTTCCGTTGGCCCGCTCGTGAACGAGACGGTCTTCACCTGTCGTTCGGCGCGAGGCGAGAGCGCGGCGCCCTGCGGTCCACCGTTGTTCGGGTCGAGCGGCGATCCCGACGGGATCGACGGATCGCGTGACGCGAGCGGTGCGGGCGGCGGCGCGGCTGCCTGGGTCTGTGCGCGCGTGAGCTCGCCGCGCAGCGTCGTATTCTCCTGCGTCAGCGCGTCGATCGTCTTGGTGCCGTCGGTCTTGAGCGCCTGGTTCTCCGCCGAGAGCGCGTCGAGCCTGGTCTGGACCTCGGGCGCGACCGCCCTGCTTTCCTCGAGCGCCTTCAGCTGGCGCGCCTGCGCATCCAGCCGGTTGCCGTAGATCGCGACGAACTCCTTCTGGCTAAGGTCGCGATTGACGATGCCGTCGGTCTCGATCTTCTGCGGCGCGTCGGCGGCCGGCGTGTGATCGCCGGTGCTGCCGAACACGAACCAGAGCGCGAGCATCGCAGCCGAGCCGCCGCCGCCGAGCAGCAGCATGCGCTGGCGTGCCCGCGTCTTGGCGTTGAGCGCGCCCAAGGGCGTGGCGCTTTCCTGGCCGGAGCCGCCCTGAGGGGTGACAGCCTCGCTCATGCGCCGGCACTCCCGTCGAGCACGACGTAGAGCGTCGTTGCCTGCTGCGGGCCGAGTTCGCGATCGGCGACGCTGACCGCGAGGCTCCCGGCCGGCGTCAGCTGCGCCGGGTCGACCGGGACCGTCTTGGCACCGCGGTTGTCGATCCGCAGCACGCGGCCGGTGAGTGCGCCGCCCCGGTACTCGGCCACGAGGCGTACGCTGAGGTCACCGACGCGCGTCGGTGCTGCGGCGACCTGCCGCATGACATAGCCGTCGGGCGCGCTGTTCGCCGCCATTGCCTGGACGAGGCGCACCGCCGCATCGCGCGGGCCGGTCTTCGCTTCCCAGGCCTGTGCCCGCTCGCCGGCGATCGCCGGGTTCGAGACGAAAATCTGCTCGGCCTCGGGTCCGCCGATCGAGCAGGCGAATTTGTAGACATAGCCCTTGCGGGTGGTGGCGAAGAAGCTCAGCCGACCCGGTGCGAAGCCTTCGGGCACCGACAGGTAGATGTCACCACGGACCGGCTCGTTGGTGACGGTGAAGTCGTTGTACGGGTAGCCGGTCGTGATCTTGCTGACGCTCGCGAAGGCGTCGCCGACCAGGCTGATCCGGGTCAGCTCATGGTTCGAGACCACGCAGTCCACCTGCGCATTGTCGGCAGCCTGACGATATTGGTCGGCCCAGGCCGGCGTCGCGGCGAGAGCGATGGCAGCGCCGATCAGCGCGAGTCCGAGCGGCTTCAGGGTGAGGTCGCGCGGCCGGGTCGTGCCGGCGGCGAAGGTGACCGTGCCCGCCCCGAGCAGGCAGGCGGGTGTCGCGGCGATCATTGGAGCGCCTCCTTGTTCGTGGGGATGAGCGCGAAGCTCGAGAGCGAGAGGCGCAGGCCCGCATAGGTCCAGCCGAACCGGAACCGCTTCTTCTCGCTGGCGATGACCTGACCGCCGACGAAGGTCTTGAGGTCGCCGTCAACGGTCGAACTGAGACCTTTGGGATCGACCGTCAGGCCGGTGATGACGAATGCCTGGCTCAGATCGGAGCCGCGCTGCTCGGTGACGATCTTGACCAGCTCAGCCTTGAGCGCACCGTAGGCGGCGGGATCGGCCACCTTCAGGATCTGCTCCATCCAATAGTCGAGACCGGTCGGCGAGCGGTTGAGCAGCATCAGCGCGACGTCGCGGGTGACGAGCTCGAGATAGTCGGACGAGACGCCCGACGAGCTGATCGCCAGCGGCCGCGTCGAGAGCGGCTGCAGGATGATCTCGCGGTCCCTGGATCCGAGCGCCGTCAACAGCGCGAGGTTGGCCAGGAACGACGCCGCCGCGGCGACGACGAGGACCTTGCGCTGCCGCAGCAGCGATTGGGTGCGCTGGTGCGCGATATCGGATAGCATGGAGCCCCTCCCCTCAGCCGGCGAGCCGGCGGCAGTGGGAGGGCGGCGTCGCACGCAGTCGGACGAAGCTTGCCCCCAGGTACCAGTAGGCCGCGTGGATGATCCAGGAACTGGCCCGGCCAGCCTTGGCCTTGCGAAGCGCGAACCACGCTCCTCCGGCACCCACGAGACCCAGCAGGATGTGCTGGGAGAAGATGCCCCAGGCGAACGGCGCCGCGAGCCCCAGGAATTCGTCCAGGGTCCAAAGGCCGATGAGCTCCGGATCGTCGAGCCGCCGGGGAACAATATACTTGTCCGACATGGTGTGAGCCGCCCTCGCCGCCGCGATCAGATGATCGCGGTCACGGTGGAGGTGACGATCGGCACGCCGGTGCCGACGCCGATGCCGACGGCGACGGGGATCGCCACCTGCCCGAGCGTGAACCGGCCGGACGCCATGCCGATGATGCCGCCGGCCAGGCTGAGCACGGCGATGATCTTGCCGCCGGAGCCCTCCAGAAAGTCGGTGAACTTGGTGAGCGCCGGACCGAAGGTCGTGTCGGCGCCGGCATAGGCGGCGCTCGCCACGGCCATGAGGCCGATCGCGGGAATGAGATAATCGCTGGCCCGGCCGAGGCCGGCACGGGTCAGCGGGAGCTTGAGGCTGTGCATCGAGAGCGTCTCCGAGAAGGTGTTCGCCGCGGCCGCATCCCGACCGCACAGCCACCTTCACGCCGCCTCCGGTCGACGCTCAACGAAAAGGAACATCATAGGAACAAAACAGCTGCGCGGTCGCGGATTCCGCGATCACGGTCGCAGCGATCATGTGAAGTTTCCTAGCAGCCCGCGATGAAGCTCGCGGGGGATCGGCAGGGCGTCGCTGGCCGTGCGACAACACTCGCGAATCGCTCTTGGCTGGGTATCTCCGCTACTTAGGCGTCGCTGCAAGCGCTGAGACGCACAAGACTGCAGACCCTCGTCGGCCGGCACGTGCTAGGATGTTCCTATTTTGTTTTCCTACAGGCTATGCGCTTGGTACGTGGCTGCGAATCGATCCTTGGAGATGGAGTCGTGGCAAGCACGAGCAGTTCCGCAGCCCTGTCGTCGACACCGCTGCACATCATCGTCGGCGACCTGGTCGAGCAGACGGGTCTCAGCCAACGTGACCTCGCCGGCAGGGTCGGCATGTCTAAAGATCAGTTCAGCCGCACTTTGAAGGGCACTCGGCACCTCAGTCTGGATGAGGCCGGCGCGATCCTGGCTGCGGCAGGACTGCCTGCGCGCGGTGCCCTCACGCTTGCGATGTTCGACCGGCGCGATCTTGCCAACGAGTGGTCACGCTCAGGGCTTGCCGCGTTCCTCGAGACGCTTGTCGCGGCGCTGCCGGACGCCCTCGTGGCGGAACTCGGAGCCAGCAGCGACCGCGTCGACCCGCGTTGGGGAACGGCGGTGGCGAAGTTCGTCGCGCAGCGGATCGCCAGCCACATCGACGAACTCATCGAGCGAGAGGAGAAGCTCGGTGAGTTCCGGCCTACCGGCGGAATACGTACTTGAATCTAAACAGATTGCCGCCGCCAGAGAGGCCGCCACACGGAACGGGATTTTGAGGGCGGCACGAACGCTCAACGAGATCACGAAAGCCCATGACAGCCGCAGCTCTCTCGCGCGTCGGAGTGGCCGCGCGTTCCGCCAGGCGCGGGGCGCCACGCCGACGTCCCGCAGCCGCACCGCCCCCGCGCTCAGGCATTATCGCCTCAACGCAAACCGATGGCGCACTTGAATTGCGACACGCGTTGCGCGAGGCGTACATCATGAGGAACCTTGCCATCATCGCGCCACTGCTTGTCGCGTTTGTCGGCGGCAGTGCGGCGGGCAAGTCGTTCCACGATCCCATTCCCGAAGCCTTCCGGGGAACATGGGCACCCGCGGCGGCCGACTGCCGCGACGAGGACGGCGTCAACAAAGTTTTTGTCGATGCCGAGAGCGTCAACTACTACGAGGGCAACGACTACCTTCTGATCGGCGTTTCCTTCTCAGGTTCCATGACAAAGCGGAGCGGCAGCGGCGTCCTCTTCAACGGTCGCTTCACTGGACGCACTGAGGCTAACCTACTGGGCGAAAGCAACATCCGCATGGAGATCGATGACCGCGATGCGAACACGATGTATCGCTATCCAATCGGCGATGATGGTGAGCCAATCGCCGCTCGAGAGGTAAAGGACGTGCGCTGCCCTACGAAATAGTTCGTCGTGATTAATCGTTGAGACATCACTGATCGGCGAGCACAATGGGATCGTTTCGCCCGTCTTAAAGGGCCACTACGATCTTTCGGGGTTTCATGTTCATTACCCGAGCCTTTCAGACGTGCCACAATCAAGTTGAGCCGCAACGACCCAGAAGCCGACGTTCAGGTCGCCTTAGCGATTGCCCGAAACCAGACACTCGTTCACAACCTGAACAATTGGGGTCAGCTGCTCGCGCCGCACCCTAACTGCCGATCGAGGCCGCCGCGCTAATCCGGAGACAATCCACACTTGCGATAGGTTTTCAGAATGCGCAACGTGTCATAGCCGTCGATGATGCAGCAGGTCCGCAAGTTGCCGAACTGCTGGGCGAACGACCGCATCATCGCGCGTACAGGGATCTCGATTAGATGGCAGTGCTGGAGCACAAGGATGTCCGCGGGTTCCGCGTATAGCCTAACCACTTGGTCGCCGTTCTTGCCCAGCTCCGCCAAGGTCATCGGCTTGAACTTCGCCGGCCCTTTGAAGGCACGCCGCCGCGTAAGGCTCGCCGTCGACCTTGAGTGCGGAGGTGAACAGGTCCGACTGCTCGCCGCCCCAGTCTTTGGGCACCTCGCCCTCGCCGATCAGTTCAGCGAAGGCCATTTTGACATGGGCCTCGGGGACGCCGCGCAGCGGCATCAGTGCCGCCTGGGTAGTAGCCCGGGGTACGAGACGGATCTCCTGGAACGCGTCAATCTGGCTTGGATGCAGCTCCAGCCGATTGTGCCAGGAAGCCCCGACGAGACTGCGGCCCCCGTCAGCCCAGCTCACGAAGGGCGTGGCGATCGCCCAGGGTAGTGCCGCCACAACATTGGCGTCGATCGCCGTGACGGCCCCGATCACCAGTAGTTGGGCACGGCGGCCGAGTTCGGTCCAAGCGGAGTTTGCGGTGAAATACTCGTGCGAGAAGCGCACCTCGAGCTTAAGACCTGGCCGGAGCGCGTCGAGCTTGGTGTGGATCAGCGCTTGGGGCGGCGGCTGGCGGCGTTCCATCTTCGCCTTGTGCATCGCGGGCATCCCTCGCGAGTAGAAATCGCCGAAGTGAGTGAAGAAGCTGCCGACCGCCAGCTCGTCCGCGGCGACGAGCTGGCCGAGCGTCGGCGGCTTCGCACGCTCGAGCCAGGCCCCGAGCGCGCGCTCGAGGCCAACGGTTGCCGCCAGTTCCCGCAGGTGCGCTGCGGCCGCATCACGATCGCCGACTCCTCCAAGCATCGGCTCAGCCCCAGTCAGGGACATAAGCCGCCGCCGGTTGAGGTACCAACAGCTCAGGTCGTAATCGGGACGGGACGGGTCGGTCACCAACGACAGCTGCGCCGAAGCATTCCACTCGGCAACGGAAATCGTCCGATCCCGACTTCTTGCCCGGTCGTCGCCTCCCTTATTCTGTGGTGTTCGTGCTCCTCCAGCGGGCCAGAGGGAAATCCGTTTTTGCTAGTCGCCCTCTGCAATGCGCTCGGCTTTCGCCTTCTTGCCCCAGCTGCCGCGGCGGCGTGGCAAGTCTCGGCCTCGCGCCCAATAGCCTAACGTCATAGGGGGCGTACTCGTCCGGGCCGTCTAAATCGTCACCAGGTCGGCGTAGTCCGTCATGGGACCAATCGAAAGGAATAGCGGCTCGAGCGGCGTTCTCGGCCGGACGCTCGGCCGGAACGCTACGCGGACCTCGCGCTGGTAGCCGTAGCCAAAGTGCTTAGCCATTTCCGGTACGGTGAACTTGGAATAATCTCGATACGGGTCATAATAGATGACCGGGCCCTCCAGCGGCTCCCAATCGGGCAGTCGTCCAAGGAAAGTGGAGATGAGGCGCTGCTTGAAGCGCGTCGGATCCCGGATCACGATGGCGGCGTCCGCATCGAAGTCGGTAGGCATCCGGTAGTGAATGTGTTCGCAAAGGCTAAATAGGAAGTAATCCTGGAATACCAGCGGCAGGACGATGTCGTCATTCTCGAACTCGATGCGGTGCCCCTGGAAATCCATGCCAGTCCGTCCGTCCAGACGCTCGCGCCATGTGGGGATAAAGAAGGTCCGGCTCGTCTCGTCGTCGCGTACTGCATCGGAATGGGCGACGTCGTTATAGAGCCCCGCATTGGCGAGCCGCAGGTCACCCGTCGCCAGCATCGGCTCGAGAAACTGCCGCTTGCCATATTTGACGATGATCGGCGTAGAGGGCGCGACGTAGCCCTCGAACATCTTCACGCCCGAGGACTCGCCGTTCTCGAAATACCTGAATAGCGGCGCGCGCGCCG
This sequence comes from uncultured Stakelama sp., assembly GCA_964390515.1. Taxonomy (GTDB): domain Bacteria; phylum Pseudomonadota; class Alphaproteobacteria; order Sphingomonadales; family Sphingomonadaceae; genus Sphingomonas. The sequence goes on from CAYMIU010000005.1 coordinate 98,055, forward strand.
CGGCAACGACTTCATTCGGCGGCCCGCCAGCCGCCCTGTCCGAGTAGTCTTCCAGCAGGTGGGTGAAGACCTGCATATATTCGTCGGTGCGCGTCATCGGCACCGGCGTCAGCTGCCCCTTGGGGCTCAGCTCCATCGCATTCACGAAGACGTTGCGGAAGCGCTCGGCCACCCGCTCGTCGGGCGCACCCAGGAGGTAGGGTCGGGAGAGATAGTCGAGCCTCCACGTTTCGTGCCGCACCAGGGTACCGGCGACGGCCCGCTCCCGGTACTCGCGACGTCGCTGTTCCACACGCTCCGCCCGCTCGCGCAGCTGATTAAGGGTGACCTTCGGCATGCTCTTCATTTAGTGACTACGTCGGCTGGGGCCACTGCTCGCTAGGCGCGTGCCGATCGCCTCCTCAAGCCGCAAGCCGGTTTGTCGCAGGATTGCGAGTCGCCGCTTGCAAACGGCGCGAGACCAAGAAGTAGTCGTTCGAGATGCTCCGGTTACGTCCGAATACCAGCCGTTCGTCGACATCCACTTGCTTATCTGCACAGCGCGATGGCGAACTGTCTAGCGCTCTGAGGTCGGCCAACAGGGGCGCGGGCGTGCACTCGCGAGCCAATCGCCGGATCGGGCTTTTCGCACTACCCCGCTCGATACCGCAATCGGTCCAGCAGGCTGTTTCGCCGCGCCGCACGCCTTAGAGGGGCAACATGTAGGGAAGTTTGCCGTCATACATACCACATATTGACACAGTGTATGATGTTCCCCTATCGTTCTAAATAGCGGCAGGAGGATTGGCCATGCGCGGCGACTACAGGTTCACAAGTCTCGCATCCGGCTGCGGCGACAGCATCCTGATCGAGGCGCATGACAAGGTCGTGATGGTCGACATCCACTACCGTGCTGCCCGAGCGCAGGACGAGGATGACGACGAGGCGCCCGATTTCGCTCCGGATATCCGCGCCGCCTGCGGGAACGACCATCTGGACGTGTTCGTGTCGACGCACCCCGACAAGGATCACGTCGGCGGCTTCGGCGAGATATTCCACTGCGGCTCGCCGGAGAGCTGGGACAGCGACCCCGAGGATTCCGACCCCAAGATCATCGTGGACGAGATCTGGTGCACGCCATACGGCCTCAATCCCCACTACGTCACCGACCAGTCGAAGCCGATCACCGATGAGATCAAGCGCCGCAATGCCCTCCAGGGCACGGCCGCGGGCGAACGCGCGGGAAACCGGCTGAAGGTCATGGACACTAGCCGGTTCTCAACGGGTGCCATCACCACTGACTTCGAATGGCGACTGCTGGCGCCGACGCCTGCGGAGTGGGACATTCCGAAGACCGCGGAGGGCTGCCCCCCGGCTTCCTCGAACCCGACCAGCCTGGTCATTCAATGGACCATCCGGCGGTTCGGAGGCGAGAACCTGATCCTGACCTGCGGCGACACCTCGGTCGAGGTGCTCGAAAGACTGGAAAAGGATGTTCACCGCAAGAACCCAGGACATCTCGCGTGGCACGTCCTGCTGGCGCCTCATCACTGCTCGCGACGGTCGATCGGCCGGGTGCTCAACGGCGGCTGCAAGGACGAGGAGTTCACCGAGTCCGCCGAGGCGTTGAAGGCGCTCGGCGAGCAGCGTGGCAACGGATACGTCGTGTCGAGCAGCCGGCGCGTTGTGCGGGGCGGCGACACGCCGCCGTCATGGCACGCGAAGCGCCGCTATCTCCGCATCCTCGCCAACGGCGGCGAGATCACGGGTTCTGTCGAAGGCCGCTTCCGCTGCACCGGTGGCAACGGAGCTTCGGACCTTCCGGCCCATGTCGTCTTCAACCTGACCAGCGGCGGTCCAACGCTCGCGCCCGCGAAGGTGCCGGCGACGGTCGGTCTTGGCGGTGCCGGCGCGGCGGTCGGAGGTGGCGGCTCCTATGGCTGACGGCAGCGACGAACCCGTCGATGGCGAGATCGTCGCTGAGCCAGACCTGAGCCAGCTGCTGGAGATCGCGCGCATTTCGCAGTCCGCCGGTGTCGTCGCATCGTCCATCGAACTGCGCCGCCTGGACGAAGGCGAGATATTGACCTTCGACATCAAGACGGAGCCGACGGTCGGGGAACCGGCGGCCGACGTGCGGGAAGTGGAGCGGATACATTTCGTCTACCTTGAGGGCCGCGCCTTCGGTCAAACCGCACCCTACAATGTGCTCTGCGACCGCGAGGACTTTCCCCGCAAGATTGGTCATCTCTGCTCAGGCGAGCCGGGATGCCGAGCGGCGCCCTGCCTGGCGCTGGGCGGCATCCAGCCAATCTACGAGCGCGCCGGCATAGAGGCGATCATGACCCGGCTGCGCGACTTCCTGCGAGACGCGAAGACAGGCACCCTGATGATGGATGGCTGGGAGCCGGTTCCGTTCGGGGTGGGCCAGAAGCTGCGAATGGGCCAGCTCGAGCCACGCACCTTGCAAGAGCATGCGCTCGCCGATCCCGATGCGGGCAGCGCCGTCGGCGTCGCGATCAACTTCGATGACGACGACCGCAAGCAGGTGTCCGTCTTCTCGCAGATCCTCGAGCCGGCGAACGTCCAGGCGGCCATCGGATTCCACAACGAGAAGTTCGACCGAAAGCGGGTCGCCGTCCCTTGGGTGTTCGTCTGGCGCGAACCATCGGCGGTCGAACGGGGCCCGCTATTCGAGGATTGGAGAACGGGCGGCGAGCTGCTGGAGGGCATGAAGGCGATCGGCGTGGATCACGCCTTCGATGCCACGGTCGGCGACCTGTTGCAGAGGGGCGTAGACTTCCGCTGCGTACGACCGCCGCTCTTCGGCAGAGCGATGGTCGTGATCATCGGGGTTTGGCGACCGGCGCCAATCATGAACGCCTTCTTCGGATATTCCGAAGACCAGGCTGCGCGCAGCCTCGAACTGCGAGCGTTCCTCGTGTCGCAGGATTACGACAAGAGCATCCTCGACGCCGATACGCGCATCGAAACGATCGTCGGCGACTACCCGCCGCGACCATCGTTGATGCGCTGGGTCGCGGGTGCGGACCCGCTGCCACCCGTTGCCTTGCTTGGGCACGGCGCCCTGGGCAGCGCGATACACGACAACCTCGCCCGCTCCGGAATGGAGGACGTGCTCGTGTGGGACAAGGATCGCATCCACCCCCACAACCTCGCCCGCCATTCCGCTCGCACAAAAGACGTGTACGCGAATAAGGCCGACCAGGCGAAGCGTCTGACCGACGCGCTCTGGCACGACGAGGGCAAGTCCGAGGCGATCAAGGACGACATTGCGACCGTCGACATCGACGACCTCAAAGCAAGGATAGAGGGTCGGCTCGTCATCGACGCCACTGCCGACGAACAGGTCCGACTTCGAATGGACGAACTGAGGGGCTCGACCGAGGCGACCATCGTCCGGACCGAGATGTACCATGAGGGGCGCCTCGGAATGACGTTCGTCTCGCCGCCGGGCGGGCCCACCATGTCGGACATGATGCTCGCGACGATCGGGCTTGCACCCGACGATCCCGACGTGGCGGGCTGGCTCAACTACGAGGATCGGCATCCGCTGGGCCCTGACCCGCTGCTCTACGGCTTCGGCTGCACCTCGATGACGGTGCACCTGCCCAAGCACGCCGTCGAACAGCACGCGTCGGTTGCGTGCACCGCCATTCTCGGCGATCGGAGCGAAGCCGGCATCCTGCTCAACCCGCTTGACGAGCGGCTCCGGCCGACGGGCTCGCGCTGGGTTCCCATGGAGGCATTCACCGTCCTCCGACCCGCCAGCGTGGACGAGTGGCAGATCCGCGTCTCGCCTTCCGCCATCGCGGCCATGGCCGCGGAGCGCACCGCCGCGGTTCCGGCCGAGACCGGTGGCTATCTCTACGGGAGCTGGGACCCGACGCGTCGGGTGATCACCGTCATCCACGCCTCCCCCCTTCCGCCTGGATCAGAGGCGACCGAGACCAGGCTCGAACTCGGCAAGGCCGGCGGCACCCTCGCGGAGCGCCGGCTGACCCGCCTTGCCCGTGGCCGCGTCTATCTGTGCGGCACCTGGCACAGCCACCCGGACGGATCGGCGCACATGTCGGGCCGCGATGATCGCGCCATGACCGCACACGCTGAGAAGGACGCACCCGATCTGCGCCCGACACTGATGATCATCGTGGCGCAGGACGATGTTCAAGCGCATCTGAGGCTACCGTGATGGCTGACCTGCTCAAGACCGGCATCAACACGAAGTACCTAGCCCCGATCGTCGTGGCCTATGCGGCCGCGGCCGGGTTGCTCGGCATCGACCGAGTGGCGCAGGTACAGACCCTCCTCCAGCATGCCGGCTTCGCGGGAGTCGCCGGCATCGTCATGCTCGTGCTGCAGGAACTCTTCCCCCGATCGGTGAAGGAGGTGCTCGTCTTCTGGCGGCTCCGCGACCGGGTCCCCGGCTGTCGGGCGTTCACGGGGATCGCCCCCAAGGACCCCCGGGTGGACCCGACCGACCTCGCCGTACTGCTTCCGTCGACGCCGATGACGCCGACCGAGCAGAACGCGCTCTGGTACAAGTGGCTGAAGGCGACGGAGAGCGATCCCGCGATCGCGGACAACCACCGGCGCTTCCTCATCCTCCGCGACTGCGCCGTGCTTCTTGCCCTGCTCGCGCTCGTGACGCCCGCACTGTTCGTGTGGACGCCCAGCAGCAACGATCGCATCCTGATGCTCGGCGGCGGGGTGCTGCTCGCCTACATAGTCGTGGCCCTGTCCGCCCGGAACGCGGCCGTCCGTCTGGTCGGGAACGTCGTCGCACGGAAGGTGGGAACGGCATGATGAAGCAGCGTGAAGATCGAAAAAAGCCGTTGGTGAAGATCGAAATTCACGACGTCGATCATGGCGGCTGCACGGTGATCACCGGCCCGGCCGGGCACCGACTGATGCTGGATTGCGGGCTCTGCAGCGATAGGCCGTGGTATCCGTCGATCGCCTACGGCGGCGAGCGCATCGATACGCTGATGCTTATGAACCTCGACGAGGACCACTGCGAGGATCTGCCACATCTTTGGCGTGCCTGCGCGGTGGGCGGACTCGTGACCAACCCCACTGTCGATGCGCGGGCGCTCAGGTCGATGAAGGTGGAATGCGGAATGCGTGCCGGCGTGGCGAAGGCGACGGAGATCCTCGAACGCTTCGGGACCGGGTTCCTGGGCGATTGGTCTCACGACCTGGGCGGGGTCGCCTGGCATGTGTTCTGGAACCGCTATCGGGTCGACTTCACCGACACGAACAACCTCAGTCTGGCCGCATTCGTGCAGTTCGGACCCTTCACGATCCTGTTCGGCGGCGACCTCGAACGTCCGGGCTGGCGCCAGCTGCTGAAGAACCCGGCGTTTCGCGCGAAGCTGGCGACGACGACCGTCTACGTCGCGTCGCACCACGGACGCGAGAATGGCTGCTGCGACGAGATCTTCGACATCTGCCATCCCGAACTCGTCATCTTCTCCGATGGTCGCAAGCAGTACGGCACCCAGGAGACGCGCGACTGGTATGCAAGGCGGACGCGAGGGATTCTCGACTTCGGCAGGCCTGGAGGTCTGCTGGGGCAGCCGCTGCGCAAGGTGATGACCACTCGACGGGACGGCACCATCACGATCGAGGTGGGCACCGACGGCAGGTTCTGGGTGTCGGCAACACGACAGGACAGTGCGCCCGAGCTGTCCGACCTCGTCGCCAGCCTCCTGTCCTTTGGCGAGAACGATACCTATCGCCGCGGATCGGCGCCTCGTTAGCCAGCGCAGCGGGTCCGCCGGAGTGCGGTGCCTAAGCGGACCAGCGAGCGTCCGCTTGTCTGGGCTCGCTGCCCGAGAGCGGCCAGTCCGCTTTCCACCCATCAGACCGTAAGATTGAGAAGCGAAAGAGATCGCGAAGGTTTGAAGCTGCTCGTATAGATCCATCCATGCATCGCCTTCGGCTCATGCTCCTACCCTTTGCACTCATGCTGTGTGCCGGTGCGTCGCCTCAGGCTGCATCCAGTTGCGCGGTGCTCTACGCGAATGATCAACCACCTGCTGTGGTTGATCATAAGAAAGGTAGAAGTACCCGACTGCTGTGCTTCCGCTCCTTTTCGGTCCTTCATTCAGGAGTGACGCGCTCGCCTCTCTATGCCGCCGAAGCGATCACCCGAGACGCTGCGCGGGCGGCGATGGCCTTCGACTATCGTGACAACCGGTTTCATCCGGAGGCGCGTTTACCGCGCGACGAACGGGCTGAACTCGCCGACTATGTCGGCGGCGGGTTCGACCGCGGTCACATGGCTCCGTCCGGGGACATGACCACGCCTGAGAACGACTTCGAGACTTTCAGCCTCGCCAACATGGTCCCGCAGGACGGAGCGCTGAACCGAAGCGGCTGGGCGTCGCTGGAGCAATATGTGCGATCACTCGCGATAACGCTCGGCAGCGTCTTCGTGGTGACCGGTCCGAGCTACGAGACCCGCAAGCTCCGCAGCCTCCGAGGACGGGTGCTCGTTCCCAGGCACGTGTGGAAGGCCGTCTACGTTCCCGGACAGGGCGCGGGCGCCTGGATCGCGACGAATGAGGCACGATCGCGTTGGCGGGTTCTCTCTGTGGCGGCATTGACGGCGCGCACGGGCGTGGACCCTTTCCCTGCCTTGTCCGCCGAGGAGAAGCGCCGCGTGCCAAGATTTCCGCTCTTCGGCGAACCCGAGGATGATCGATCAGGGAGGCAGTAATGATAGAGCCCTTCGCAGACGACGAAACCGCGATGACCATAGCCAGCATGTCAGTAGAGAACGGGAAAACTGCGGTCGTTCTCTCCGGGAATCTCACGATATCCCGGGACCGGGAGGGTCTTGAAGCTGCCAGGAGGTTGAAGGAGTTCGCGGACGCTCTGCTCGCAGCGCTTCAGACGGAAGCTCTACCCGATCGCATCGAGAGAAACGGCGGAGACCCCAGAACGATCGACAATCCCTTCGCGTAGAGCTTGTCGTTGAGACATCTGATTGACCTTCCCATGTCGTTGTCGCCGTTCTAGCCTTCGCTCACAGCGTCGGAGCTCGATGGCGGCCGAGCTGGGGGGGAGGTAAGGGATGGCATCTGCCGTGGGGGCGGTGAGCAGCGATAACCAGTGGTGCCAATCCGCCCGTTCCCAGCTCGGAACGAGACGGAGGAACTTGGCAGGGGGAGTTCTGCACGTTGACGATGCCGGCAGGTTCTTCCTGGCCGACGAGGCGATGCAGGCTCGCCTTGACGCAGACGAACTCGAGAATGGCGACACCGCGTTCCTGGCACGGACCGGTCACCTGCGTCGACCGGGTCTGCAGACGCACGCCGCGACGTTCGCCGCTGCCCGCAGACGCTGCACGGCGAGTCCGTTGGACTACCTCATCCTCGTTCCGACGCTGCGCTGCAATCTCGCTTGTTCCTACTGTCAGGTGTCGAGGGCGGATGTCGGCTCGCGGCGGCACGACTGGTCAGAGGAGACGCTCGACGCCGTGCTGGCCATCGTTCGCGGCCTGGACGCGCGTGCTGTCAAGATCGAGTTCCAGGGCGGCGAGCCCACCCTTCGACCGGACCTGATCCGCAGGGTGATGGAAGCGGTTCCTGCTGGCATCGACGCCACCTTCGTCGTCTGCACGAACCTTCAGGAGGTCGGATCGGATGTGCTGTCCGTCTTCGACCGGGAGGACGTCCAGATCAGCACGTCGCTCGACGGTGCGGCTGCCACGCATGGACGCCAGCGCACGGGCGGGGTCAACCGCACCGACCTCTTTTTCCGAAACCTGGACTTCCTGCTCGATCGCTACGGACCGGGGAAGATCTCCGCACTGCCAACCGTAGATCCCGCTTCGCCTCCCCCCGCCTCCGAGCTGATCGAGGCATTCTCGTCGCGTGGTCTCCACTCGATCTATCTCAGGCCGATCAACTATCAGGGGTTCGCCCGAAAGCGGCATCCCCACGCGCGCGACCTGAACGCGGACTGGCGCAGCTACCACGAGGAGTTCGTGCGCACGCTGATCGCCCGGAACTGGGCCAATCGCACCGTAGTGCTCGAGGAGAGCTATTTCAGCCTGCTGCTGCGGAGGATTTTCCGGCCGGGACAGGATCGTCATGTTGATCTGCGCAACCCCAACCCGGTCGGTCGCGACTACGTCGTGATCGACCACGACGGGCAGGTCTATCCGACCGACGAGGCGCGCATGCTGACCCGGTCGGGCGTGATCGACCTTGCCATTGGAGACGTGGAGCGCGGTTGGGACACGCCAGAGCGCGCGGCGCTGGACGCCACCTCCACGAACGACGGCGATCCACACTGTGAAGCCTGCGCCTACAAGCCCTTCTGCGGCCGGGACCTCGTCGACGACATCGCGCGCTATGGCAGGGTCGACCTGCCGCGGCCGGAAACCGAGTTCTGCCGCCGGCACCTGCACCTGTTCGATCTCGCGTTCGATCTGATCCACTCGCAGGACGAGGCCGTGCTCTACTCTTTGCGACGTTGGCTAGGTCTCGCGGGTGACGACGTTCGGTTGGGAGTGCGGCAATGATTCCGCTCGCGCTCGCCGCCACAAGCGACGCCCAGGCGCCGTTCGTCACGCGCTTGGCCGGAGCGGAACGCAGAAGCCTCGAAGAAAGCCTGTGCATCGCTTCGACGTCTGAAGACAGCCTTTGGAGTGGACCGCACGGGCTGTTGAGGATTGAGCATCCGCGCGAGGCGGTATCCGGCGACATCGTGCTGGTCCGTCCCGCCGAGGGGCGGCTCGACCGGCTTCTTCGATCAGGATCGCGGCACAACTCGCTGCTGGTCACCGAGCAGTGCGACCAACTGTGCGTGATGTGCTCGCAGCCGCCGAAGAAGACGCACGACGTCCGCTTCGACCTTCTGCGAGACGCGTGCCTGCTGGCCGACGCGGGCATGACCATCGGCATAACGGGCGGGGAGCCGACGCTGCATCGCGAGAGGCTGCTCGGCATGATCGAGGAAGTGCTCGTGGCCCGGCCGGACCTATCCTTCCACGTGCTCACCAACGCCCAGCACTTCCGGCGGGAGGACGTTTTCCGCCTAAAGCGTCCGGAGTACGCGAAGGTGGTCTGGGGCATCCCGCTCTACTCGGCCGATGCCCTTACACACGACCTCGTCGTCGGCAAAGTCGGCGCCTACGAGCGGCTGATCGACGGTTTCGCCCACCTGATGCTGGCTGGAGCGCGGATCGAGCTCCGGACGGTGCTGACGCGCGCGACGGTCGATGGCATCGTCGATTTGGCTGACATGGTGGTGCGTGACCTAGCCCATGTCGAGCAGTGGTCACTCATGGGTTTGGAGAACATCGGCTTCGCTCGAAACCGGTGGAGCGAACTGCATGTGGATCTTCGCGACGACTTTGCGCCCATCGGGCACGCGATCGACGTGGCAACGCTCCGCGGCGTACGGGCTAGGCTCTTCAACGTCCCGCTGTGCCACGTGCCGGAACCGTTCCGTCACGCGGCAGTAGCTTCCATTTCCGACTGGAAGCAGCGGTTCGGTGAGGCCTGCTCCACCTGCCGGGCGAAATCCGCCTGCTCGGGCTTTTTCGAATGGCATCCTCCACTCCTCCTCGAAGCGGTGACGCCCCTATGAAGAAGCGCAGGTTCATGATCTCCAGCCTCCTGATGGCGGGCATCGCGCCGCTGCCGCCCCTGCATGCGCAGGACCTCAGTGTGGCGCCGCCCGGCGGCGGACCAGATCCGGACGACGGGCAGTGGGTGCAGCGGTTCGCTCAGGATCACGGCTTTCTCCTGGCGCAGCATCGCTCGCACTCCAGTCACGCCTCGCACAGCAGTCATCGGTCCGGCTCGAGCGGGACCTACCGGGCGCCCGTCTACACGCCGAGAGCGCCTAGCCGACCTCGCACCACGCCCCCGTCGTCGTCCACGCGTTCCGAGTCTCGCAACACCCGGAGCACCCCGGACTCGTCGGTCCTGCCGTCGTCGCCGGCCATCACCGACAACCCTTTCTCCGCATATACTCCGCCCAGCACTGCGACGATCCAGTCGGTCGTCCGGCGCGTGCAGATCGGGTTGCAGGCGCAGGGGTACTATCACGGCGCTCTCGACGGCGTTGTTGGCAAGGAGACCAGGGCGGCGCTGGTTAGATTTCAAACCGATAAGAGCCTGCCCGTGACCGGTACGATCACCCCGGAGGTGCTGGATGCGCTTCGCATACCTGCGCAATAGGTTTGTCACGCACGCGGCCGCTTTGATCGCGGGAGCGGTCATCGCGTGGTTGGCGCTGCCGGTATGGCGAGAAGCGGTGATGCGCTGGAACCAGAGGGATTATGGCCTTCTAGTAGAGCAGTGCGACGGTGCGATGCGCGACCACTACCAGGCTAAGATGCGGGCCGCGGACGAGCCTTCGAGGGACACGGGGCTCGCGCTGCAGGCCGGTGAAGTGGGGCTGATCGTCTGCCAGGACTACGACCTCTACCAGAAGCGGCTGGTCCAGTGGGGGCTGAGGGAGGACGAGCTAGCGCAAATGCGGCTGAAGGCGATCGAAGCGCGGGCGGGCGATCTGGATGAGGTGGTGGGGACCCATGAGATACGCTTCTAACCTGGCGCTCGCCGTTAGTTCCGCCCTGTTCGCAGTCGCCGCCCTGGTCGCCTGCGGTCGGAACGACGGGGGCGACGGATCAGCGGGAGCGGCCTTTACCGATCCGCCGGCAACCGACGCGATGCGGCTCGGAGCGCTTCGGAAGGCGGCGCTCGCCAACGGCTTCGTGAGGTCGGGCGAACTGGCGGTTCCGGTGGTCTCTGCCCGCCACGATGTCGGTCGCCTCATCTTCGCCTCGCCGATCATGAGTCTGAACGGGCGCATCAGCTGCCAAGACTGCCATCTGGACCAGTTCGGCTCAGCGGACGGTCTGCCAAACGCGATCGGCGTCGGTGGTGAGGGCGCGGGCGCCGCGCGCCTGCACAGCGGCGGGCGCATCCTGCCCCGCAACGTGCTCCCATTTTGGGGTCGCGGAAGCCGCGGCTTCGACACGTTCTTCTGGGACGGCCGCGTGCAGCTGGTCGATGGTCACGTCGTGAGCCAGTTCGGCGTTCATGCGCCTTCGACCGATCCGATGATTGTGGCCGCCCATCTTCCATCGGTCGAGGTGCGCGAGATGGTCACCGACACGCCCCAGATCCGCGAGGGACTCATGTCCGAGGACGTGGGTGCGGCGGCCTCGATCCAATCGACGCTCGCCAGCCGCTTCGCCGCCGATCCGGCGATCGGTCCGAAGCTGGCCGCTGCCTACGGCCTGCCGCGCGACCGCGTGTCCTTCCGCGAGGTCACGGATGCGCTCGCCTCGTTCATCCGCTTCAACTTCCGTATAAGGCCGACCAGATTCGAGCGCTTTGTCCACGACGGCGGCCCCCTGTCGCGCCGTGAGATGGCGGGAGGCGTGCTGTTCTACGGGCGCGGCCGCTGCGCGGCCTGTCACGGAGGTCCCTACTTCAGTGACATGAAATTCCACTCGGTGGCGTTCCCACAGGCGGGCTTCGGCAAGAACGGCTTCGGCGTCGACGAGGGTCGCTACAACACCACGCTGAATCCAAAGGACCGCTTCCTTTTCAGGACGCCACCCCTCTACAATGTGGCCAAAACCGCGCCCTACTCGCACTCGGGTTCGGTCGTGCGGCTGGAGGACGCGATCGTCGCGCACTTCGATCCACTGCGCCTCGTCGACACCCGCGAGATGACGGTGCGCGAGCGGTCGGACCTCTACGCAAGGCTGGGTACCGCCTCCCGCGAGACGCTGCCGTCGGCACTCACGGACGAGGAGGTTCGCCAGCTCGCCGCGTTCCTCCGGACGCTCAGCTTCTAGGAGGCGGGATCCGCGCCTTCCGCTTCGGACGGTGCGGTCACCTCGCGATCCATTCCGTTCGCTTGTGGTTCGTCCGCCTGCGGCGCCTCGCCGCCGTCATTCGTGATCGTTTCAAAGCCGTCCATCGGCTTGGCCGACTCGGCGCTCGACACGGTCGGAGCCGTGGTCGGACCCAGGGCTTGGATGGCGGCGTTGACGCGCACCATACGAGCATCAACGTCCGTGTCGCCGGAACCGAACGACTGCCGATACCGATCGACCGCGGACTGTTCGGAGAACCAGAACGCCTCCGCCTGATCGCCCGCTTGGTCAAGCAGGCGCCCCGCGATGCGGTCGAAGGCGAAGCATCGGTCGCGAACGCCGTCCGAGGACCTGGAGGCGAGCGCAGCATAGCAGTTCTCGCTGTATAGCCTGGCGCCGGAGGATCCGAGCGCCTCGACGGATCGCTGGGCGTCGCCGGCAGCGGTTCCGACGACCGTCTGCAGGCTGGGTTCGGCAGGCGGCGTCTTCTCGGCAGGCGGTGGCGACGCGGCCGCCGGCAGCGCAGCCGCCGTTTGCTGCGGAGCGGCGGTAGACGGAGCCTCCTTCGCGTCGGGACGCAACGCGCGCACGAGCAGGAAGACGGCGACGAGCGCGATGGCGACGCCGACCTTGCCGGGGGGACGTGTCACGGGACCGGCGTTCGAGCCCGCGGCCATCAGTCGTCCCTCGTTTGCTCAAGGCTTGGCAGGTGCGTTCGCACAATCAGCGGAGCAGTTTGCGAAGGATCGACCAGAACGAGAATGTAGTCTGATTGTAGACCCGGTTGTACGCCGCCCGCTTCGGGTCGGTCAGCCAGCCGTATCCGCGCGGTGCCTTGAGCCCGAGCGCGTTTCGGACCATCCTTTTGGTCGACGTTCTTGCGGCGATGCTCTTCCGCAGGCTCGGTTTCCGCATTCCGTATTTCATCGGCTGAGGCTATTCCTCCATGCGGCCGAGGACAAGCGTCCCGTCCACAGTGGGGGAATGACATGGCCGACTTGGAGCAAATGCCGTTCGGCGGAGCCGAGTTCGCGGAGAATCCGGAGCCGAGGTGCCCCTGCCTGCTGCTGCTCGACACTTCGAGTTCAATGGGTGGTCGGCCAATCGACGAATTGAACGCCGGCCTCACCGCATTCCGGGACGAGCTGAACGCGGACGCGCTCGCCGCCAAGAGGGTCGAGGTGGGGATCGTAACCTTCGGGCCGGTTCAGGTCGCCACCGAGTTCACCTCCGCCTCGAACTTCTATCCTCCACATCTCGAGGCCAGCGGCGTCACCCCGATGGGAGAGGCGATACGGCGCGGCATTGAACTGCTGCGTGCCCGCAAGGACGAATACCGCGCCAACGGCGTGGCCTACTATCGTCCATGGATCTTTCTGATGACCGATGGTGCGCCGACCGACGTCTGGTCGGGCGCGGCGGACCTCGTCCGCCAGGGGGAGGAGCGCAAGGAGTTCATGTTCTACGCCGCAGGCGTCGAGGGTGCCGACATGGCGACCTTGGGGCAGATCGCCGTGCGAGCTCCGCTGAAGCTGAAGGGCTTGGCGTTCCGCGAGCTGTTCGCCTGGTTGTCCAGCTCGCTCGGTTCGGTCTCGCGATCCAATCCGGGGGAACCGGTTCCGCTCGCCAATCCCGCCGCTCCGAGCGGCTGGGCGGTGGCCGACTGAAGAGCGCATGTGGACCTGGGTCGCGGCATCCGTCCGCGGAACGTCGCACGAGAGGACCGGGACGCGCAGACAGGATGCGTTCCGCTGCTCGCAGGCCGACAACGGTCGAACGCTTGTCGCCGTTGCGTGCGATGGCGCAGGCAGTGCGAGCCGTGGCGGCGAGGGAGCCTCGCTCGTCACCCGGCGTTTGTCACTCGCGGCGCAAGCTCATCTCCGGACTTCGCTCGATCTCCCGTCTGACGAGCTCGTCCGAGATTGGATCGACTCCGTCCGAGACCTGATCGCCGCCGCGGCGGAGCGTCGCGGGCTGCGTCCGCGGGACTTCGCGACCACCCTGATCATGGTCATCGCGAGGGCGGGCCAGACCCTGACGGTCCATGTCGGCGACGGCGCTGCGGTCGGACGGCTGACCGACGATGGACGCTGGGTGTCGCTGAGCTGGCCGGAGAACGGGGAGTTCGCATCTACGACTTTCTTCGTCACGGATGATGTCGGGGTCCGGCTGCGCATTGAGCGGACCGATCGCGATCTCGACCGGATAGCGGTGATGACGGATGGGATCGAACGCCTGGCGCTCGATCTCGCCGGCGGCGTACCGCACGGCCCCTTCTTCCAGGGAATCAGCGAGCCCGTGGCAACGAGCCTAATCGCGGGACGCGATGGTCCGCTGTCCCGCAAGCTGGCGCAGTATCTCTCTTCGGACGCGATCAACACCCGCACGGATGACGACAAGACTCTGATCGTCGCGAGCAGGCGCGGCACGTGACAGCACTCTACATCCGCGGGCGTCCCGTGAGGCTCGGCGAACGGGTTGGTAGAGGCGGCGAAGGCGAGGTCTTCGTCCTGGCGGACCGACCGGATCAGGCGGTCAAGCTCTACAGCAGCCCCGACGACCGCAGGCGCGAGAAGATCGAGGCGATGGTCGCGGCGGGGCTGTCCGCCCGCTCCGACCTGGTCGCCTTCCCGCTTGCCGTGGTCCAAGGGCCAGGCGGCGCGTTCGCGGGCTTCGCGATGCGGCTGGTGCGAGGACACAAGCCCCTCTTCGAGCTCTACGCGCCGGGTGCCCGCAAGGTGGCCTTCCCTGATGTGGACTATCGCTTTCTCGTGCGATCGGCGGCCAACGTGGCCGTGGCCGTAGCCAAGGTGCACGAGGCCGGCGCGGTCGTGGGCGACATCAATCACTCGGGCATCCTCGTCTCAGACAAGGCGACGGCGGCGCTCATAGACGCCGACAGCTTCCAGTTTGGCGAGCGTCACCTCTGCCGCGTCGGCGTGCCAGAATACACTCCTCCCGAACTACAGTCGCGGCGGCTGGACGGCATCGTGAGGACGCCGGAGCACGACGCGTTCGGGCTCGCCGTCGTCATCTTCCAGCTCCTCTTCATGGGACGACACCCCTTCGTCGGCCGTTATCGTGGAAGCGGAGACATGCCTATCGAGCGGGCGATCGCGGAGCACCGCTTCGCCTATTCGGCCAAGGGGCGGAGCGACATGTCGCCGCCGCCCGGGGCCGCCCGTCTGCAGGATTTCCCAGACGAAATCCGCGCCATGTTCGAGGCGGCGTTCGGCGGAAACGCGAGCGCCCGACCGCGTGCTCCGCAGTGGGCCGACGCCCTGCGCCGGCTGGAGGGCAGCCTGTCGCGGTGCTCCACGAACGACATCCACTACTTTCCCAGTGCGGCGGGTGGATGCCCGTGGTGCAGGATGGAGCGCGAATCAGGGATCGTGCTGTTCGTCGCGCCTCTCCCAAAGGGGGCGACGCGATCCGATCCGGGCGCCGCCGGCTTTGATCTTGCCGGCGTCTGGAAGAGCATACAGGCGGTCAGGCTCCCCGCGCTCGACGGGCTGTCCCCTCCTGTGACGCAGACCGCACTGCAACCCAGCAGCGAGGTTGCGGCTTTTGCAGGCGCGGTACGAACCCGGCGTCGCTCAGGTCTTGCTGTGCTGCTCGTGGCGGCGGCGCTGCTCGGCTGGTCGGGCGACTTGTGGCTGCTCTGCCTGCCGCTCGCCTGGTGGGGTTACCATCTCACTTGGCAGGGCGGCTCTGATCTGCGGCGCTTCACCGAACGTCACGGCCGAGCGCGATCTGCATACGATGCAGCGATCGTAGACTGGCGCAAGCGCGTCGGCATTGAGGAAGTCATCGCACGGCGCCGGACGCTTGAGAACGCCAAAACTACCTACGACGGTCTGCCCAGCGAGGAGAAGCGACGGCTGGCGGAACTGACGACCAAGCGCAGGGAAAATCAGTTGCGGCGGCACATGGAAAGTTTTCCGCTTAGGCGCGCAAAGATCCGGGGGATCGGTGCCGGCAAGCTCGCGACGCTGGCGTCCTACGGTATCGACACCGCCGCGCAGGTCAGGCGCGACCGGGTGCTGGCGATCCCAGGCTTCGGTCCCGTCAACTCGCAGGAACTGCTCGCGTGGCGCGCATCGGTGGAGAGCCGCTTCGTCTACAATCCGTCACCGACGCAGCAGGATCGCCAAGACGAGGATAGGGTCCGTCGGGAGATCGCGAACGAGGCCAGCAGGCTACGCGGCGAGCTGTCCGCGGGGGCAGCCGACCTGCGTGCGGCCGGAGCGGTCGTAGAGCGGCGCATGGCCGCGTCGGACTCGATGGTCGATCGGGCTTACCACGATCTTGAGCAGGCACGCATCGACTTGGAAGCCCTAGGCGCAGCAGCTCCGATGATCGCGCCGAGTCCTTCCCCGCTTCGTCGGTTGTAGGCGCGGAGGAGCAACGTGAAGGGCGCCTAGTTCTTCGAACCTAGGGGCAGCCGCGCTAACATGCCCCCGGTGCGGTGGTTCCCCAGGTGCGTCGGGCGGCGCGTTCAGGCGCACGCGCCGGCAAACCCTTTCAAGGATGTGCTTTGGTATTCACCCTGCCGGGGCACTCAAGCGCTCTAAATCGACGTTCGGTACCGATCCCGGCAAAATCTGGACAGGCACTCGCGGTCCAGAGCTTAAGCGTGCTGATATGGAAAGGAGCGCCCGCTTCAGTGCTCAGAATGCGAGGCGCAACTGGCGATCATCGTGCGCAATGTGGCGCCAACGAATATCTGCTTGCTGCGTCACCCGAACAAGCGGCTGCCTGACGAGACGCCGCTAGGAGCGGCTGGACCTTAAACGCCAAGCAGCCGTGTGATCTGCGGCTGGCGCATTCGCTGCGATACTAAGCAGCGCACAATCGCTCTTCTCGATTCACCGCGACAGCTGTCGCGGTCCTCACGCTCGGAGGAATGCCGCCTTCCTTTGAGATGCGACCTGCCGCGAGGGCCTTCGCCGTTGCCGCGACGGCAGGTTCTGAGAGGCGCACCGTGCGTTCCAACGCAGCCTCAAGGCTTCCAATTACGGATGCACGCGACTTACGCTCGAGCTGGAAGGGGTCATCCTGCTGGAGCAGAACATGACCAACGAAGTGCAAACGCCGACTCGACTGATCAGGCTGCCGGAGGTCAAGCTCCGCACCGGGCTTGCTCGGTCTTCGATCTACAGAATGATGGAGGATGGCTGCTTCCCTCGCCCTCGCAAGCTGGGGCCACGCGCCGTCGCGTGGATGGTAAGCGATATCGACCATTGGATCGACAGTCGCCCTTCGAAGCAGGTCCGATAGAACTCGAGGGCAGAGGAAAGAGGGCGTAAGATCGGTGAACTGGAGGCGAACGTGACCGAGTCACTCAGCAAAGCCGCGACACCTCATCTCCCCGCTGGAGGAGGTGTGTTACCTAGAATGTTACCTAGAGCCACTCGGGTGAGGGATGGCCCCTGCTAACCCGTTGAAAAATGGCGCGCCCGGAACGATTCGAACGTCCGACCCTCAGATTCGTAGTCTGATGCTCTATCCAGCTGAGCTACGGGCGCTTGGGAGTGGCGCTGATAGAAGGGACTTTCTGATTGCGCAAGAGCGTTGCGCAGGACTTTTTCGCTTCGTAGACGATTTTTCATGTTGCACCGCTCCATGCTCGCTCCGCCGCTGCTCGCCCTCGCGCTGGCGGCCTGCTCCAGCACGGAAGGATATCCGTCGCTGCTTCCCCGTTCGGCGGAATCGCTGAGCCTGGACGAGCCGGCGCCCGCCCCCGAGGCGCCGGTCGCGCCCGATCCTGCGCTCGACGCCCGAATCGGCACTGCCCAGCAGACGCTGGATCAGCGCATCGCCGCGTTCGATGAAGCCGCGACGCGTGCCGCGCGGCCGATCGCCGCGGCCGCCGGTGCGCCGGCGGGGAGCGATCGGTGGCTCGACGCGCAGGTCGCGCTCGCCGATCTCGATGCGGCGCGTTCCTCGACGCAGGACATTTCAGGGGAGCTTCAGGATATCGCCGCGGAGCGCGCGCTCGCGCTGGAGCCGGAATATCCCGCGCTCGACGCCGCGATCGAGCGTGCGCGGGCGGCCGTCGCTGCCCAGCTCGAGCGGATTACGCAATTGCAGCAGGGCCTCGCACCCGCCTGAGGCAGGGGCGCCGCCCGGCCGATCAGGCGCCGGGCTTGATCGGCCGCAGCGCGCCGCCGCTCAGGTACATGGCCGTGACGGTGATCTCCGTCACGCCCGGCCCGACATTGATCGCGGTCGTCTTGGGCGAGGGTTTGCGGCCGAACACGAAGTCGAGCAGTGTCACCTTGGGATCGCCGGACGCGCCGCCGCCGTCCGACCGATCGGTATCGCCATTGCCATTCACGTCATGCCGCATGTCCACGGCATAGGTGCCGGGCGCGGACACCGGCAGGCAGATCCGCACCGGGCCGCTCGCCGGGGTCGGCAATTCGACGCGCGTGATCCAGCCCTTCTTGTCGAACCAGGTCTTCGAAGAGCCGCCAAAGGTGCGCACCCGCACCGTGCCGGCACGGTTCTTCAGCCCGACGACATTGACCAGGATGGCCGGGCCGGCGCCGGGTGCACAGCGGGCAGCGTGGGGCCCCAGCACGGGGCCGCCGCTTTGCACGGCTGCCGCTGGCGGCGCACCAACTACCGCCGAAGCCATGAACAATGCGAGGACAGCCGATTTCTTCATGCCCACCATGTGGCGATGGGTCATGGCACAATCGAGGCAAATTGCCGGCGAACCGGGCAGGATTCGTCCCAAAGCGTATCAAGATCGCGGCGCAGCGGCTCAGCCCGCGCGCATTTCCATGCACTTCACGGGCCGCATCCGCTTCAAAGCCGGCGGGAAGTTCATTACGCAGGTGCAATGCGCCTCTTGCCCCTGATCGCCGCCGGCACCGCCGTGACGCTTGCCCTTCCCGCCACCGCCCAGACGACCCAGCCGGTCGCCACCCCCGCGAGCCCTGCGCCCGCCGCGGCCAAGTGGCCGACGAAGGAAGGCGACGTCACCCTGCCCGCCTTCCGCTTCAAGACCGGCGAGGTGATGGACGTGCAGATGCACTATACGACGCTCGGTACGCCGCATCGCGGGGCCGACGGGCGGATCGACAATGCGGTGATGGTGCTCCACGGCACGGGCGGCACCGGCAAGCAGTTCCTCCAGGCGCAGTTCGCCGACGAGCTTTACGGCCCCGGCCAGCCGTTCGACATCAGCAAGACCTTCGTCATCCTCCCCGACAATATCGGCCACGGCCAGTCGTCGAAGCCGTCGGACGGAAAGCGCATGGCCTTCCCGAAGTACGACTATGACGACATGGTCGCCGCGCAAAAGGCGATGCTGGAGAAGATCGGCGTCACGAGGCTGAAGGTGATCCTCGGCACCTCCATGGGCTGCATGCATGCCTTCGTCTGGGGCGAGACCTATCCGGGCTTTGCCGAGCGGCTCGCGCCCTTCGCCTGCCTCCCCGTCCCGATCGCCGGCCTCAACCGCATGTGGCGCAAGCTGTCGATCGACGCGATCAAGGCCGATCCGGCATGGAACGGCGGCAATTATCCCGCGCAGCCCGAACAGGGCCTGCGCACCGCCGCCAGCCTGTCGATCATCGCCGGCAGCAATCCGCTCGCGCTGCAGCAGCAATATCCGACGCGCGACGCCGCCGAGGCGTTCCTGGCGCAGGCATTCGCCCGCAATTCCGCCGGGCGCGACGCCAACGACTATATCTATCAGCTCGATGCGTCGCGGAACTACGATCCCTCGCCCGCACTCGAGAAGATCACCGTGCCGGTGCTGTGGATCAACTCGAGCGACGATTTCATCAACCCGTCAGCCTATGGCATCGCCGAGCCTGCGGCGAAGCGGATGCCGCGCGCCACCTTCCGCCTGATCCAGGCGACGCCCGACACCAAGGGCCACGGCACCCATACCTGGGCGAAGTTCTGGAAGGCGGACCTGACGAAGCTCCTCGCCACCAACTAGGCGGGCGCGCGGGGGCACGCCGCGCAGCTCCGGCGTCAGCCGATCAGGCTCAATTGTCCTGATCGTCTTCCTGCGCCGCGGTGGACGGCGCAGCCTGTGCCGCCTCCCGCTGCGCCTGGCGACGCTCCGCCGCCCAGGCCTGGCCTGCCGCAATGCTGCACCCGCTCTGCCCGCCCGTGCCGATCGGCGAGCAGGTGTTGGGCAGCCCGCCGGCCACCCGACCGACACGGTCCGCCGTCGCCGCGCGGTTGATCCAGCTCTGGTTCTGCGCCGGCACTTCCGGCGGCTGGCGCAGTTCCTTGGGAACGCGATACGCCTCGTTCGGGTTGATCCGGCTGCACACGACGATCTCGTCCGCGGCTGCCGTCGGGCATGCCTCGTTCCCCTGCAGCGTCACCTGCCGAATGCGCTGCGGCGGCTGGCCGGTCTGCGCCTGCGGCTGCTGCGCGGAGGCGGAATCGACCGGCGCCTGCGCCTGATTGCCTGCCTGATCCTGCGCGGCGGCGGCCTGGGGGAGAAGCGCGAGCGCGGCAGCGGCGGCCGTGGTGGTGACGAGGGTGAGCGAGCGGAACATCGGGGGCAACCTCCTGGCAATCACACAACGATCGCCGCGCCGGCTTTTATCCCGGCTGAACGATATGTCATCGCCTACGCGATTCCGCCTCGCCGCAACAAGCGTTGCGGCACCGCGCGGTTCGGCTATGGCTGGCGGCGACATGATCCTGGTCATCGACAATTACGACAGCTTCACCTGGAACCTGGTCCATTATCTGATGGAATTGGGCGCCGAGGTACGGGTCGAACGCAACGACGCGCTGACGGCGGCAGAAGCGCTCGCCTCCAACGCCACCGGCTTCCTGGTGTCGCCCGGCCCCTGTACCCCGAACGAGGCGGGTGTCAGCCTCGATCTCGTCGCGGCGTGCGCCGAGGCCCGCCGCCCGCTGCTGGGCGTGTGCCTCGGCCATCAGGCGATCGGCCAGCATTTCGGCGGCCGCGTGGTGCGCGGCGGGCTGATGCACGGCAAGACGAGCGCGATCGAGCATGATTCGACCGGCGTCTTCGCCGGTCTCCCCTCGCCGTTCACCGCGACGCGCTACCATTCGCTGGTGGTGGAGGACGCGCCCGATATGCTCGTCCCCAATGCCCATGCCGCCGACGGATCCGTGATGGGGCTTCGCCACCGCGAGCTGCCGATCCACGGCGTCCAGTTCCATCCCGAAAGCATCGCGACCGAGCACGGCCACGATCTGCTGGCGAACTTCCTCGCGCTCACCGGCGCGCGGCCAAACACGAGGGCCGCGGCATGACGACCATCACTCTCCTCCCCGATCCCCTGTCGCCTTTGTCGCGCGAGACGGCGGCGCAGGCCTTCGCCGACATCCTTGACGGCCACGCGAGCGAAGACGCCATCGCCCGCTTCCTCATCGATCTGTCCGATCGCGGCGAAACCTCGATCGAGATCGCCGAGGCGGCCCGCGCTTTGCGTGAGCGGCTGATCCCGATCAGCGCCCCCGCCGGTGCGATCGACGTGTGCGGCACTGGCGGTGACGGCCACCACACGCTCAACGTCTCCACGGCCGTCAGCCTGGTGGTCGCCGCGTGCGGCGTGCCGGTCGCGAAGCACGGCAACCGCGCCGCCTCGTCAAAGGCCGGCGCGGCGGATACGCTGGAGGCGCTCGGCCTCGACATGGAGCGCGCCGGCGCGCTGGCCGAGGAAACGCTGAACGAACTCGGCATCTGCTTCCTGTTCGCCGCCAATCACCACCCGGCGATGAAGCGGATCACGCCGATCCGCCAGCGGCTGGGCAAGCGCACGATCTTCAACCTCATGGGCCCGCTCGCCAATCCGGCGCACGTCACCCGCCAGCTGATCGGCATCGCCCGCCCGGATTACGCCCCCGTCTTTGCCGAGGCGCTGGAGCAGCTCGGTACCGAAGCCGCGCTGGTCGTCTCCGGCGAAGAAGGGCTGGACGAAGTCTCGGGCGCCGGCCCGACGGTGGCCGTCGCCATCGGCAATGTCGCGATCGGGGACCGGATCGTGCCCGAGGATGCCGGCGTGCCGCGCCACCCGATCGAGGCGATCCGCGGCGGCGATCCCGAACACAACGCACTTGCCCTGCGTCGCCTGCTGAACGGCGAGCTCGGCGCCTATCGCGATGCGGTGCTGCTCAACGCCGCCACCGCGCTCGCGCTGGTGGGCGAGCCGATGGAAGAAGGCGCCGCCCGTGTAGCCGAGGCGATCGACAGCGGCGCCGCGCGCGACCTGCTCGATCGCTGGATCGCCTGGGCATGACCATCCTCGACCGGATCCTCGCCACCAAGCACGAGGAAGTCGCCGCCCGCCGGGCTGAGCGCTCCATCGCCGATCTCGACGCGCTGGCCGCCGCGCAGACCGCGCCGCGCGGCTTCAAGGCAGCGCTGGACAATACGCCAGCGTCCTATGCCCTCATCGCCGAAATCAAGAAGGCGAGCCCCTCCAAGGGCCTGATCCGCGCCGATTTCGATCCGCCGGCCCACGCCCGCGCCTATGCCGCGGGCGGTGCGACCTGCCTCTCGATCCTCACCGATCACCGATATTTCCAAGGGCATGAGGATTATCTCATCGCCGCCCGCGCCGCCTGCGACCTGCCCGTGATCCGCAAGGATTTCCTGGTCGATCCGTGGCAAGTCGCCGAGGCCCGGGCAATCGGCGCCGATGCGATCCTCATCATCATGTCCGCGCTCGACGATATCACCGCGGCCGAGATCGAGGCCGCCGCGATCGAACGCGGCATGGACGTGCTGGTCGAAGTGCATGACGCCGAAGAGCTCGAACGCGCGCTCGGCCTCAAGTCGCGGCTGATCGGCGTCAACAACCGCAACTTGCGCGATTTCTCCGTCAGCTTCGAACGCACCTACGAACTCGTTGGCCAGGCGCCGGCAGGGTGCACCTTCGTCGCCGAAAGCGGCCTCAACACCCGCGCCGATCTCGATGCGATGGCGGAACATGGCGTGCGCTGCTTCCTGATCGGCGAATCGCTGATGCGGCAAGACGATGTCGCCGCCGCCACCCGCGTACTGGTCGGCTGACGGCGATGAGCGGCCTCACCCACCTCGATGACGCCGGCGCCGCGCGGATGGTGGATGTCGGCGGCAAGAACGAGACGGTGCGTGAAGCCGTGGCCGAGGGCCGCATCATCATGTCGGCCGAGGCAGCACAGGCGATCGCCGACGGCGCAGTTGCCAAGGGCGACGTGCTGGCCGTCGCCCGCGTCGCCGGCATCATGGCCGCGAAGCGCACCAGCGAACTGATCCCGCTCTGCCATCCGCTGCCGCTCACGAAGGTCTCGATCGACCTCGCTGTGCAACCGGATGGGGTCGTCGCGACTGCCACGGTCGCCACCGCAGGGCGCACCGGCGTGGAGATGGAGGCGCTCACCGCCGTCTCCGCCGCGCTCCTCACCGTCTACGACATGGCCAAGGCGCTCGATAAGCGGATGACACTCGAGGGCATCCGCCTGCTGCGCAAGAGGGGTGGCAAGTCGGGCGACTTCACCGCCTGATCCCCTTCTGCCCGCAGGCTAGCGGGCAACGAACACCCTGTCGCCGCCTCCCGTAATCTGCCACTCCCGCATCATGAGCGAATTGCTTCCCGTGGCCGAAGCGCAGGCGCGGCTGCTCGCCAGCGTCACCCCGGTACCGATCGAAACGCTGCCGATCACGCAGGCGATCGGCCGCTGGGCCGCCGCCCCGCTGTGCGCGCAGCGTACCCAGCCGGCACGCGATCTGTCGGCGATGGACGGCTATGCCCTGCGCTTCGCCGATCTCCCCGGCCCGTGGCGCGTGATCGGGGAAAGTGCCGCCGGCCGCCCGTTCTTGGGCCAGGTGGCGGCGGGCGAAGCGGTGCGCATCTTCACCGGTGCGGCGCTGCCGGACGGCGCCGATACCGTGATGGTGCAGGAAGAGGCAGCGCGGGACGGCGACCAGCTGATGCTCGATGGCGAGGGCCCGCTGAAGCTTGGCGGCAACGTGCGTCGCCGCGGCCTCGATTTCACGCAAGGCGACACGCTCGTGGCGGCGGGCGAGCGCCTCGTTTC
>CAYMIU010000005.1:121957-124833 GCA_964390515.1 uncultured Stakelama sp.
GCGGCGACCGGCGGCGTCGGCGTAGTCGCGGTGCATCGCCGCGTGCGGGTGGCGATTGCGGCGACGGGCGACGAGCTGGTCGATCCCGGCACCGCTGCCGGCCCCGATGCCCTTCCCGAATCCAATCGCCTGCTGATCCGCGCGCTGCTGGCCGATCTGCCGGTGGACGTCATCGATCTCGGCATCCTGCCCGATCGGCTGAACGTGCTCACGCACGCCTTCGCCTCGGTGGACGCGGATCTGCTCGTCACCACTGGCGGTGCCTCCGTCGGCGATCACGATCTGGTGCGTCCGGCACTGATCGCGGCCGGGGCCAGCATCGATTTCTGGCGCGTGGCGCTTCGTCCCGGCAAGCCGCTGATGGCCGGGCGGCGCGGCGACATGGCGGTACTGGGACTGCCGGGCAATCCCGTCTCGGCCTTCGTCACCGCGCTTCTGTTCGTAAAGCCGCTGATCGCGCGCCTTGCCGGCGCGGCGCAGCCCCTGCCTCTAACCACCCGCGCGACGCTCGGCGAAGCACTGCCCCCCAACGGCCCGCGTACCGACTATATGCGCGCTGCGCTCGTCGATGGCGAAGCATTCGTCGCAGCGATTCAGGACAGTTCGATGCTCCTGACACTGGCGCGCGCCGGCTGCCTGATCGTCCGCCCCCCGCATGATCCGGCGCGCGAACGCGGCGACTCGGCAGAAATCCTGATGATCGCTTGACGCATTGAGGAACGTTCCATAAAGGTTCTTCGTCTGTTCGCGGCGGAGGCGATGCGATGCTTACGAAAAAGCAGCACGAGCTGATCTGTTTCATCAACGACCGGTTGGTCGACACCGGCGTGTCGCCCTCGTTCGAGGAGATGAAGGAGGCGCTCGACCTCAAGTCGAAGTCCGGCGTTCATCGCCTGATCTCCGCGCTCGAGGAACGCGGCTTCCTGCGTCGCCTGCCGAACCGCGCCCGCGCACTGGAAGTGCTCAAGATGCCCGAGCGTCTGGACGCGAAGAAGGCGCCCGCACCGGCAGTCCGCACCGCCGTGCCCGAGCCCGCCAATGACGTCATCGAAGTGCCGCTGCACGGCCGTATCGCCGCCGGCGTGCCGATCGAGGCAATGGAGGGCGCGTCCTCGCTCCCGGTTCCTGCCGCGCTACTTGGGTCGGGCGAGCATTTCGCGCTCGAGGTTGCCGGGGACTCCATGGTCGAGGCCGGCATCCTCGACGGCGATTTCGCGCTGATCCGCAAGCAGGATGTGGCACGCGACGGGGAGATCGTCGTGGCGCTGATCGAGGACAGCGAAGCGACGCTCAAATACTTCCGTCGCGAAGGGGCGATGATCCGGCTCGATCCGGCAAACCGCGCTTATGATCCGCAGCGTTACGCCCCGGCGCAGGTGCGCGTGCAGGGTAAGCTCGCGGGGATCCTTCGCCGCTATTCCTGATCGCTGCCGTCACCCAGGGGTGCATGTCCCCGGGTCGGTAAACGGTCACGACATTGCCGGTCGCCAGCGTGACGGCGACCCCGCCGGTCTTCGCCAGCGTCTCACGATCGAGCCGTAGCCAGCGCGGCTGGCACCGCCGCGGCAGTCGCCGCTCGCTGATCACGACATCCGCGGTCAGGCACGCCTCGATCAGCTCCCCGGCCGGCACCAGATAGGCGCTCCGCGTGGCAAGGATGCGCCAGCTGCGGTCGCCCGCTGCAAGGTCGACACGGCAAAGGTCGCGGCTGCACTGCGCGCCCGACTGCTCCGACAGCGGCACCGGCTCCGCGTCGCTGCCGCCATTCTCCGCCAGCATGTCGCGCGCATAATCGCCCGCCCGATCCCGCAGCAGCGCGACCCGTCCGTCCGGCAGCCGTATCCCGACGTGCCGTCCGTCGCCCGTAACCAGCAGGTCCGGCGCGGGCACCATCAACGCCCAGATCGCGCCGATCGCCAGCGGGATCGCCCCGAGCCGGCGCATCTTCGTCCGCCACAGCGCCAGCCACAGCCCACCCGCGATCATCAGCCCGAAGGCGCCGCGCGGCATCGCTGGCAAGGCGGCAACAGCACCCGGCGTCTCCGCCGTGACCCGCGCGATCCACAGCAGCAGCGCCAGCGCCTGCGCCGCCAGCCACCATATCGGCGCGCCAAGCCCCACCGTGTCCAGCGCCAGCGCCGCTGCCTCCAGCGGCATCACCACGAACGTCGTCAGCGGGATGGCGACGATATTGGCTAGCGCCCCGTAGATGCCGGCCTTGTGGAAATGGAACACCGCGATCGGCATCAGCGCGATCTCCACCGCGATGCCGGTCAGCAGCAGCGATCCCCCGCCGCGCAGCAGCCGCGCCGCCCAGCCTTCCTCGCGCGGGCCGAACCACTGCCGCACCCGCGGATGCTCGGCCAGCGCGATGATCGCCGTCACTGCCGCGAACGACAGCTGGAAGCTCGGCCCGGCGAGCGATTCGGGCCACAGCAGAAGAACCACCACCGCGCCCGCCGCCACCAGCCGCAGCGTCAGTGCCTCGCGCCCCAGCGCCATCGCCGCGAGCACCAGCAGCGCCGCGATGCAGCTGCGGATCGTCGGCACCTCGCTTCCCGTCAGCAAAGTGTAGCCGACCGCCGCGCCTGCCGCGACGCCGGCTGCGATCAGCGGCACCCGCCCGGTCAGCGCGAGGCGCATGTTGAGCGCCAGCAGCCGCATCGCGATCATCATGGTCAGCCCGACCACCGCGGTGATGTGCAGCCCGCTCACCGACAACAGATGCGCAAGCCCGGATCGGCGCATCGCCTCCTGATCCTCCACCGCAATGCCGCCGGTGTCGCCCGTCGCCAGCGCGGCGGCGATCCCGCCCGCGCTACCCTCCAGCCGCGCCTGGATGTGCCGTGAGAGCCGCGCGCGAAGCGGCTCGGTCG
>CAYMIU010000005.1:124843-127662 GCA_964390515.1 uncultured Stakelama sp.
CCCCGCCGCTAAGGATCCGCGGCGGCCGAAGTGCCCGCCCGGTCGCGCCGATCGAATCGAACCAGGCGACGCGCGCGAAGTCATAGGCGCCGGGCACCGCGGGCGGCGGCGGGGGCATCAGCCGCGCCCGCACCGCAATCACCGCGCCGGGCACCAGCCCCGCCGGCGCGTCCTTCTCCGCAACGTTCAGCCGGATCCGCGCCGGCCGCGTTGCCGGCGTATCCGCTCCCCACGCGAGGCCGCCGAGCTGCAGCCGCACCAGCGCGCGCGCCGGCATCGGCTGCACCCGCTCCACCCGTGCCGTCAGCGCCACGATCGCCGGGCGCGTCAGCACCGGCGCGGCGGCCTGTTCTGCCCGGAACCATACAAGCGCCAGCCCCAGCGCCATCGTCACGCTTCCGATCGCCACCGCGCGCGCGGCACGCCCGCCCCGCCCCAGTGCGAGCGCCACACAGGCGAGCGACGCGCAGCCCAGCAACGCCGCCTGCCACGCGCCCCGATCCGGCAGCACGAACCATGCCGCCACGCCCGCGCCAAGCGCCACCGGCAGCCACAAGACGAGCTGATCACGCTCCGCCTCCAGCCACTCCTCACCCCGCCCCCGCGCGGTTTGAAGCGTCGGAAGCTGCGTGCTAGGGGGCTGCGCGGCCGTTGTCGCCATCTCGAATTCCAGCCTGGGAGCTAGCGCGCTTGAGCGCAACTACAGAAGCCCGCGAGCGCGGTGTCGTCACCCGCTTCGCCCCGTCGCCGACGGGATTTCTCCACCTCGGCGGCGCGCGCACTGCGCTGTTCAACCTGCTCTTCGCACGCCACCACGGCGGCAAGTTCCTGTTGCGTATCGAGGATACCGATCGCGCACGATCCACGCAGCCGGCGATCGACGCGATCCTGTCCGGCATGCGCTGGCTCGAGCTCGATTGGGATGGCGAGGAAGTCTATCAATCGAGTCGCGCCGCCCGTCATGTCCAAGTGGCAGACGCGATGGTCGCCGCCGGCGCCGCTTACCGCTGCTACATGACGCCCGAGGAAATCGACGCCATGCGCGCCGAGGCCCAGGCGAAGAAGCAGCCGCTGCGCATCCGCTCGCCCTGGCGCGACAAGACCAATGACGACCCCGGCGCCTCCTATGTCGTCCGCCTGAAGGCGCCGACCGAGGGCGCAACGACGATCGAGGACCGCGTGCAGGGCCCCATCACTGTCCAGAATGCCGAGCTCGACGATCTCGTCCTGCTGCGGTCGGACGGCACACCCACCTATATGCTCGCGGTGGTGGTCGACGATCACGACATGGGCGTCACGCACGTCATCCGCGGCGACGACCATATCAACAACGCCTTCCGCCAGCTGCCGATCATCCGCGCGATGGACGCGATCGAGGGCAACTGGCCCGATCCGATCTACGCCCACATCCCGCTGATTCACGGCGCGGACGGGGCGAAGCTGTCGAAGCGGCACGGCGCGGTCGGGATCGAGGCCTATCGCGACGAACTCGGCATCCTTCCGGAAGCGCTCGACAATTATCTCCTCCGCCTCGGCTGGGGCTATGGCGACAATGAGATCATCAGCCGCGAACAGGCGATCGAGTGGTTCGATCTGTCGGGCGTCGGCAAGTCGCCGTCCCGCTTCGATCTGAAGAAGCTCGAGAATCTCAACGGCCATTATATCCGCGCCGCCGACGACGCGCGGCTGGCCGGTCTCGTTTCCGACCGCCTCGCGCTTGCCGCGGACGATGCGCGCCGCGCCACCATCGCGGCAGCAATGCCCGCGCTGAAGCCGCGCGCGGCGAACCTCAACGAACTGGCCGATGGCGCGCGCTTCCTGCTTGTCACCCGGCCGCTGCAGATTGCGGCCGATGCGGAGCCGCTTCTGGCGGGAGATGCACCGGCCACACTCGCGAAGCTGCATGCTGCGCTTGACGCGGTGCACAAGTGGGATACGGAGACGCTCGAAAACGCGGTGCGGCAGGTTGCCGAGGCGCTGGGCTTGAAGCTCGGCCAGGTGGCTCAGCCGCTCCGTGCCGCACTCACCGGCCGCCGCACCTCGCCGGGGATCTTCGACGTGCTCGTCCTGCTCGGGCGCGACGAAAGCCTCGCCCGGATCGCAGATCAGATGGCCGCCCAGGGGAAGGACTGACCAATGACCGACGCCAAGCTAACGCTCGCCGACAAGGAATTCGGCTATCCGGTATTATCCGGCACGGTTGGCCCTGACGTGGTCGACATACGCAAGATGTACGGCCAGACCGGCGCGTTCACCTATGATCCCGGCTTCACCTCGACCGCCTCGTGCCAGTCGAAGCTGACCTATATCGATGGTGACGAAGGCGTGCTGCTTCACCGCGGCTATGCCATCGGCGAACTCGCCGAACAGTCGAGCTTCATGGAGGTCGCGTATCTCCTGCTGAACGGCGAGCTGCCCAAGGCGGCCGAACTCAGCAAGTTCGAAACCACGATCACCCGCCACACCATGCTGCACGAGCAGCTCGCCACCTTCTATCGCGGCTTCCGCCGTGATGCGCACCCGATGGCGATCATGTGCGGCGTGGTCGGCGCGCTTTCGGCCTTCTACCACGATTCGACCGACATCCACGATCCGACGCAGCGCATGATCGCGTCGCATCGCCTGATCGCCAAGATGCCGACGATCGCGGCCATGGCGTACAAGTACAGCGTCGGCCAGCCGTTCCTGTATCCGGACAATTCGCTGTCCTACACCGGCAACTTCCTGCGCATGACGTTCGGCGTCCCGGCCGAGCAGTATGAAGTTCACCCGGCGGTCGAAAAGGCGATGGACCGGATCTTCATCCTCCATGCCGATCA
>CAYMIU010000006.1:0-45971 GCA_964390515.1 uncultured Stakelama sp.
GGCATAGCTCGTCACCGGCTGCGCGTTCGGCACGCTGCCGGGCCCGGCGGCGCGGCGCGACTTGCTGTCGCCCGCCGCATGGAATGGGCAGGCCTCGACTTGTGCTGGCGCTGTTGGCATGCTTCGCCTCCAGTTATGATCAGTATCTTATCATAAGATCGGAACGAGCGTGGCAGAGTCAAGGGCAGGACGGCCGGACGCGCGGCCGGACGCGCGGCCGGACGCGAGAGTCGTGCGGTCACGCGCAGCGATGCAGCAGGCACTCTTGTCGCTCCTCGCGGAAATGCCGCTCGACCAGATCACCGGCGCGACGATCGCTGCCCGCGCTGGCATCGGCTACGCCACCTTCTTCCGCCATTATGCGGACGTGCGCGCGCTGCTGATCGACACGGTGGCACAAGTGACGGACGAGATTGCCGCAACGATGATGCCGGCATTGCTCGCGGCGGACAGCGGCGCGGCCTCCGCAGCGCTGGTGGAGGCGGTCGCCGCCCGCCGCGCGGTGTTCCATGCGCTTTTGTCGGGGGCAGGGGATGCGCTGCGCGGCGAAGTCGCGCGTCAGGTGATGGCGCGGGTCGCAAGCCTGCCGGACCTGTCGCCCGCCTGGCTGCCGCGCCCGCTCGCCATCCGCGTGGCGGTGACGAGCACGATCGAGATCCTCGACTGGTGGCTGCGCGAGGCGCCGGACAGTACCCCCGCCACCATCGCCGCGCTGCTCGACCGGCTGGTGATCGCCCGCTTCGCGAAAGATGGCTGACGGGGCGTCGCTCTAAAGAAGAAGGGCGCCGATCCCGCGACCGGCGCCCTCCTGGTTCACTCCACCGTGACCTTCGCGGCCCGGCCCTTGCGCTTCGGCTTCTTGGGCGCCGCGCCGACGATCTCGAACGTCAGCGCATTGTCCTTCAGCTTCACCACGACCTCGCCGCCATGGACAAGCTTGCCGAACAGCAGTTCCTCGGCCAGCGGCTGCTTGATCTTCTCCTGGATCAGGCGGCCCATCGGGCGCGCGCCATAGAGCTTGTCATAGCCCTTGGTGGTGAGCCACTGCCGCGCCTCATCGTCGAGCTTGATGTGGACGTCGCGGTCCGCCAGCTGAAGCTCCAGCTGAAGGATGAACTTGTCCACCACCCGCGCGACAACCTCGGTCGGCAGGTAGCTGAACGGCACGATCGCATCGAGACGGTTGCGGAACTCCGGCGTGAACAGCCGCTGCACGGCCTGCTCGTCCTCGCCCTCGCGGGAAAGATTGCCGAAGCCCAGCGTCTCGCGCGCCATGTCGCTGGCGCCCGCATTGGTCGTCATGATCAGGATGACGTTGCGGAAATCGACCGTCTTGCCGTGCTGGTCGGTCAGGCGGCCATTGTCCATCACCTGCAACAGGATGTTGAACAGGTCCGGATGCGCCTTCTCGATCTCATCGAGCAGCAGCACGCAATGCGGGTTCTGGTCGACCGCGTCGGTCAGCAGGCCGCCCTGGTCGAACCCGACATAGCCGGGAGGCGCACCGATCAGCCGGCTGACCGAATGGCGCTCCATATATTCGGACATGTCGAACCGCTGCAGCGGGATGCCCATGATCGTCGCCAGCTGCTTGGCAACCTCGGTCTTGCCGACGCCGGTGGGGCCGGTGAAGAGATAATTGCCGATCGGCTTTTCCGGATCGCGCAGGCCAGCGCGTGACAGCTTGATCGCGGAGGCGAGATTCTCGATCGCCTTGTTCTGGCCGAACACCACGCGCTTCAGGTCGGTCTCGAGCGTCTCGAGCACCTTTTTGTCGTCGGTCGACACGCTCTTCGGCGGGATGCGGGCCATGGTCGCGATGACCTGCTCGATCTCCTTGGGCGTGATCGTCTTCTTCCGCTTCGACGGCGCCACCAGCATCTGCATCGCGCCGACCTCGTCGATCACGTCGATCGCCTTGTCGGGCAGCTTGCGGTCGTTGATGTAGCGCGCCGACAGCTCCACGGCCGACTTGATCGCGTCGGGCGTGTATTTGACGTCATGATGGCTCTCGAACGCCGAGCGCAGGCCGGCGAGGATCTTGATCGTATCCTCGATCGTCGGCTCGTTCACGTCGATCTTCTGGAACCGGCGCAGCAGCGCGCGATCCTTTTCGAAGTGGTTGCGGAACTCCTTGTACGTCGTGGAGCCGATGCAGCGGATCGTGCCGCCGGACAGCGCCGGCTTCAGCAGGTTCGACGCATCCATCGCGCCGCCGCTGGTCGCGCCGGCACCGATCACGGTGTGGATCTCGTCGATGAAGAGCACCGCATGCGGCATCTTCTCCAGCTCGTTGACGACCTGCTTCAGCCGCTCCTCGAAATCGCCGCGATAGCGCGTGCCGGCGAGCAGCGCGCCCATGTCGAGCGAATAGATGACGGCGGGCTTCAGCACGTCGGGCACGTCGCCCTCGACGATCTTGCGCGCGAGGCCTTCGGCGATCGCCGTCTTGCCGACGCCCGGATCACCCACATAGAGCGGGTTGTTCTTCGACCGGCGGCACAGGATCTGCACCGTGCGATCGACCTCCGGGCCGCGGCCGATCAGCGGATCGACCTTGCCGTTGCGCGCCTTCTCGTTGAGGTCGACGGTGAACTGCTTGAGCGCGCTTTCGCCCTTGCCGGCCTTCTCGGCTGGCTTCTTCTCTTCCTTGTCCTCGGCGCCCTTGGGCGTCGCGGCTTCCGGCGCGGACACGCCCTTGCCGACGCCGTGGCTGATGTAGCTGACGGCATCGAGGCGGCTCATGTCCTGCTGCTGCAGGAAATAGACGGCATAGCTTTCGCGTTCGGAAAACAGCGCGACCAGCACGTTCGCGCCGGTCACTTCGTCGCGGCCGGAGGACTGGACGTGCAGGATCGCGCGCTGGACGACGCGCTGGAAACCGCTGGTGGGGGAGGGGTCGGTCTGCTGATCGACCTTCAGTGCGCCAAGCTCGGTATCGAGATAGTGCGCGACGGTGGTCTTGAGTTCGCCGAGATCGACGCCGCACGCCGTCATCACCTGGCTGGCATGCTCGTCGTCGACGAGCGCGAACAGCAGGTGTTCGAGCGTGGCATATTCATGGCGCCGGGATGATGCGGCCTCGAGCGCCTTGTGCAGCGTGTTCTCGAGAGCGCTGGCAAAGGATGGCATTTAGGATACTCCTAGCGGACCACAGGCAGAAGCTGGGTCCTTTCCGACAATGTCGTGATGGGAGGGCCCGGCATCAAGCGCTGGGGCTTCCACACTGGGAGCGATTAGCCAGCCCAGTGTGCCAGCGTTCATCGCTTGAATATCGCGTCGGCGCTTGCCCGGTGATTAACCGCGCTTTCGATCTTCCGCCGACAGCGGCCGATCTCGCCCTCCAGCGCGGCAATTCTCGCTTCGAGTTCGGCAACGGATAGACGATCGAGATCCTCGCGCAGTAACGCGGGCAGGGGATCGTCGGGCCGGGACCCAAGGATATCATCCAGATCCATGGGCTGCATCGTTGACCGCTGCAGGTGCGAAGTCAATAAGGCCGACGCCTATCAACCGGGCGGGGAAACCCGGGAAAGCGGCGAGGGGATGGCAATGCACGATGTTCCGACGACGATGCTGGCGATTGATCCGGAGGCGCCAGGCGCGCCGGAGGTGCTGGTGCCCGTCGAACGGCCCGTGCCCGCGCCCGCCGCGGGCGAGGTGCTGATTCGCGTCGCCGCCGCCGGGGTGAACCGGCCCGACGTATTGCAGCGCAAGGGCGGCTATCCGCCGCCGCCCGGCGCACCCTCGATCCTGGGGCTGGAACTCGCCGGGGAGATCGTCGCGCTCGGGGCCGATGTGGGTCGCGAGATGCTCGGCCAGCGGGTCTGCGCGCTCGTCGCCGGCGGCGGCTATGCCGAATATGCCGTCGCGCCCGCCGGACAGTGCCTGCCCGTGCCGGAGGTGATGTCGATGGAGGAAGCGGCGGCGCTGCCCGAAACGCTCTTCACCGTCTGGACCAACCTGTTCGAACGCGCCTTCGCGGTCGAGGGCGATACCGTGCTCGTCCACGGCGGCACCAGCGGGATCGGCACGATGGCGATCGCGCTCGCCAACATCTTCGGGCTGACGATCATCGTCACCGCCGGCTCGGACGACAAGGTCGCCGCGGCCAGGGCCTTGGGCGCGGATCACGCCATCAATTACAAGACCGAGGATTTCGTTGCGCGCGTCGCCGAGATCACCGGCGGCAAGGGGTGCGCGGCGGTGCTCGACATGGTCGGGGGTGACTATGTCCCGCGCAACCTGAAGTGCCTCGCGGACGACGGCCGCCATGTCTCGATCGCCGTGCAGGGCGGGGCCACCGCCACCATCCCGATCTTCGAGGTGATGCGCCGCCGCCTGACGCTCACCGGCTCCACGCTTCGCGGGCGCGACACGGCATTCAAGGCGATGGTCGCGGACGAGCTTGCCCGCACCGTCTGGCCGCATGTCGAGGCGGGCAGGCTGCGCCCGGTGATGGATCGCTGCTACCCGATGGCCGAAGCTGCCGAGGCGCACCGCCGGATGGAGGCAGGCGACCATGTCGGCAAGATCGTGCTGACGATGAAGTGAGCGGATCGGTGAGTGCGCTGATCCTTCATGAAGACCCGGTCTCGGGCAATTGCTACAAGATCCGCCTCACCGCCGCGCACCTCGGCATCCCGATCGAGCGGCGCGCCTATGACATCCGCCGCGGCGAGACACGCACCCCGGCGTTCCTCGCCAATGTCGACGCCGGCGGCCGGATCCCGGTGCTCCAGGTGGGAAATCGCTTCCTGCCCGAAAGCAATGCCGCCTGCGCCTATCTGGCGCACGGCAGCGCCCTGGTGCCCAGCGACCGCTTCGAGCATGCCGAAATGCTCCGCTGGATGTTCTGGGAACAATATAGCCACGAACCGAACATCGCGACGCTGCGCTTCTGGCGGCATCTGGTGGGGGAAGCGAACCTCTCGCCGGCGCAGGCCGCGCTCGTCCCGGCCAAGGAAGTCGCCGGGCGCCACGCGCTGGGCTTGATGGATCGGCACCTCGCCACCCGGGACTGGTTCGTCGGCGACCGCCTCACGCTCGCGGACATCACGCTCTACGCCTACACGCATCTGGCGGGGGAGGGCGGCTTCGACCTGTCGGCCCATCCCGCGCTCCGCGCCTGGCTCGCCCGCGTGGCGGCGCAGCCCGGGCACATCGCCTTCGACGCCTGACTCGAAACCGTCACCGCGCTGCGACGCGGGCGTCACGAGCCGCCGCTATCGGCATCCGGCAGGGAGGGCCCCGCCATGCCGATGCAACCAAGGCTTGCACCAGTGACGCTCGCACCCGTTTCGTTGGCCGACGTCGCCGACCTTGCGGATTTCGCCAATTCGCGTCCCCACCTGCCGGAACGGATCGTCGAGCGGATCCGCTATCGCACGATCTGGATCAGCGACGTCCATCTCGGCACGCGCGGCTGCAACGCGCAGATGCTGATCGACTTCCTCGACCATGTCGACAGCGACACCATGTATCTGGTCGGCGACATCGTCGACGGCTGGCGGCTGCGGCGCCGCTTCTTCTGGCCGGCGGCGCATAACGATGTCGTCTGGCGGCTGCTGAAGCGCGCCGGGCGCGGCACGCGGATGGTCTTCATCCCCGGCAATCATGACGAGGTGTTCCGCCAGTTCTGCGGGCTCGATTTCGGCGGCATCGCGATCCGCCGCAATGCCGTGCACGAAACGGCGGACGGCCGCCGCTTACTGGTGCTCCACGGCGACGAGTTCGACGCGATCACCCTGGCGCATCGCT
Source organism: uncultured Stakelama sp. (assembly GCA_964390515.1). GTDB lineage: Bacteria > Pseudomonadota > Alphaproteobacteria > Sphingomonadales > Sphingomonadaceae > Sphingomonas. The sequence continues at coordinate 5,761 of CAYMIU010000006.1, forward strand.
GGCTCGCGCATGTCGGGGACGGTGCCTACACGCTGCTGATGGCGGCGAACCGGCTGCTGAACGGCTGCCGCCGCCGCCTCGGCCTGCCTTACTGGTCGCTCAGCAAGCATGCCAAGGCACGGGTGAAGAACGCCGTCGCCTTCATCTCCCGCTTCGAGGAGATCGTGGCCGAGGCTGCCGGCGCGCGCGGTGTCGACGGGGTGGTCTGCGGCCATATCCACACCGCCGAGATGCGCGAGATCGGCGGCGTCGCTTATTACAATGACGGCGATTGGGTGGAGAGCGCGACTGCGCTGGTCGAGCATGTCGACGGCCGGATGGAGATCCTCCACTGGGCCGACGCGATCGCCGCGCGCGATCGTTCGCCGTCCCTGCCGCTCGCGGCCTGATCGTCATGCGGATCGCGATCGTCACCGATGCCTGGACGCCGCAGGTCAATGGCGTCGTGCGCACGCTCGAATCGGTGATCGGCGAGCTGCGTGCGATGGGTCACGAGGTTCTGGCGATCACTCCCGCGGGCTTCCGCTCGCTGCCGTGCCCCACCTATCCCGAAATCCGCCTCGCGATCGCCAATGCGGCCAGCGTCGGCCGCCGGATCGCGGCATTCGGGGCTGAGGCGGTTCATATCGCTACCGAAGGGCCGCTCGGGCTCGCCGCCCGGCGCTCATGTCTCGACCATCGCCGACCATTCACGACCGCCTATCACACACAATTTCCCGAATATGTACGGGCGCGCACGGGTGCGGACCCCGCCTGGGTGTGGCGTTTCATCCGCTGGTTCCACCAGCCGGCCGATGCGATCCTCGTCTCCACCGCCACGGTCGAGGCCGTGCTGAGGGCGCAGGGCCTCCACCGGATCCGCCGCTGGGGCCGCGGCGTCTCCCCCGATTTCACGCCCCACGGCGAGGTTGATGCAGCCCTTGCCGCGCTCCCTCGCCCGCTGATGCTGTACGTCGGCCGGGTCGCGGTGGAGAAAAATATCGCGGCTTTCCTGCAGCTTGCGATGCCGGGCAGCAAGGTCGTGATCGGCGACGGCCCGGCGCTCGCTGCTTTGCGTCAGCGCTTCCGGACCGCCCATTTTCTCGGCTCCCGCAGCGGCGCCAATCTCGCCGCCTGCTACCGCACCGCGGACGTCCTCGTCTTCCCCAGCCGCACCGACACGTTCGGTCTGGTGATGATCGAGGCGCTCGCCTGCGGCACTCCCGTCGCCGCCTACCCCGTCCCCGGCCCCCTCGACGTCCTGACGCCCGAAACGGGCGCCATGCACCCCGATCTCGCCCGGGCAATCGCCCAGGCACTGTCGCGCGATCGCGCCGCATGTGCCGCGGCTGGTGCCGGCTTCACCTGGCGGGCCAGCGCCGAACAGTTCCTCGCTGCGCTTACCCCAATCAAGATCCCTCGCGCCGCGTGACGCGCAGCGCTTGCCCTTAGCGCCCCACCGCATTAGATCATCGCAGGTTAAGCGGCCGCTCCGGTAAGGGGCGGCCCTATTTGTTTATACCGAAAGGCTTTTCGCATGGCCCAGCCGCTCATGCCCCACGCGACCGCTTCGTGGCTGGTCGACAATACGTCGCTCACCTTTGAGCAGATCGCGGAGTTCTGCGGGCTTCATATTCTGGAAGTTCAGGCGATTGCCGATGACACGGCAGCGACGAAGCTGACCGGGCGTGATCCCGTCCGCGCGCACGAAGTGACGCAGGACGAGATCGAACGCGGTCAGGCGGATCCCAACTATCGCCTGAAGATGACCAAGGGCCCCGAGCAGGTCCGCCGCACGAAGGGCCCGCGTTACACGCCGGTCTCCAAGCGGCAGGACAAGCCGGACGGCATCGCCTGGATCATCCGCAACCACCCGGAAATCAGCGACGGCGCGATCTCCAACCTGATCGGCACCACGCGCACGACGATCGCGGCGATCCGCGATCGCTCGCACTGGAACATCAGCAACATCACGCCGAAGGATCCGGTGACGCTGGGCCTCACCACGCAGCGCGAGCTGGACGCTGCGGTGGCCAAGGCCGCGAAGAGCGCCGGCGTCGAGGCACAGCCGGTCGACACGCGTCTCGATGGCGATCGCGAGGCACTGATCGAGCAGCTGCGCGCCGAGCGCCAGCAGGCCGCGCGTGACGCGGAACTCGCCGGTGACGAAGGCGTGCCCGCTGCGAAGTCGCTGTTCGACGATCCGTTTCGCCGCTGAATTGTTTGTCCGCGTCGCGCCGGTAATCGGCCGGCGCCGCGGATTGCAAAAGACACGAGCGGCAACAATCCCCTCGACGTAACGAATGTTATGCTGATAGCGTCGCCTGCATGGCGACGGCATATCTACGCACGTTGATCGGGGATGAGGGGCTGACGCCCACCAGTTGGGCCGGTCTTACCTTTCCATTCGGCGATCGTGGGCCGCAGCCCGGCGAATTGCTGACCGTGATGGACGGCATTCGCTGGTGGCGCGTGCCGATGTCCGGGCCGCTGAAGCACGTCAACGGCCTGATCCTCGATGATGGGCACGAGTTGCTGGCGATCGATACCGGCACAGCCAGCCCACGTTCGACCGAGGCATGGCGAACGATTCTCGATGGTCCGCTCAGCGGCAGTCGGATCGGCCGGATCCTGTGCACCCATATGCATCCCGATCACGTCGGTCTGGCGGGCTGGCTGTCTCGTCGCTTCGACGACGCCGATATCGTCATGACCCGTACCGAATGGCTGATGGTGCGGATGCTCGCGGCCGACGCGCAGCCCGAGGTTCCCGCCGAGCAGATCGCCTTCTGGCGCGGCGCCGGGTGGGACGAGGAACAGGTGGCGCACGGCACGTCGCGCGGCTGGTCCAGCTTCGGCAAGTCGATCGCGCGCATGCCGGTGGCCTACACCCGTATCCAGGACGGCGAGGTGATGCGCATCGGCGGCAGCGACTGGCATGTCGTCACCGGTAGCGGCCACAGCCCCGAACATGCCTGCCTCGTCGATTACGACCGCCGGGTGCTGATCGCCGGTGACCAGGTGCTGCCGAAGATCAGCTCGAACGTGTCGATGCACGTCAGCCAGACGAACGAGGATCCGCTGGGAGACTGGCTGCGCTCGATCGAGCGGTTCAAGCAACTGCCCGACGATCTTCTCGTGCTGCCCGGGCACGGCGATCCGTTTTACGGGCTCCACACGCGGCTGGACGCGCTCGCGACCGAGCATCTCGATCGGCTTGACGCGATCGTCGACCTGATGGCGGCTGGGCCGGTGCGCGCCGTCGACTGTTTCAAGGTGCTGTTCCGCCGCCCGATCGGCCTCGACGTCATCGGCATGGCGACCGGGGAAGCGCTGGCGCACCTGCGGCGGCTGGAACTCGAAGGCCGCGCGATCCGCGAGGAGCGCGACAGCATCTGGTGGTTCGCCCGCAACTAGACGCTGCTTTCCGTCACCCCGGAGGCTGCCCCGGGGTGACGGCTGGGCAAGGGCCGCATCAATGGCGGAAGTGGCGCATGCCCGTGAAGATCATCGCGAGGCCCGCTTCGTCGGCAGCCGCGATGACTTCCGCGTCACGGATGGATCCGCCCGGCTGAATCACTGCCGTCGCCCCCGCTTCGACCGCCGCGAGCAGGCCATCGGCGAACGGGAAGAATGCGTCCGACGCCACGGCCGACCCGATCGTGCGCGGCTCGCTCCACCCGGCCTTGTCGGCCGCATCCTTCGCCTTCCATGCGGCGATGCGGGCGGATTCAAGCCGGTTCATCTGCCCCGCGCCGACGCCTGCCGTGCTGCCATCCTTGGCATAAACGATCGCGTTCGACTTGACGTGCTTGGCGACCGTCCACGCGAAACGGCAATCGGCCAGTTCCTGCGGCGTCGGCTGACGCTTCGTCACTACCTTCAGCATGTCGTTCGATAGCAACCCGTTGTCGCGCGACTGGACCAGCCAGCCGCCCGCGATCGTCTTCGCGGTCAGCCCGCCGCGCGCCGGATCGGGCAGCGTCCCCGTCAGCAGCAGGCGAAGGTTCTTCTTCGCCGCGAACAGCGCGATCGCTTCCTCGTCAGCTTCCGGAGCAACCACCACTTCGGTGAAGATGCCGGTGATCGCCTTGGCAGTGGCAGCATCCAAGGGGCGATTGAGGGCGATGATGCCGCCGAAGGCAGACACCGTGTCGCAGGCGAACGCCGCCTCATAGGCCTCGGCCAACGTGGCGCCGGTCGCCACGCCGCAGGGATTGGCGTGCTTGACGATGACGCAGGTGGGATCCGCATCGCGGAACTCGCTGACCAGCTCCAGTGCGGCATCGGCATCGTTGAGGTTGTTGTAGCTCAGCTCCTTGCCCTGCACCTGGCGCGCCTGGCCGATGCCGGGGGTGGAGGGGCCGGCGTGGCGATAGAAGGCGGCCTGCTGGTGCGGATTTTCGCCATAGCGCAGTACGGTGGGCGCCTCGAGCGTGAAGGGCAGGGTGGCCGGGAACTGCTCGCCCTGGTCCGACAGGCCGAACCAGCTGGCAATCATCGAATCATAGGTAGCGGTCGCTGCAAAGGCCTTGGCCGCGAGGCGTTTGCGCTCCTCCAGCGTCGTCTCGCCGCGCGCCACGATCGCGTAATCGGCCGGATCGGTGACGATCGCGACATAAGCGTGATTCTTCGCGGCCGAGCGCACCATGCTCGGCCCACCGATGTCGATATTCTCGATCACTTCCGGACGATCGGCACCCTTCGCGACGGTTTGGGCGAACGGATAGAGGTTCACGACGACCAGATCGATCGCGCCGATGCCATGCTCTTCCATCGCGGCGGCATGGGCAGCGTCATCGCGCACCGCGAGCAGGCCGCCATGAACCATGGGGTGCAGCGTCTTCACGCGGCCGTCCATCATCTCGGGGAAGCCGGTGAGATCCGACACGTCACGCACCTCAAGGCCGGCCTCGCGCAGTGCCTTGGCCGTGCCGCCGGTGGAAACCAGCTCGACGCCCCTGGCAGAAAGCGTGGTGGCGAGTTCGACGATGCCGCTCTTGTCGGACACAGACAGCAGGGCGCGGCGAATGGGAATGGTGGTCATGACACTCTTTTCCGCTTCTCCCGTGGGGGAGCAGCAAGGGGTGGGTGAGCGGCGATCGAGCGGCTGGCCCGGTGCGTCGCATTCGACGCGCGCTCCCCTAGCGGGCCGCGGCCTTTGCCCCAAGCCTCGACAGCATTGGTAGACGATAAAAGCGTCTAGCGCGCGCGCTTCAGGCTCCAGCTGGCGGTGGCGCCGCCCGCTTCGGCGGTACCGGCGATCACCAATTGCTGAGTGGCGACCGGGCGCCCGTCCGAGTCGATCCACAGGCTTTCCTCGATCGCGAGCGATTCGCTGCGGCTGCGGAACTGCCAGATTGCGCCGCCCGGTACGCGGAGCACGGCGCCCAGGCTGTCTGCGGTCGGCGAGGCCTCGACGCCCTGGCCGAGGTGGAAGCGGATCGTGAACGGTGTAGCACCCGTCCGGCGGCGACGCCCATGAGGCAGGAGAACATCGTCGCCGCGCAATTCGCGCCCTTCGGCGGTGAGGATCAGTTGCCGCCGATGCACGAAGCCGAAGCTACGGACATAGCCGTCGTGGCTTGCCTCGATCCGGCTGGCATTTTCCGATTCCTGGCGGCTGAGCTCAAGCTCGGCCACCCCGCGGCCAAGCGTGCCGTCGGCGTGGATGGCAGTGGAGTTGCTGTCAGCGAGCGTCAGCGTCGAGTGAGCGGCGGTCGTGCGCAGTCCCTCGATCAGCGGCGTCGGCAAGCGGGCGTCCGCCGCGCGCGCGCCGCCGCAGTTGACGATGATGCGGGCTGGTCCATCCGAGAACTCAAAGGCGAGGGTGGACGCGCAGCCGCCCTCAACGACGCGGGCGACCGGCGGGGGTGCCGCGTCCATGATGAGGACGGTGGCGCCGGCGGTAAGCCGCTGATAGCCCCAGTCGCGCGCCTGGCGCAGCGGGCGGGTGCGTACGCCGCTGGCGGTGATTGCCTGGGCAACCTGCTCTGCGGAAACGGGGCCGCCACCCTGCCAGCTCGAAAGCCCGCGATCAGCGTGGCAGACGCCGAGTAGCGCGGGAACCATGCGGGCGAGCACTTCCTCCATCACCTCCGGCAGGAGCAGCCGTCGCGCCGCGTAGGTCTCCCGCAGCATGGCGAGCAGCATGACGATGTCGAGCAGCGCTTCGGGCGAGCGGCTGACGACCCCGCCATCCTCGAACAAGGCGGACCCGAGTGCGCGCGAGAGGCCGCTCTCACCAAAGGCACGCCGCGGGTCGCCGCCCGGGATCAACAGCCCGGCCGCGATCACGCCGCACCAGGCCGCGACGCGGGCATTGCCCGCCGGCGCCTTGTCCGCGCTGCGATCGATGTGCCGGGCACCACGTGCGAGCGCGTTGAGCACCTTCGAGCGATAGATGAGGTCGGTCGAGGAAAGGATCAGCGGTGCATGCGCCGTCCAGAACAGGATGCGCCGGCCCCAAAGGTCCGGACGCCACGCCTGCGCGGTGATCTTCTCACCATGCGCCGCCAGCCAGCGCTCCATCAGGCCCTCGGCGACCGGAGCCGCCTGAGCCCGGGTCGCCACACTGGAGAGGTCCCGCAGCCAGGCAAAGCTGTGGACATAATCCGCCATGGCCGGGCGCGGCGCGAAGCTGCGCAGGTCCAGCCCTTCGATGACGTGGCTCTCGCCGCGGAACGAAAGCTTGCCCGCAAGCAGCGCGCGTCCTCGCTCCACGTTGCCGAACAGCGGATCGTCCGGGACGGCGATCAGCTTCAGCGGGTACCGCCCCTTCAGGCGGATGCTGTGGATCGGCGTGCGCCAGGTGAGGCGGTGGAAGCGATCTGTCAGCCGTTCGGCAAGCGACAGACCCTTGTCGCCGCCGGCACGTACCAGCCGCTTGCCTTCGTCGATCCCGTCGGCGGCAGGAGTCTCCGCGGGTGGCTTCATCCGCCTCGCAGCATCCGGATGTTGTCGGCATAGGCTAACGGCCCGCCACGGAAGGTGGCGGTGCCGGCTACAAGCGCGTCGGCACCAGCGCTGATCGCCAGCGGCGCGGTGCGCTGATCGATCCCGCCGTCCACTTCAAGGTCGATATCTCGGCCAGTCGCGTCGATCATCCGGCGGATCGCCTCGACTTTGCGCAACTGGCTGTCGATGAAGCTCTGGCCGCCGAAGCCGGGATTGACGCTCATCACCAATACCAGGTCGACCATGTCGATGAGGTAATCCAGCATCTTGGCCGGCGTGCCGGGGTTCAGCACCACGCCGGCGCGCTTGCCCAGTGACTTGATGTGCTGGAGCGAGCGGTGGATGTGCGGGCCTGCCTCCGGGTGGATGGTGATCGTGTCGGCGCCAGCTTCGGCAAAGGCATCGAGGTACGCGTCGATCGGCGAGATCATCAGGTGGACGTCGAACGGCTTGGTCGTATGCGGCCGAAGCGCCTTCACCACGGCGGGGCCGATGGTGATGTTGGGCACGAAATGCCCGTCCATGACATCGACATGGATCCAGTCGGCGCCGGCCGCATCGATCGCGCGGATTTCCTCGCCAAGCTTCGCGAAGTCGGCAGACAGGATCGAGGGGGCAATACGGACAGGCTTCAACGGTCTACTCGCAATGTGATCCGGTCATCCTTGCTCCGGTTGCGCGCCTGGAGCGGCGGCGCATTCGGCGGAGCAAGGCCCGAACGTCGGGATGTCGTCAAATGCTTAACGTGCGTTTCGATCAGGCGGAAGCACGCACGAGCCGGACGATGAAAAAGCCGTCGCACCCGCCACGATCGGCGAGGGTGCCGGGCAGGCTGCGAATGAAGCCGTCGGCCTGCGCGGTGATGCCTTCGGGAAGCTCGCCCGGCTTGGGCGCTTCGACGCGATAGTCCGGATTGTCGGCAAGGAAGCGGGACAATTGCTCCTCGCCCTCCGCCGGCTCCAGCGAACAGGTGGCGTAGACCAGTTGGCCGCCTGGGCGGACCCAGGGCGCGGCACGTGCCAGCAGTTTTGTCTGGAGTGAGGCCATTTCCGCGATGACGCCCCGGTGCGCGCGATACAGCACGTCCGGGTGGCGGCGGAAGATGCCGGTGGCGCTGCACGGTGCGTCGAGCAGCAGGGCATCGACCGGTGAGTCGGGTTCCCACGCCAGTGCGTCGGCGATCACCACCTTCGCTTTCAGCTGCGTGCGGGCGAGGTTCTCATGAAGCCGCGCGGCGCGTGCGGGCGCGATCTCCAGCGCCGTTACGTCCCACCCCGCGGCCGCCAACTGCATCGTCTTTCCGCCCGGCGCGGCGCACAGATCGAGCGCGGTACCCGGCCCGCGCCCGAGTAATCGTGCCGGCAGCGATGCGGCGAGATCCTGTACCCACCAGTTTCCCTCTGCAAACCCCGGCAACTGTGTGACGGGCGGGGCATCGTGCAGGCGGCGGTGGTCTGGCGCGAGCGCCACCCCCTCGGGTGCACTGCGATCTGGAGCCGCAAGGGTGATGTCGAGCGGCGGTGGTGTCGCAATGGCCTGTGCGGCCGCGCCGATCACGTCGCTTCCCCAGGCGCTCTGCCAGCGTTCCGCCACTGTCTGCGGAAGCGTCGGCGCTGGCGGCAGGGAGGCACCGCTGCGGGTGAGGGTGCCGAACACGCCATGGACGAGCTTGCGTGGCCCCCCGTCCACCAATGGCAAGACAGTGGCGATCGCGGCATGTGGCGGCGTGCCGAGCGCGAGCGTCTGCACCAGGGCGATCCGCAGCGCGGTGCGCGCCTTGGCATCGTCAGGAAGGCGCTGACGGGTCGCGGAGTCGATCAGCGCATCAAGATCCGGCAGGCGCCTCAGCGCCTCGGCGGCGATGGCATGGGCAAGGCCGCGATCATTGGCTTCCTTCAGGTCCCGCGTCGCGGCCGGCAGCGCCGCCTCGAGCGGGTCGCCCCGGCGAAGCACTGCGTCGAGCAGTCGAAGCGATGCGCGACGCGCGGCTGTGCCGGGCGGATCGGCCGGACGGCGGACATTGCGGTTGGTGGCGCCCGGAGAGGGGCCGCGTGGGGGCTTGGCGGTAACCGACATCGCGCCCATGTGGCGGTTGAACGCCGCAACCGGAAGAGCCGATGTCAAAACGCCCGCCCCATGTGAAGCCGCCAGCGTATCTGACGCCCAACAAGCCGGTTCCCAAACCTGCCGAAACGCAACGACCGGCAGAGGATCCGCTGGGTCGCGATCCCGTGCGCTACGGCGACTGGGAGAAGAAGGGTGTTGCCGTCGATTTCTAGGCCGAGGTGCCGGCAGGCCGAAGCGGCGTCTCGACAAGCGACCGCACCAGATCGAGGTCTGCAGGCTTGTCGACGTCGACTGCCGCGAGGCCCCAGCGGCTCGGCACCATCGCGATACGCGCACCGAGACGATGCCCGACGTGGTCCAGCGCCGCAGCGATCGACAGCCGCCCGGTGACGTAGCGCAGGAGCAACCGCGGGCCGAGCCGCCGGACGATGCGCCACGGCTTCTTTCGATCCGCCTCCACGCTTTGCCAGAAGTCGATCACGCGCATCGCCTGCGGCGTCGCGAGATAGAAGACGTTGCAGCCCGACCAGGCGCCATCGGCAAACCGCAGGTACGTCCGTTTGGTGCTGGGCACATCGCGCTCGATCACGGCCCGCTCGGCGAGGAGCATCGCGACGTCAGCGCCCGATGGTATTCGGTTAAGGAAATCGCTCACCCATTGCGCCTCAAGCAACGCGTGATCGGCCGTCGTGACGAGCAGCGGCGCCCCGAGCAGCTCGAACCCCAGAGCGGCGCTTCGGCTCGGGCCCGCCGCCGCATCCACGGCCTCGACGTCGAGCGAGGCCGCATGTTCTTTCACCGCCGTCGACGACGCGACGACAAGGATCCGCCCGGCACCGGCCTCGCGCAGCGCGGCGATCACCCGGTGTAGCATCGTTCGGCCGCTGACCTCGATCATCGCCTTGTCGGCCACGCCGGCATGAGCGGCTGCCGGATCCGCCCCGCCGCGCGACCCGGCAAGGACGAGTGCATTGAACGTCATAAGGTCCGCGCGCGAAGCACCCGCCAGATAACGGAGAAGGACGCGAGGATCGGATGTCGTTCACGCCAGGGCGTCAGCTCGATCGCGACGCCGGTATGGCGATGCACCTTCCACGCGCCGTAGCGCGCCGCGCCGTCGAATGTGAAGGCAGCCTTGATCAAGCGCGCGACATTGAGAAGCTTGCCCGTATCAGCCCGGTAGAGCCAAGCCTGTGCCGTGGCACGGCCGAGATCGAAGGCGAAGCCCGGCGCAAGCAAACCGTCGGCTTCCTCGAACTCCACGCCGGCCGCCTCCCAGGCAATCGGCAGCAGGCGGGTGTAGCGATCGGGATCGTGCGTCAGGATCACCGCCTCGCGCCCGGGGGGCTCGACCCGAAGCTCGGCACGATAGGTTTCGCGGAACAGCGCGAGCCAGAAATCCCGCGGCTCACCGCGCGACGGGCCAAGGACTGCGGCAAATCGCGCAGCCGTCATGATCGAATCGGCCACGGCCCGAACGACGCGGTGCTTCATCGTCGGATCGGCCTGCCACACCAAAGCGGCGGGCTGAACGAAGCGCGTCCAGATCGTCGTATCCAGCATATGGCCGCGCGCCGCCATTTCGAACGTGCTGATCGGCATGGTCGCGACCTTGGCGCGGATCGTACGGCCGTCGACCACGACCTCGTGATAGCTGACGTCCGGCCACAGCCAGCGGATACCCAGGCGGCGGATTGCCTTGCCCACCGGCTGGCTGGTCAGGACGTAGAAATCGAGCACTCCGTCGAAGTCGCCAGTGCGAAGCGTCGAGCCATAATAGAGGATCGCCACACCATGGAGATCGCGCGCCAGCTGGCTCGCGACGGCTTCCACTTCCGGCTCGACACGCACGTCGAGCTCGCCCGTGACGAAGGTGATGAGGGCCGCGTCCGTCATGGCACAACAAATGCCACAGGCGCGCCCTGCCGCAAGATCAGGTCACCGCCCGGGAAGGTCTCCCCGTCGAGGACGAAGCCGCCCTCCATCGAAAGCTGCAGCTGGCGCATATCGTGCCGATGGTAGCCGGCACGTTCCAGCCACGCCCACTCCGCGCCGGTCAGGATCGCGGGCAGCGCGCGCAGCACATGCGAAGCCGGCGCATCGATGCGCAGCATCTTCATGCCCAGCCGCTCCTGGCCAAACGGCTTGATGCGCAACGGCATCCGGCCAAGCGTGGAGGCGAGGATCAGATATTGCGGGCCGTCAACCGCCTCCTCCGCATCCCAGACGAGGCGCATATGCTCTCCGCTGCGCCAGGGATTGTGCGGCTTGCCGAACACCGTCTGTCCCACACCCGCGGCGATCGACATGCCCACCGCCAGCCCGTTGAAGGCGCCGATCCGATGAGCCCCCTGCGCGGTCTTCGTCGCGCGCAGATAGGCGCCGGCCCCGAAAATGAAGCCGCACAGATCGACACGGCCATCACGGATGATCTCGATCGGCGTCCGCTCTGCCGTTCGGCCGGCAGCAACCGCTGCCACCGCATCATCCAGGGTCCAGCGCGAGGAGATGCCAAGGTCCAGCGCCAGCGCGTTCGTCTTGCCGGACGGCACGATCGCCATGCTCGGCCGGAAGCTGGGGAAGTGGCGCGCGATGATCGACAGGATGTCCCGAACGGTGCCGTCGCCGCCCTCCACAACCAGTGTGTCGATGCCCTTGTCGACAAAGCTGCCGAGCACCGAGTGAAGTTCGTCATGGGTGCGGGGGATGACGCGGTCGCATCCGTCGATGACCAGCGGGAAATCCCGGCCGATATTGTGACGGGCGCGTGCGTTATGGATCACGCCGATGCGCGGTGCCCGGCCGGTCTTCATGGAACCGGGCTTGACCTGCGGGGAAGTGCGACGATCCGCTGACATGGCGGCGCTCAACTTGGATGCCGACGGCATCGGGGACGCCTCGGCCCTATCCAAAACAGTGGCCACAGAGGCACTTCCAAGGCATCAACAGTGAGACTCGTTTAAGGCACCAAGCATCCGCTGGTGCGGTTTTTTGCTTGTTGCTAATATGTTGCAACACGTATGAAGGTCTAGCCAGATTTCAATGCAAGCCGTCGCGAATGTTGAGGGTGGAGGCCCGCAGGGGCACTCGCCGCACGATCATCATGGCCAGGGAGAATGGACGCCTAGGGCACGCCGCCTGGCGCTGTCCGCCACCATCGTCGTCCTGCTGATGATGCTGGGACGGCTGTGGTGGCTTCCGGCGCACGCCTCGCTGAACGTCAACGAAGGCTGGAACGCTGGCCATGTGGCCCGTGCTTTTGGTGCGGGCTTGCTCTATCCCTCGCCGGACGCATTGTTCGCGAACAATTACCCTCCGCTGTCGTTCTTTGTCGTCGGCTTGGTAGAGCCGATCGTCGGCGACGCAATCATTGCTGGCCGGATCGTGTCGCTGTTGAGCCAGATCGCGGTCGGGCTGGCAATTTACGTCATCGCGGGGCGATTGGTGCGTGATCGGCTTTTTGCCGCCGCAGCCGCGGGATTGTTCGCCGCGCTGAGCGTCACCATCCTGCGCAAATATCTCGCGATGAACGATCCGCAGTGGCTCGGGCAGGCGTTCATGGCCTGGGCGCTGGTGCTGTTGGTTCCGCGCCGAGTCGGTGCACGCCTTGGTGCCGGCACGGTGATCGCGGCGGCCGCGCTCGTGGTTGCTGGCGGACTGGTGAAGCACAACCTCGTCGCCATACCCATTGCCGTGACGTTGTGGCTCTGGTTCACGGATCGTCGCCCGCTGTGGATATGGGTCTCGTCGGGGGCACTCATGGCGGTGATCGCGCTGGCCGGCCTCTACGCGATCTGGGGCGCGGATGTGTTCGCGCAGGTGTTGGGACCTGCGCGGAGCTATTCGCTGCGCCGCATGCTCGTGCACGGCGTTCCGCTGCTGCTCTTCATCCTGCCCGGCCTGCTCGCGGCGCGTCCACTGCTCGCCGCTTGGCGGTCGGACACCCGGCTCCTGCTGCCCTTGCTGTTTCTTGGTTCCGCCGTGCCCACGGCTTTCCTTCAGCGTTCGGGCGCCGGCGTGGACATCAATGCAATCTTCGAAACGATGATCGCCTTCTCGATTGTCGTGCCTGTCGGATGTTCACTGCGCATGGAGAGGCCGTGGCGGTGGTATGCGCTGGCGTTCGTACCACCGATCGCGTTCCTCCCCGTAGCAGCGGTGGCAGATATACGGGAACTTGCTGGCCGCGGCGAGGCGGAGCGCCACTGGCGACCCTTCATCGAACAGATTGCGCGGGCCGATGGGCCGGTTGCTTGTGACGATCAATCGATCTGCCACTGGGCGGGACGACAAAGCGCGCTCGACTTCTTCGCGCTCAAGCAGCGGCTGGTGAAGGGTGAACAGCCAGCGCTCACCGAGGCACTCGCGCGCAAGGAGATCGCGATGATCGCGATGCGCAGCAGCAATCCGGGGTGGCACGAGAATCGCCTGATCCCGGCAATCCGCAGGCACTATCGGACGGTCTACGAGGCGGACGGTACCGAACTGCTGGTGCCGAGATAGAGCGTCGCTATTTCACCAAGCCGGCTGCGGATGTCGTCAGGCAGCGCGAAGGTGTCGCGTGCGTAACTGAAGCTGCCTGAGGCATTACGCGCGACGAGATCGTCGTGGAATTGCCCCATCAAGCCGTTCAGCGTCGCCAGCCACCTTGCCATCGCGCGATGCTCTTCCGCCGGATAGAGCGTGCGCATGTCGTCATGGAAGGAAACCTGACGGCTGATCACCTTGCGGCCGGCGTGGAACGCGTGCGCGCCGATGGCGGGCGATGACAGCAGCGGCTGGAGCGATGCCATTTCCGACAAGGTGAAGCGCCGGAAGCCGGCGGCGTCGCTCGGCACGAAGCGATCCGCTTCGCGCGTCAGCAGCCGCCATGTCGGCGCCTTCAGGAGGAGGTACAGCCGGCTCGCCTGGCGCCGCACCTCGGCACGGCCCTTCACTTTGACGGCGTCCTGAAGCTCACCCATCACGAGGGTCACCAGCGACATCATCTTCGGGGAGCGATGCTGCTGCGAATAGAGGAAGAAGGCAAAGCGCAGATGCTTGAAACGCGCGCGCACCTGCTTGAACCAGTGGCGCTGCGCTTCATCGATGGTCTCGCCCCGCCGCAGCCGCGCCGCGAGGTCGATCAGGCCTGCGCGGTCGAAGCCGAGCTGCCATAGCTGCCGTGACAGGCGAAAGCCTTCGACAAAGCGTTCCGGCGGGAAGTCGAGCGCTAGCTCTTGGGGCAGCGGCGCATGAAGATCGATCAGGTCGTTGACGTCGATGGCTGCGACGAGCGCATCCAGTGTCTCCGCGTCATAGGCGCTTTCGTCTAATGCGACGCGCGGCAGCGGCGTCATGCCGGCACCGCCCAGGGCAGGCTGCCGCGCTGACGATAGGCACTGATCGTCGGCACCAGCATGCATAGCGCGACTGCGATGCTGCCGGCGAGATAGGCGACGCCCGCCCCCTCCAGACCATAGGCATGGGTCAGGCCGGCGAGCAGCGCGAGGTAGATGATCACTGCCACCAGTTGCGCCAGGAACGCGGCCGTCTGACGCTGCGCCATGTAGAGCAGGGATTCGAGCGGGAAGAAGGCCATCGCGACGACCAGTGAGACTGCCATCAGTTTCAGCAGATCATAAGCCTCGAGGTACCGCTGCCCGAAGACGAGGCCGATGAGCGGCTTTCCGCCAATCAGTACCAGCCCGACGATAGCCAGTCCGGTCAGTCCAGCCAGCGCACCGGCGCGCACCCCCAGCAGCCAAGGGCGCGGTTCGCGTGGATCGAGGCGCATGATCTCCGGATAATAGCCGCGGCGGAGCAGGTCCGCCGGCTTTGCGGCTGAGTCGAGCAGGGTGCTGGCGATCTTGTAGAGGCCGGCGGCGACCGGCCCGAGGATGGCAGCGACCACGAGATTGCTGAGCGGGCCCCAGGCGGCATAGACCGAGTGGGCCGCATTGGTCGTCCAGACGAACGCCCAGGCGCCCGGCAGGCGGCGTGCCGTGCCGAACAATCCCGGCTTCAGCGCATCCAGCATGTCGCGCCGCTTCAGCTCACGCACCGCATAGGCCCACAGCACGAGATCGCCGAGCAGGTCCGACAAATACCAGGTGATGACGAACCCGACGAAGCCGAGATCGGCAAAATAGGATAGCACGGCGCCCGCCGCCCTCAGCACGGGGGTGACGATCTGCTGGCCGGCGATGAGGTCGAAACGGTCGAGCACGCGAAGTGCGCCCGTGGCGGTGGCCGCGGACATGGTCGGCACGAGGGTGCAATATGCGATCGCGAGCGGCAGCATGCGCTGGTCGATGCCGAACCGTTCCGCCAGCCACGGCAAGGCGATGATCGCGCCGACCATGCCGATCAAGCCGCTGGCAATGTCGAGGCCGAAGGAGAAGCGGATAACGTCGCGCGCCTTGTCGACGTTGCCGTGATGAAGCGCGGGAGTCGCTTCGCGCACGATGAACTGCCACGTCTGAAACTTTGCGAGGCCCCCGGCGGTATGGGCGTAGCTGTGAACGATCATCAGCACGCCGAAGATGGTGGGTGTCAGCGCGCGGCCGGCGCAGGCAAAGGCTAGCAGGCTGAACAATGCGCCGGCGAGCTTGCCGGAAATGAGATACCCCGCATTGCGCAGCACCGTGCGGAAGACGCCATCGGCGAACCACTTTCTCATCGGCGCAGAACGGGCGCGATCGCCGCCTTCGCTTGCGCGATCACCTCATCCAACGGCAGCGTGGAGTCGATGTCGACGATCGGCGCGCCGTTGAAGGTGAGACGCGGCACGTCCGCGATCTTCGTCTGGAGCGAGGAGGGGCGGTGATCCGGCTTGCGCTTGAGCGCAGTGGCGAGATCAACGTTCAGCCGTACGACGAGATCGGGGCGATACTGCTCCATCCAATCATAATGTGCCCGTTCGCGGCGCGCGAGCAGCGCGGGAAGGCCGCCCGGACGGGCGCGAGATAGACCAAGGCCATCCATCGGGCCGGGCACGGCCGTCTGCGGAAAGCGATCGGCAAGGATCGCGATCCCCCGGCGGCGCGCTGCGAGCATGCGGCGGAAGCGGCGCACGCGGCGCATCGAAAAGGCGAAGATCACCATCGCCGCGAACGTATCCGGCCGATCGCTGTCAGGCGCGATCCCGGCCTTCTTCACGATCGTCTTGTCGAGGCGCTTACCGACCAGCGGCCAGCGCGCGATCGCTCGCCCGATATGTCCGGTCTGCTTGCCGAGATGATGGAGTTCGGTGGGGCGTTGCGCCTGCATCCATGCCAGCAGGGCGTTGGCGACGGTGGACTTGCCCGATCCATCGGTTCCCACGATGGCGATCAATGGCGCCAGGCTCGGTTCGGTCATTGCATCTCTGTTCGGCAGGATCGCGCGGTTCAGGCGATGGCGGCGCGAACCGCATCGAGCGCCTGCTGGCGCAGCTGCTCATAAGGAGCGCGCGCGTCCAGATCAACAATAGGGGCGCCGCCGAAGCGGAGCAGCGGGGTTGCTGCCACCTTTCGGGCGAGCAGCGCGCGATCATGGTCCGGCTTGCGCGCTGCAGCGGTATCCACGTCTACGTTGAGGCGGATCACCAATGTGGGGCGATAGCTCGCCATCCACTCGTACATACGCCGCTCGCGCGCGGCGAGCCGGGCGACGGCGGGGCCATCCGCCCTGGCCGCGGACAGCCCGGGGCCGTCATAGAAACCGGGCACTTCGACTTGCGGATAGCGATCGGTGATCACGGTGACGCCGCTGTCGCGCATCGCCAGCGCGCGGCGGAAGCGGCGGCAGCGGAGCAGCGAGAAGCCATAGACAACCAAGGCCGTCGCCAGCCCGGGAATGCGATCCTCCTTCGAACGCGTCCGTTCGGCCTTCTTGGCCAGTCGTTGCTCGATCGGCGCACCGATCAGGGGCAACTCGCGGATGCGCGCGCCCATAGTTCCTGAACCGAGCCCGAGATACGTCGTTCCCACCGCGCGCTCGGCTCCGAGCGTTCGCAGCAGATCTGCGGTCAAGGTCGTCTTGCCGGATCCGTCGCAGCCAACGATTGCGATCAACGGTGCAGGCATCGCACGTCCGCGTAGCTGAGCGGCACAATTTGACCGGCGTTCAGCTTTAGCCCGCTGTCGCGTTGCGCAATCGCGGCAGGCCATGACCTGATCGAAAGAGGGGCTTGGCGCGACATGCGGGCCATATAGTGCCGCCGCCGGGCAGTGCCACTACCGCATTGCAGCAAATCACCATCGGTTGCTGAAGCCGATCAGCGAAGCACTCCCACCGCCAAACCATTGCAATCCGCGTCCTGGGCCACCGGACCCTGCCTGCCGGTGATCGCGCGGCCCAGCGCCTTGAATACGTTGCCGACGGATTTGACCTCCGGCGGAACGACGATGTCAGGCTTGCTGATCGTGCCCGTCATCGTCGCTGATCCGGGCAGGCGGAGGATGGCGTCGCGTTTCGGCGCACCGGTCAGGCGGATCGACAATGCCTCCTGCGGGAACGTGAGCGTCCCAGTGCCGTCCAGGCGGCTTTGTGCGGTGTCGACCACGAACGGGCCCGCTTGGCCGCGCCCGCCGCGAAGCGTGAAGCCCACGACCACGCAGCGCAGCGCCGCGCGATCATCGCTGCCGGCAAGGATCGCTCGTCCGGCGTCGAAGCCGAGTGCAGCGGCGATTTCGGCGGGCAAGGCACCGTTCCGCGCGACGATGCCGATGCGCCCGTCGGCGCTTCCGACCGCCTCGCGGATCGTGCTGCCGCGGCCGGCAAGCACCGCCCGCCCATCGACACGGCCGGTGACGGTACCGCCGCCCCCGCCAAGCGTGGGGATGCTGCTGTCGACGAGCTTGAGGTTGAGCCGGACGAGCGGCACGGGACCGTCATCGCCCTGATCGACCACAGCGCTTCCCGTGATATGGCCGCGGCGCAGCCCGATCCTCAGCGGGTCGATCGTCATCACGCGATGGTCGAGTACCAGGGTCCCGGCCATGTTCGTCAACGATGACGGCCCCTCGCGACTGACGATCCTGTCGACCTGGAAGTTTATCCGCCCATCGGTGCGCCCGACCTTGGCGAGGTTCACCCGCGTGTCCGGAACGATGCGTGGGCCTAGCGCCCGTTCCTTCGCAGCCGCACGGGCCAGCCCTTCGTCGGAGGACAGATCGGCAAAATCCATCTGACGAGAGCGGACGGTCCCGCCGAGTTTGCTTCGCCCGTCGCCCTTGTCGACAGTGAGTGTGCCGCTGATGTCGGATCGCCCGATCCGTCCGTTCAGCCGGTCGATCAGCCAGCGTTGCGGTTCGCGCCGCACGTGCGCCGACAAGGACACGGGCTGGCTGCGAAACAGGCCCGCCTCGATTACCGCATCGATCAACGTGAGGTCCGCTGCTTCTGCCGTCACATCAAGCGTCATGCGGCTGGTATCGAGCGGAGCCGCCATCACCCCCTTGGCATGCATGCGGAGTTGATCGCCCGCGATCCGCGCGTCGAACGGCCAGCCGCCCGGCCGATCGCGTGCCACGGCCGGGGCGCGAAGCGTCACGTCCACCTTCGCACCGCGAACCACTCCCGGCCCGGACAGACGAAGACCCTGCGAATCGGAGGTGACCGCGAGATTCACCTGTCGCTCTCGTTTCGCATCGCGATAGATCAGGCGCGATCGCCGGACTGTCAGGCCCTCGAGCGTGCTCTTGCTAGATCTACCTGTGCTTCTTTCATCGCGCCAATTTTCGCGCCCGTCCTTTGCGCGAACGAGGTGCACCTGCGCCCCATCGACGGTGATCTCACGCGGGCTCAGCTTTCCGGTCAGGAGGGCTAGTGCCGGGAAGCTGACCTCGATTCGCTCTGCGCGAACCAGATCGTCCTTCCCCGCCCAGGCCGGGCCAGGAATGCGCACGTCACGCAGCGCAATCGTCGGGCTGAAGCCGACTTGATCGACGCGCTCCATCGCGCCGATCCGCACCGGACGCTCGAAGCGCGCGGTCAGGCGTTGTTCGGCCATACTCTTCAAGATCCCCCACGGGAACGCGGCGAGGAGCAGTGCAAGCGCCGCCAGACTGATCACGATGAACCCGATCGCGACATGGACGCGATGGTCGAAGAAGTGGCGGCGCATCGCATCGAGACGCGCCCGGCCGCGGTTCGTTCCGGTAACGAAAGGAAAAATACGGTGCTTGGACGGCTCGTCGCGCGAGGGTTGACCCAGTGTCGCGCCAACTCGTACCTCGATCGCGGACGAGCAAGTGACGCCGATCAGATCGCTATCGACTACGTTCAGGGGGAGGGGGCCATTGATTGGCCGAACCGTCCCTCACGTCACTTTTTCGGAGTAAGGTTCGCTGGCGCGCGGGAACGGGCGCCATAGGGCCATCATTATACCTATGTCGCCTATGATGTCAGTTGAGGATGCCGTGGAGCGCAGGGTCGCGCTTCTGCGCGGGGTAATTGCCGACCACGGCAGCGCGATGGTCGCCGCCTTCTACGATAAGCTGCTGGAAGATGAACAGGCGCAGGCGTTCCTGAACCACTCGGTGGTGCATAGTCGGCTCAGCGCATCCTTGCTGGAGTGGCTTACGGCGCTGTTCGATGCCGATGACATCCGCTCGTCCGTCGCCTTACAGGAGCGGCAGAAGGTGATCGGCAAGGTTCACGCGCGGATCAAGATCCCCATCCATCTGGTGATGGAGGGCGCCATGGCGATAAAGGCGGATTGCGCGCGCCTGCTGGCTGCCCGCGCCCTGACGGCGGAGCAGGCGCTGGAGGCGCTCCAACTCGCACATGAGCGGATCGACACGGCGATCCTGTTGATGAGCCAGGCCTACGTCAACGACACCGCAGCCCGCGCCCGGCTCGACGAAGCCTATCGTCTGTTTTCGATCGACCAGGACGTGTCGACGGAAAAGGAGGCGCAGAAGGCCAGCCTCATGGAGTGGAGCCAGAAGACGCTCTTCACATTGCTGCGCGGCTGCGACGGCGGTTTGGAACGGCTGGCGGAGTCGCCGTTTGGCCTCTGGCTTCGCCACCGGGCGAGCTTCATGTTCGACAAATCGAGCCTGTTTCAGGAGTTGATGGCTGAAACGCAGAAGATCGACCGGCTGCTGCTTCCCCAACTGGAAGGGGACGGCCGCACTAACCGCCAGGTGGAGACGCTGACCGCCCTTCAGGCCGCGGTGGGCCGCGTTTCGTTTCTGCTCAGCGAATTGTTTCAAAGCCTGGCCGCCATGGAGAGCGGGCGTGATCCTCTGACGCGCGCGCTCAATCGCCGGTTCCTCCCCGCGATCCTCGGCCGGGAAATCGCCTTCTCCACCGAGCATGACAGTCCGTTGTGCGTCATCCTGCTGGACGTGGATCACTTCAAGCAGATCAACGATCGCTTCGGCCACCAGACTGGCGACATGGTGCTTCGAGAAGTGGCGCAGATCGTGATGGATCAGGTGCGGCCGAGCGACTTCGTCTTCCGCTATGGCGGAGAGGAGTTCCTCATCGTGCTGAACGAGACCGGGATCGATCAGGCGAGGGTGATTGCCGAGCGGATACGCGACGCGCTGCAGCAAAGGGCAATCGAGGCGAGCGTCGGCGAAGAATTGCGTATCACCGCTTCGTTCGGCGTGGCGGCGCATCTTGGGCACCCTGATCAGAAGTATCTGATCAAGGTGGCCGACGACGCGCTTTATGCCGCCAAGGCGGAAGGGCGAAACCGGGTCGTCGTATCCGATGACCGCCATTAGGCATTTCCCGCTGAAGCCAGCAACCAAGCCACTGAATTCGTTACGCGATCGAACTGACATTGGCTGTGTAAGGGGTCTCCCGTTCTTTCGCGCCGCTATCCTCACTGATAAGCGAGCTTCTCCAACCTGGAGTGTATGTGCGTGTCTGATCGTATTGCCTGTGTGCCCCTTCGTTCCCGTGTGACGGATGCCGAAACCGCGGCTGCCCTGATCCAGCCGGGCGAGACGGTGGGTGCCAGCGGCTTCACTGGCTCGGGCTACCCCAAGGCGGTGCCGCAAGCGCTCGCCCGCCGGATTGCAACGCAGCACGAGGCCGGGCGCGATTTCCGTATCAATCTGTGGACGGGCGCATCGACCGGTCCTGAGCTCGATGGGGAACTTGCCGCCGTCAACGGCATTGCGCAGCGCCTGCCGTACAGCTCTGATCCCGTCGCCCGTGAGAAGATCAACCGTGGCGAGATCGACTACCTCGACATGCACCTGAGCCAGGTCGCCCCGATGGCCTGGGAAGGCGTGATCGGAACCCTCGACACGGCGATCGTCGAGGTCACCGGCATCCGGCCGGATGGATCGCTCATTCCCTCTTCCTCGGTTGGCAACAACAAGACGTGGCTCGACCGTGCAAAGCGCGTGATCCTTGAGGTCAACCGCTGGCAGAATGCAGCGCTCGAGGGGATGCACGACATCTATTACGGCACGCGCTTGCCGCCGGATCGCGTGCCGATCCCGCTCGTGCGACCGGACGACCGCATCGGTACGCCCTATCTCGCATGCGATCCGGACAAGATCGTCGCGATCGTCGAAACGGATTCGCCCGATCGGAACCTGCCGTTCGCCGCGCCGGACGACACGGCGCTGGCCATCGCGGGCCATATCATCGAGTTTCTGACGCATGAGGTTGCGCGCGGGCGGCTCCCCGCGTCGCTGTTGCCGATCCAGTCAGGCGTCGGCAACATCGCCAACGCCGTGCTGTCCGGACTGATCGATGCGCCGTTCGAACCGATGGCCGCCTATACTGAGGTCATTCAGGACGGAATGCTCGACCTGCTCGATTCCGGAAAGCTGCGCATGGCGTCCGCAACCGCCTTCTCGCTGAGCCCGCAGGCGGCCGAGCGGCTGAACGCGGACATGGCGCACTACGCCGATCGCATGATCCTGCGCCCGCAAGAGATCAGCAATCACCCGGAACTCGTTCGGCGGCTTGGCTGTATCGCGATGAACGGCCTGATCGAGGCCGACATCTACGGCAACGTCAATTCGACGCTGGTGATGGGATCGCGCATTCAAAATGGCATCGGGGGCTCGGGCGATTTCGCGCGAAACGCTTACGTGTCGATCTTCATGACACCGTCGACCGCCAAGGGTGGCAAGATTTCCGCGATCGTGCCGCAGGTTAGCCATGTCGATCACATCATGCAGGACGTGCAGGTAATCGTCACCGAGCAGGGGCTCGCCGATCTGCGCGGGCTCAGCCCGCGGCAGCGTGCCGACCTCGTCATCGAACGCTGTGCCCATCCCGATTTCCGGCCGGAGCTGCACCATTATGCGCAGCGTGCGCGCGAAGGCGCCTATGGCCTTCATGCGCCTTCGCTGCTCAGTGAGGCACTCTCCTGGCATCGCCGTTTCATCGAAACCGGAACGATGCGCTCCGCCTGAGGTTCGTTGCACGCGCCTGGCGGTGGATCGGGGATCTGCTGCCAGGTATCTCAGGTGTCGCCTCTTGGAGCGCGACGCGCCGCCGCATCACCGCCACTTGGCTTTGCAGGAGCTTGAGATTGTCTGACGACGCGCCTTCTCCACAATCCCCGTTCCCCGGTCGGCCCGGAATTTTCGGTCGCGTGATGCTGCGCGCTTCGCTGGTCGGCGCTGCACTGTTGGCCGGTATGCCTGTAGCCGCCAGGGAATATGCCCCTCGCGACGTCGGCGCATGGAAAGTCGCGCCAAGCACCGACAAGCAAGGCTGCTTCATCACGCGAACCTTCGACGTCGCGCGCAGCACCACGCTGCTGCTCGGGCTGGACATCGATGGCAGCAACCGCCTGTCGCTCCTCAATCCCAATTGGTCGATCCGCCCCAAGGAGCAGCTGAAGCTGAACTTCCGGCTCTCCAACGCGGCTTTCCCGCGGCATTTGTCGGTCGGCATCGCGGCCGATGGCAAGCGCGGCTTCGTAACCAGCTTTGGCGGGTCATTCCCCAAGGTCTTCGCCGCTTCAACCTTTCTCCACGTCACGCACGGCGACGTGCCGGTCGAAGAGCTGCGGCTGGACGGCAGCGGCGCCGCGGTCGCCGAGTTGCGCAAATGTGTCGAGGTCTATCGCGCTGGTCCGGTGGCCGCTCCCCGTGCACCCGCTGATGATGGCCGAATTCCCGTTGATCCGTTCGCCGCAGATAAGAAGCGCGATTCGCGCAAGTAACGACCGATCCTATTCTGTTCATCGCAGGTTAAGGCTGTTGTTCTCGGAAGCGCGTAAGCCGACGTTGATGAGTTAAGTATTATTGCGGAGAAGCAAAGCCGCTCCATTTGGCTCAAGATAGCCTCGTTCCGCCGCCGCGTCTATTGCCGGAAGGTGGGGATCCGCGCTCCTTCGCGCGGCTACATAACCAAATGGATAGAGCGATGCTTCAAATTACCAAACTCGCCCCTGCAGCCGTGGTTCTGGTCGCCGCCACTGCGCTTGGCGGCTGTGCTACCAAATCCTATGTGCGTGAGCAGATCGCGCCGGTGAGCCAGCGCGTCGACGCGATCGAGACTCAGCTGCAGGTGACGGACGGCACTGCGAAGCAGGCGCTTGCCGAAGCGCAGGCGGCATCCGGTCAGGCGCAGCAGAACGGCCAGCGGCTCGACCAGATCAATGGCCGCGTCGACAGTGTCGAGCAACGGATGCAGGAGCAGGAGCGGCGGGGCAAGCGCCCGCGGCACTGATGCCGTAGCCGCGCGTTTGCGAATTGCAGTCTGACTGAAGGGGGTGGCCGTCCTCAGGGAGTGGATGGCCACCCTTTCATATGGGTAAAGATGATCAAGTTTATACCGCTTCTCGCCGCCGCCGCACTGATCGCCAGCGGGGCTGATGCCGCACCGACCAAGAAGGCAAATGCCAAATCCAAAAAGGCGCCACGGCCGGCTGCCGCGGCTAGCCCCCGCGTTTCGGTCGAGCCCTCGCCGGATGCGCGGCTGGTCGCCGACTGGATATCGGCGTCGGGCGACAATCGTGGCTTGCCTTACGCTGTCCTCGACAAGAAGGCGGCCTCGCTGATCCTCTACGACGCGAAGGGGAAACCGCTGGATCAGGTGCCGGTGCTGATCGGGATCGCTGCCGGTGACGATGCGAGCCCCGGGGTGGGCAGCAAGAAGCTCAGCGAAATCGGGCCGGCGGAGAAGACGACCCCCGCCGGGCGCTTCCTTGCGAGGTTCGGCTTTGCCGCTGGGCGGCAGCGCGTGTTGTGGGTCGATTACACCAACAGCGTCGCAATTCATCCGATCCCCGCAGACGCAGCGAAGAAGGAAAATCGTCGCGGCCGCATGCTGTCAGAAACCCCGGATGACAACCGCATCACCTTCGGCTGCATCAACGTGCCGCGCGCTTTCTACGGCAAGCATGTCCAGCCGGTGTTCCAGAAGAAGGGCGGCTATGTGTACGTCCTGCCTGACACGAAGCCGCTGGAAGAGGTCTTCCCCCGCCTGCGCGTCCACAGCCTGGCGGTTCGGGCTGCTGCCTCCTGAGTCCGGCGACGCCAGCCGGCTGAAGATCTGTCCTTTGCTTCAGAACTTCAGTGTAACGCGCAAGCCGCCTCCGGGCGTATCGTCCAGAACAAGCTCGGCATCATAAAAACGCAGCAAATCAGCGGTGGCCGCAAGGCCCAAGCCTGTGCCCGGCGTCGCCGCGTCTAGCCGCGTACCGATGTTGGTCACGAAGGCGCGCTGCGCAGGCGGAATGCCGGGCCCGTCATCGGCGATGGTGACGCGGTCGGTATCGCCGGTCACCGTGACGGTCGTTCGCGCCCATTTGAACGAATTGTCGATCAGGTTGGACAGGATCTCGGCCAGGTCGCCGCTGTCGCAGGGCAGGCGAAGATCGTCGGGCAGGTCGATCACCAGCCGAACGCTGCGATCGGCGTGCAGCCGCTGCATCGCCTCGACGATGCGCGAAAGCAGCGGCGCTACGGCG
This sequence comes from uncultured Stakelama sp., assembly GCA_964390515.1. Lineage (GTDB taxonomy): Bacteria > Pseudomonadota > Alphaproteobacteria > Sphingomonadales > Sphingomonadaceae > Sphingomonas. The sequence goes on from CAYMIU010000006.1 coordinate 30,632, forward strand.
GTCCGCGTGCCGGCCCCCCGCGTGCCCGCGGCCGCGGCGCGGGCGAGATGGTAATCGATCTGGCGCTGCATGGTGCGGCACCGCTCCATCAGAAAGGCCGCGCTTTGGGTCTGGCCGGCGATCTCCAATTGCTCCGCCTCGTCGGCGATCAGCGCCAGCGGCGTGCGCAGGTTGTGCGCGAGATTGCCCGATTCCGTCCGCGCCCGCGCGATCAGCTGCGCCTGCCCCTCGAGCAGCGCGTTGAAGCGGGTGACGACCGGCTCGAACTCGGCCGGGACATGCGGGTCCAGCCGCTCGATCTCGCCGTTGCGCAATCGGTCCACCTCCTCGCCCAATCGGCGAACGGGCGTCAGGCCGAACCGCACCAGCAGCGCCGCCCCGCCAAGCAGCAACAGGCCGACCACCGTCATCGACAGCGTCAGGTCGAACCGGAAATGGTCCACCTGTTCCTCCAGCAGGTGCTGCGCCGATGCGATGGTGACGGTCAGCGGCTGCCCGTCCCGCGCCACGCGCGCGCTGCGCTGGAGCACCTCTTCCTCCGCGCCAGCCCGCCCGCGGTGCCACGCCTCGTCCGCGGCGGGGATCAGCCGCAGCCCGTCGGCGAGCGAGGGCGACAGCGCGCTGCCCCGCGGCCCGTCGACCTGCCAGTACAGTCCCGATCGCCCGACGTTGAACTGCGGGTCCGACAGCGGCTGGCGCACCACCGGGCGCCCTTGCGGATCGAAGTCGATCAGCGCCACCAGCTCGCCCAGATGGTGATCCAGCTCGGTCTGGAAACGGTCGGTGGTGTGGCTGCGATACAAATATCCGATGAACAGCCCGGCGAGCAGCACCGCAAGGATGACGCCCAGCGCCGACCCGACGATCAGGCGCAGTCGCAGGCTGTTGTGCAGCGGCTGGCTCATGCCGCGAACCGATAGCCGAGGCCGCGCACCGTCACGACATGCTCGCGCCCGATCTTGCGCCGCAATCGGCCGACCAGCACCTCGATCGCATTCTCGTCCCGCTCCTCGCTCAGCGGATACAGGCTGTCGATGATGCTCTGCCGAGTCAGCGTGCGCCCGGCATTGTAGACCAGCAGCTGCAGCAGGTGGAATTCGCGCGCGGTCAGCGGCACCGGCTGGTCGTCCAGCCATGCCTCGCCCGATGCGGTGTCGATCGCGATCCGCCCGGCGGTGATCCGAGTCGCGCTATGCCCCGCCGCACGCCGCGCCAGCGCGTGGATCCGGGCGACCAGCTCCTCCGTCCGCACCGGCTTGACGATGAAATCATCGGCGCCCGCGTTCAGCCCCTCGACCTTCTCCTCCCACCCGCTGCGCGCGGTCAGGATCAGGATCGGCGTTGCGAGACCCTTGGCGCGCAGCGCCCGCACCAGCTCGATCCCCGACATGCCCGGCAGGCCGACGTCGACCACCAGCACGGTGAAGCCGTCGCTGGCGAAATCCACCGCATCCTCGCCTTGGGCCAGCCATTCGCACGTCATGCCGTGCCGCGCGAGGTTCGCGACGACCCGCTCGGCCAGTGCGGCTTCATCTTCGACCAGGAGGATTCGCATGGCCCATTCTGACAGGTTCCTGTCAGGTTGCGAAGCTAACGGCGCGCCCAGGCTAACAACATCGGGGCGTCTTTCATGGTCGGCAAATGGCGACAGCCGCTGCTTCTCGCATTGCTCGTCGCGCTTGCGGCGTGTGGCGGCAATGATGCGGCACCTGCCGGCGACAATGAGGCCACTGTCGGCAACGCTGCGGCCAAGCAAGCGTCCCCCCTGGCGCTCTCCGCGGCTGAATTCGCTCGCATCGGCGTCACCTTCGCGCCGGTCGAAAGCGTCAGCGAACTGCCGGTCGCCACCGTCCCCGCCACGCTCGCCCCGCCGCCCAACGCCCGCGTGGCGGTCGCCGCGGTGATCCCGGGCGTCGTCACCCGGACGATGGTGGTGGAGGGCGACAGCGTGCGCGCCGGCCAGCCGCTGGCGACCGTCGCCGCGCGCGAGATGTTCACGCTCGCCGCCGGGATCGACCAAGCCGCCGCGCGCGTCGCCGTCGCCCGCGCCAACGACCGCCGCCTGGGTCAGCTCGCGCGTGAAGGCGTGATCGCCGGATCGCGGGCCGACGAGGCGCGCGCCGCGCTGCGCGAGGCAGAGGCGGAACTGAACGAGCAGCGCCGCATCGTCCGCCTCGTCAACGGATCGCCCAACCGCGGCAGCTACACGCTGACGGCGCCGATCTCGGGCATGATCACCTCGGCCAGCATCACCACCGGCAGCCCGGTGAGCGAGGCGACCTCCGCCTATGTCATCGATGCGCAGGGGCGGTACGAGCTGACCGCGCAGCTGCCCGAACGGCTGCTGGGCCAGGTGCGCCCGGGCATGTCCGTGCGCGTGCCCGCCGCGAGCGGCGATGACGTGCGCGGCGAGGTGACCAGCGTCGGCAGCGTGATCGATCCGCAAACCCGCTCCGCCACGTTGCGCGCGCGCGTCCCCGCCAGCGCCGGGGTGGTTTCCGGCCGTGCGGTGTCCGCCACCCTCTATGCGCCCGCGGCAGACGGCGCGATCGCCGTTCCCGTCACTGCCGTCACCGATGTCGACGGCAAGCCCAGCGTGTTTGTCCGCACGCCGCAGGGCGCGGCGCTGCGCACGGTCGCGATCGGCGATCGCGCCGACGGCATGATCGTTATCCGCTCGGGCCTTCGCGACGGGGAGCAGATCGCCGTCGCCGGGGTGAGTGAGCTCAAGTCGGTCGCAGGGCAGAACTGATGCTTCGATCGCTCGTCGCCTGGTCACTATCCTATCGGCTGGTCGTCATCGGCCTGACGCTGGTGGTCGGCGTGCTCGGCGCGCTGGCCTATGCCTCGCTGCCGGTCGACGCCTATCCCAATATCGCCCAGACCCAGGTGAAGATCATCCTGAAGGCGCCCGGCATGACGCCGGAGGAGGTGGAAACCCGCGTTATCGCCCCGATCGAGCTCGAAACGCTCGGCCTGCCCAATCAGGCCACGCTTCGCTCGACCGCCAAATACGCCATCGCCGACATCACGATCGACTTCACCGACGGCACCGACATCTATTGGGCACGCCAGCAGGTCGGTGAGCGGCTGGCGAACGTCATGGCCGACATGCCAGAGGGCGTGACCGGCGGCATGGCGCCGATCTCCACGCCGCTGTCGGACGTGCTGATGTTCACCATCGACGGGCCACTGTCGCTGGCCGAGAAGCGCGAGCTGCTCGACTGGACGATCCGGCCCGCGCTGCGCACTGTCCCCGGCGTCGCCGATGTGAACGCGCTGGGCGGGTTCGTCCGCACCTACGAAATCCGTCCTGACAGCGCGGCACTCGCCGCCGCTCGCCTCTCTGTCGACGATCTGCGCAATGCGGTCATGCGCGGCAACCGCAACGATGGCGCAGGGCGCATCGCGGCGGGCGAGGAGGCGCTGATCGTCCGCGCGGTCGGCGCGATCCAGAGCGTCGAGGATGTCGAGCAGATGGCGGTCGTCGCTCGCGATGGTCGCGTGGTGCGGATCGGCGATGTCGCCACCGTCGGTACCGGATCGCTCACCCGCTATGGCGGCGTGACCGCGCACGGCAAGGGAGAGGCAGTCCAGGGCCTCGTCATGGCGCTGCGCGGCGCCGACGCGCGCACCGTCGTCGATGGCGTGCGCGAACGACTGGCGGAGCTGGAACGCAGCTTCCCCACGGGCACGAAGATCACGATCTTCTACGATCGCTCCGACCTCGTCGGCCGCGCCGTGCAGACGGTGCAAAAGGCGCTGATCGAGGCCACAATTCTGGTCGTCGTCCTGCTGATCCTGTTCCTGGGCGACTGGCGCGCCGCGGCGATCGTCGCGACGACGCTGCCGATGGCGGCGCTCACCACCTTCCTGTTCATGCGCGGGATGGGGCTGTCCGCCAATCTGATGAGCCTCGGCGGCCTCGCCATCGCGATCGGCCTGCTGGTCGATGGCGCGGTCGTGGTGGTCGAGAATATCGTCGAGCGACTGAACCGCCCGGGCGAGGAAAACGCACCCCGGCTCAACATCGTCTATCGCGCGACGGCGGAGGTTGTCGTGCCGGTGACCGCCGGTCTCGTCATCATCGCGCTCGTCTTCCTCCCCTTGCTTTCGCTCCAGGGGCTGGAGGGCAAGCTCTTCGCGCCCGTCGCGCTCACCATCATGTTCGCGCTCGCCGGCTCGCTGCTGCTCGCGCTCACGCTGGTGCCGGTGCTCGCCTCGTACGGCCTCAAGAGCGGCCATCATGGCGAGCCTTGGGTGATGCGGATGCTCGCTCCGCGCTACCATCGCCTGCTGACGGGCGCGTTCGCGCGCAAGAAGCTGGTCTATGCCCTGGCGGGCGTCGGGCTGGTCATCGCGGGCCTTGCCTATGGCGCGGCCGGCAAGACGTTCATGCCGACGATGGACGAAGGATCGGTGGTGATCCAGATCACCAAGCTGCCGACCGTCGGCCTCGACCGTTCGCTCGCCCTCACCTCACGCGTCGAGCGGGAGCTGATCAGCAAGGTACCCGAAGTCACCGGCGTCATCTCGCGCACCGGCACCGACGAGATCGGCCTCGATCCGATGGGGCTCAACGAAACCGACCTGTTCGTGACGCTGAAGCCCGCCAGCGAATGGCGCGGCGATCGCGAGTTCGTCGTCGCCGAAATGCGGCGCGCGCTGGAAGGGATGCCGGGTTTCGACCCCAGCTTCACCCAGCCGATCGAGATGCGAGTCGCCGAGATGCTGACCGGCGCGCGCGGTGACCTCGCGGTCAAGATCTTCGGCCCCGACCTGAAGACGCTTGCCGGCCTGGCGGGAAGGATCCAGCACGTCCTGCAATCCACCCCGGGCGCCGCCGAGGTGCTGACCGTCGCCAACGAGAATATCGACTATCTCCAGCTCGAAATCGATCGCACCGCGGCGGGGCGCGCCGGCATGCCGATCGACCAGTTACAGGACACGCTGCGCGCTCAGCTCGAGGGGCTGCCCGCGGGCATCGTCGCCGAGGGGCAGAAGCGCGTCCCCGTGATGATCCGCAGCAACGATGGCACGCGCGACGACGCCACCCGCTTCGCCGATTTGCAGGTGACCACCCCAAGCGGAGAGCTTGCCCGGCTCAGCGATCTGGCGCGCGTCGAAAAAACCGAAGGGCCGATCCGCATCGATCACGAAAGCGGCTCGCGCTACGCGCTGGTGCAGGCGTTCGTGTCGGGCCGCGATCTCGTCGGCTATGTCGATGATGCCCGGGCCCGCGTTGCTGCGGAAGTCCCGCTGCCGCAGGGCTATCGCCTCGAATGGGGGGGGCAGTTCGAAAACCAGCAGCGCGCCTCTGCCCGGCTGGCGACGGTGATCCCGATCGCGCTGCTGCTGATCTTCCTCGTCCTGTTCGTGACGCTGAAATCGGTGCGCGGCTCGCTGCTGATCCTCGCCAACATTCCCTTTGCCGCCGTCGGCGGGATCGTCGCCTTGTGGCTGACGGGCGAGTACCTCTCCGTCCCCGCCTCGGTCGGGTTCATCGCGCTGCTTGGTATTGCGGTGCTGAACGGGCTCGTTCTGGTCGCCTATTTCCGCCAGCTGCGCGAAGAGGGCATGCCGATGGCCCAAGCGGTGCGGACCGGCGCGGAACGCCGGCTGCGCCCGGTGATGATGACCGCCAGCATCACCGGCTTCGGCCTCGTGCCCCTGCTCTTCGCGACCGGGCCGGGCTCGGAGATCCAGCGCCCGCTGGCGATCGTCGTGATCGGCGGCCTCGTCACCTCGACGTTGCTGACGCTCGTCCTTCTTCCCATCCTCTTTGAACGATTTGGCGAACGCCAACAGGAGCTGTCCGCATGAGCCGGGTGCTGCTTACCCTGACCTGTGGTGTCGCGGATGCCGAGGCGATCGCCGCCGGCCTGCGCGATACGCTTCATGTGCCGGTGCATCAGCGCGCGGAAACGGTGCTCGGCCGTGACTTCGATGACGCCGGCACGGTGGAGCGGGTCGCCGGCGCGCTTGCGCGCGTCGCCATCACGCTCGATATCCCGGCAAACCAGGTGGCCCAGGCGCTGGACATCGCCACCACCCCTCGCCGCCGCCTGCCGTTCCGCTGGCATACGATCGCTATCCTGGATGGGGGGCGGGTCGCATGAGATGGGCGTGGCTATTGCTGGCGGGCGCCGCGTTGCCCGCGACCGCACAAACCACCGATCTGCCGCCGTCCGATCTCGTCATCCGCGTGCTCGACAATGCACCTGGCGTGGAGGCGGCGACCGCGCGGATCAGCGGGGCGGAGGCAGAGGCCGAGGCGCTTCGCCGCGGCCCGCACGAAATCACCGCGCAGGGCACGCTGTCGCGCCGCCGCGTCGATCGCGAGGGCAATTTCGTCGAATATGACGCCACGATCAGCCGCGCCTTCCGCTTGCCGGGCAAGGCCGCGCTCGATCGGCGCGCCGGCGCGCTCGGCATCGACGTGGCGCAGAACCGGATGGAGGATGCCCGGCATCAGGCCGCGCTTTCGCTGGCGACGCTGTGGTATGACTGGCTGCTCGCCGCCGACCTTCATCGTAACGCGACGAAACTGGTCGACAATCAGCGCGCGCTGGTCGCCGCGACCGAGCGCCGGGTTCAGGTGCGTGACGCGGCCGAACTCGACCTGCAACAGGCCAGCGCCGCGCTCGCTTTGGCCGAGGCGCAGGTTGCCGAGGCTGCCGCTGGCCGCGATCGCGCCCGCGCGTTGCTCGAATCGCGCTTCCCCGACCTGCCACTGCCCGCGGAAGCCCCGGCGCTGGCCGCCCCCACCATTCCGCCGGAGGGGCTGCTTGAGCTGCAACGGCTGATCGTCGCGCGCAGTCATGAAATCGCCGCGGCGGCGGGCACGGCAGCGCGTCAGGCGGTCGCGGCGCAGCGCGCCCGCGCGGATCGTGTCGCCGATCCGTCGCTAGGCGTGCGCCTGTTCAGTGAACGCGGCGGCGAGGAACAGGGCGCGGGCCTCTTCGCCTCGCTGCCGCTGGGCGGCCGCTATCGCCGAGCGCTGTCGGATCAGGCCGCAGCAGAGGCTGGCGCCGCGCAGGCCGACCGCGTGGTGGTGGAACGCGAAGTCAGCGGCAATGCCGCCGCCGACGTGGCCGAATTCCGCGCGCGGCAGACCGCCTGGCTTGCGGCCGGCACGGCGGTGGAGCGTGCCGAGCGCAGTGCCGCGCTGGCGGCCCGTGGGCAGCAGCTCGGCGCGATCGACCTCGCCGACCGGCTCTATGCGGAGCGTCAGGCCAACGAGGCGCGCGCGCAGGAACTCACCGCCCGCTCCGCTGCAGCCCGCCTGATCCTGAAGCTGCGCATCGACGCGCACACTTTGTGGATTGAATAGCCGGGCACTCGTCGAAACAACCGTCAGCGCAGGACGAACAATTCTTGATGGAAACGGCTGGCAGGCAGCCCTCTTGCCAGCATCGCCGCGCGTATGGACTCGCAGAAGTCGGCCGGCCCGCAGAACCATACCTCCGCGCCTCGCCAATCCGGCACCATATCCTCCAGGCTTTGAATCGTTAGCTGCGGGTCGGGCGGCGTGACCAGCAGGTGGAGGCGCGCTCCGGTGCGCCCAGCGAGCTTCGCCAACCGCTTAAGCAAGCCCTCGTCCTTGTGGCGGGTCGAGTAGATCAGATCGATCTGCGGCCGTTCCTCCTGCTCCGCATAACGTTCCAGTCCGGCAACAAACGGCATGATCCCGATACCACCGGCGATCCACAGCTGGCGGCGGCCGTGATCGAAATCGAACCGGCCGTACGGCCCTTCGATCGTCACGGACTGGCCGGGGAAGAGCCGCTCCGGAAGCACCTGCGTGTAATCGCCGAGCTCCTTGATGCCAAAATGGAGCCGTCCATCGTGGTGCCAGGCAGAAGCGATGGTGAACGGATGAGGCGGCTCCCCGTCACCGAAATCGACATAGGCGAACTGGCCGGCACGGTGCCCGGGCCAGGCAGTGGCCAGAGCGATCGTAAGTTCAAGGACGCCGCTGTCGCCGTGATAATTGACGTCGGCGATGGTGCCCGTTGCCCGTCGATCCTTGCCAATCCGGCGGAAGAGCGACGCGAGTGCCGCCAGCGATGCCGCCGCCATTAAGACGCCGATCACGGGGCCAAGCGGCGCCTGCCAATATGCTCGCCCCATGAGGATCACGGCGTGAAAGACGAGCACGATGAAGACGACCGATAGCAAGCGATGTGTGCGGAGAAACAGCCGGTAAGGAAAGCGCTTCCATAGCGCGAGGAGCACGAGCGCGAGCAGGACGTAGAGCGCAGGCTCCGCGACGCTCACCGCCGGTTCGCGCAGATCACGGAAGAGGTCGAAGCTCGCGCTCGGATCGATTGGAGGACGTGGTCGGCGGACGTGCGGCGCCAGCCACCCCCAGCGTACGAAGCTGCGTGGAAGTATCTCGATCAACCAGTGAGCGACGCCAAGGCTCGCACCGGCGATACCGAACCACTTGTGTAGCTTGTAGAACTTGTCGAGCCCGCCCAATGCGTTCTCGAACTGGATTGGCCGCGCTGCCAGGATCACAGCTGATGACATGAAGCCGATCGCCAGGAAGCCCGTATAATAAACGGCGTAGTTGCGGATCGCCCAAAAGCCACCAGATCTGTTGCTAGCCTGAACGCTCAGCGCCCAAAGCACGGTGAGTACGAGGAAGAGCAGCGCGAAGGCAAAGGCAAGGCGCGTTCGATACGACAATGCGTCTAACCTCCCTGGCCCCGCACCGTGGCGATCGGACCAAGAAGTGACATGGGGTTCTAGCGACGGCGATCAGCAATCATACGGACTCGCTGTCGAGCGTTATGCTTACCGGTGGTTCGGGGTGCCGCGACTTAACTCGCGGGGATCCAAGACGGTGTTTGGCGGAGCGGGAGGGATTCGAACCCTCGATACGGTTTTGCCGTATACTCACTTTCCAGGCGAGCGCCTTCGACCACTCGGCCACCGCTCCGCATACCCTGGGGTGGAGCGCCCGTAGGCGGCTTGGCGGCTTCGCGCAAGCGTCGACGCATTGCGTATCGGCCCGGCGGCGGGCACCAAGGCGGGATGATCGCCATCCTGCTCTCCATTCTCGCGCAAGCTGCAGCCGCTCAGGCCGCCGGGCGCGCCGCGCCTGACCCGGTTTCGCCGGCGGAGATCGCGGCCAGTGCGCCGGACACTGAGTGGGTGACCATCCCAGCGGAGGAACTTCTGGTGATGCAACTGCCAGCGGGTCAACGTGGCGAACCGCGGCAAGTGGTGATCCAGTTGATGCCGGCGCCTTTCGCGCGGCCGTGGGTGGCTAACATCCGGTCGCTGGCGCGCGCGTGGTGGTGGGACGGCACCAGCATCAATAGTGTTCAGGACAATTACGTCGTGCAATGGGGTGACGCGAGCGAGAAGAAGTCGCTTCCCGCAACCCTCCAAGTTGCCACGGAGGAAGACTATTCAGTTGGCGCTCCAAAGTTTCCTGCTGCCGAACTGACCCCGGGTCCGTCGGATGTCTATGCCGCCGTGACAATGTTCTATCATGGTTGGCCGATTGCTGCTGATGCACCCGGCACTTCTTCGCGCCAGGTCTGGCCTGTTCATTGCTACGGCATGGTTGGCGTTGGGCGTGACGTGTCGCCCAATACGGGGACGGGAGCGGAGCTTTATGCGGTGATCGGGCATGCGCCGCGGCATTTGGATCGGAATATCGCCGTGGTGGGGCGGGTGGTGGAGGGGATGGAGCATCTGTCCAGCCTGCCGCGGGGGACGTTGCTGCTGGGATTCTACGAGCGGGCGGAGCAGCGCGTGCCGGTGGCGAGCGTGCGCCTTGCGAGCGACCTGCCCGAGAAAGAACGGCCGCGTTTTCAGTATCTTGCGACCAGTGGCCCGACTTGGGCGCGCTATGCCAGGGCACGCGCGAACCGGCATGATTCCTTCTTCATCCGGCCCGCGGGGGCGGCGGATATCTGCAACATTCCGGTGCCGGTCCGCCGCCAGTAGGCGGGCGCGATCCTAGCCGACGAGGCGCCAACCCAGGTTTTCGCCGGCATGAAAAGGTACAAGCGCGGTATCGCCTTGTCCAATGATGGTCGGCACTGGTGTCTCACCGCGCGCAAATGTGATCGTACCGTCGTTCAATGGAAGGCCATAAAAGCGGGCGCCGTTTTCACTGACGAAGGCCTCGAACGTGTCGAGCGCGCCTTCCTGGTCGAACACCTGAAGATAGGTTTCGAGCGCATAGGGGGCGTTGAAGATGCCGGCGCACCCGCAGCCCGATTCCTTCGCGCCGATGACATGCGGCGCGCTGTCCGTGCCGAGGAAGAATTTGGGCGAGCCGGAGACGGCGGCGGCGCGGACCGCGAGGCGGTGCTTTTCGCGCTTCACGACGGGCAGGCAGTAAGCGTGCGGGCGCAGGCCCCCGTCGAACAGCGCGTTGCGGTTGATGATGAGATGCTGCGGCGTGATCGTCGCGGCGAGCGTCGCAGGCCCTTCCGAGACGAAGGCGGCGGCCTCCGCCGTGGTGATATGTTCGAGCACGATCCTGAGCGCGGGGAATTCGCGTACCAGCCGCGACAGGATGCGATCGACGAACACCGCCTCACGATCGAAGATGTCGATTTCGCGATCGGTGACTTCGCCGTGGATCAGGAGCGGCATGCCGATCGCCTGCATCCGTTCCAGAACCGGGGCGAGGCGGAAGATATCGGTGACGCCATGGGCCGAATTGGTCGTCGCATGGGCAGGATAGAGCTTGCAGGCAGTAAAGACGCCCGCTGCGTGCGCATCGGCGATCGCATCCGCATCCGCCGCATCGGTGAGATAGCAGGTCATCAGCGGCGTGAAATCTGCGTCCGCCGGAAGCGCGGCCATGATCCGTTCGCGATAGGCGATGGCGGCGGCGGCATCCGTCACCGGCGGCGTCAGGTTCGGCATCACGATGGCGCGGGCGAACTGGCGAGCGGTATGCGCAGCCACCGCCTGAAGCATCGCCCCGTCACGCAGATGGACGTGCCAATCATCGGGGCGGCGAATGGTGATGCGGTCGGTCATGACGATTCCGGAGCTTGGAAAGGGGCGCCGATGCCCTAGCTTGTCCCCATGACCGATGCCACCATGCTTGCTGCCACCACGCTGACCGACCGCGCCGTGATCCGCCTTTCCGGGGAGGATGTTCGCGGCTTCCTGCAGGGGCTGGTGACCAATGACGTGACCGGCGCGTTGCCGGTGTGGGCCGGGCTGCTGACGGCGCAGGGCAAGGCGTTGTTCGACTTCATCGTCTGGGACGACGGCGAGGATCTGCTGATCGATTGCGAGGCGAGCCAGGCGGAGGCGCTGGCGAAGCGGCTGACCATGTATCGCCTGCGCCGCCCGATCACGATTGCACGCGATGATTCGCTGGCGGTGCATTGGTCCCGTGAGGACGGCAAGGGCGTGCCCGATCCGAGGCTGGCGGCGCTGGGGCGCCGCTGGATAGATGCGCCGACCGCGCCCGCCGAAGGCTGGCTGGCCCATCGGCTGTCGCTGGGCGTGACGGAGGGCGTGGGCGAACTTGGATCGGGCGAGACCTTGTGGCTGGAATGCAATGCCGGCGAGCTTGGCGGCGTGAGCTTCACCAAGGGCTGCTACGTCGGCCAGGAGAATACGGCGCGGATGAACTACCGCGCCAAGGTGAACCGCCGGCTGGTGGTGGCGCCGCTCGGCGAGGCGGGTGACCGCACGCGCGCCGTCTATCCCAAGCTGGGCCTGATGGTGGAGCATCGCCGCGTCGAAGCGCTGGGCGATGCGCTGATGCCGGACTGGCTGCGCGCGGCACTGGGCTGAAGCGGCCGGCGCGCCGCCCCTTCAGGCCATGCCGAAGGGGACGACCCGGTTCGTCTGGGTGTGTCCGATCAGCGCGGGGCCAAGATAGGGAACGCCCATGTCGCGGCACCAGCGCTGGATCATGACGTCCAGCGTCTCGCCCCAGCGCGGGGTGTTTTCCTTGATGTCGGTCACCGCACCGAGCCGGACACCGGCGATGCCCCGGAGCTGCGCGGCATTGGCCATGGTGAAGAGCAGCCGATCGACATTGTAGAGCGGCTCCGACACTTCCTCGATCAGCAGTTCGTGGTCAGCGAGATCGGGCAGCCAGGGCGTGCCGATCAGCGAGCCGAGGATCGCGAGGTTGAAGGCGGCGGCGGGACGCTGGCCAAGGCCGGGCTCCAGCCCATGACGCTCGCCGCGTGCGATCCAGCCGAGCGAGCGGGCGACGGTTTCGTCGCCGCCGCCCGAGCGGCGCATGAAATCGATCGGCATCGGGCCGTGCGCCACCTGGCCGATGCGCCGCGCGTAGAGCGCGCCGAGCAGGAACCCCATGTCGGAATAGCCGACATATTTCTTCGTCCGGGCGGCGGCGTTCAGCTGCGGCATGACGGTGGCGAGGAGCCGGTTCGAGCCATAGCCGCCGCGCGCGAACCAGATCGCCGAAAAGCCGGGATCATTGGCGAATTCGAGGAAGGCGGCGGCGCGGCGCGAATCGGGGCCGGCGAAATGCCCCTCGTTCTCGAAGCATTGCGGGTGGAAGACGAGATCCACCTCCGGATAGGCGAGCGCGGCATAAGCGGTGAGCGGCGCGACCATATCGGGGTTGGCAGTATTCGCCGGGGCGACGATGCCGATCTTCATGTCGCCCGCTTCTTCATCTGATTGGCCGCCTTCGCCTTGCCCCGTGCCCATCGCGGCGATAGCGCGCGGCCATGCAGGACGGCAACATCGCAGGAAAGCGCTTCTTCTTCGTCGGCGTCGGCGGATCGGGCATGATGCCGCTGGCGATGATCCTCGCCGGGCGGGGCGCGAGCGTCGCTGGATCGGATCGCGGGCTGGACCAGGGCCGCGTGCCGGCCAAATTCGCGGACCTGGAGGCGAAGGGCGTGGCGCTGTTCCCGCAGGACGGCAGCGGCGTGGTTTCGGCCGAGCAGATCGTGGTCGCCTCCGCTGCGGTGGAAGCGACGGTGGCGGATATCGTGGCGGCGGATCGGCTTGGCTGCCGGCGGATGAGCCGGGCGGAGCTGAACGCGGCGCTGTTCAACGAAAGCCGGCTGCCGATCGGCGTTGCCGGAACCAGCGGAAAGTCGACCGTCACCGGCATGATCGCGCGCATCCTGAGCGATGCCGGGCAGGACCCGACCGTGATGAACGGGGCGGTGATGAAGGATTTCGCCGCCGCCGATCGCCCGTTCGCCAGTGCGCTGGTCGGGGAGGGGGCGCCCTATGTCAGCGAAGTGGACGAGAGCGACGGATCGATCGCGCTCTATTCGCCGCGGATCGCGGTGCTGAACAACGTCAGCCTCGATCACAAATCACTGGAGGAGCTGAACACCCTGTTTGGCGACTTCATCGGCAAGGCCGGAACCGCGATCGTCAATGCCGACAATGCCGATGCGCGGGCGCTGGCGATGCAGCTGCCGCGCGAGCGGGTAACGACCTTCTCGCTGATCGGCGACGCCGATCTGGTGGCGGAGGACATCGTCGAGGCGCCGTTTGCCGCGCGCTTCACGCTACGTGGCACGACCGTGGCGCTTCAGGTGCCGGGGCGGCACAATATCGGCAATGCGCTGGCCGCGATCGGCTCGGCGCTGGCGGCGGGCGTGTCGTTCGACGTGGCGGTGGCGGCGATCGGCCGATTCACCGGGCTGAAGCGCCGCTTCGACCTGGTCGGCGAGGCTGGCGGTGTCGCCGTGATCGATGATTTCGGACATAACCCGGACAAGATTGCCGCGACGCTGGATACGCTCCATGCCTTTCCGGGCCGGTTGCTGATCCTGTTCCAACCGCATGGGTTTGGGCCGTTGAAGACGATGCGACGCGAGTTGGTGGAAAGCTTTGTCGAGCGGCTGCGGCCGGACGATCTGCTCGTCCTGCCGGATCCCGTCTATCAGGGCGGCACGGTGACGCGCGAGGTGACCAGCGCGGATATCGTTCGCGATATCGAGATCGCCGGGCGCACCGCGCGGCATATTCCCGACCGCGCGGCGGCGGCGGCCCATCTGGTGGCGACGGCACGCCCGGGAGACCGCATCGTGGTGATGGGCGCGCGCGACGACACCCTGCCGCTGCTGGCCGCCGACATGGTGGCGCAGCTGGATGGCGCAGCCGGCGCCAAGTGCTAATCTACCCCTCATCCTAACGGAGCCTTGATGATGATCCGCCGCCTGTTCCTCGATCACCCGGCATCCGTCGGTGAGAGCTACACCGAGCATTTCGGTGTCGCGACCCGCTTCGGCGCGCTGATGGTGGCCGGCGGGATCGGCGCGATCATCCACGGCGTGCTGCCGTTCGCGTTCAAGACCACCGGCAGCCGCACGATCGCCAAGCTGCACGCCGAGATGGTGGCGAAGCGGACGGCGAAGCGCGATGCGGAAACGCAGCTTCGCACGGTCGAATATGTGATCTGACGGCCCAGGGCGCGCGCTTCGCGCCTTTCGCCTTGGGCGTTCCGCCCCTACATCGCGGCCCATGACCTTGCAGCGCCCGCGTCTTGCCTATCACCTGACCGAGGGCGCCGGCCCGACGATCGTGTTCCTTCCCGGCTATGCCTCCGACATGACCGGCACCAAGGCGCTGGCGCTGGAGGAATGGGCGAAATCGTCCGGGCGCGCCTTCCTGCGTTTCGATTATGCCGGGTGCGGCGCGAGCGAGGGATCGTTCGAGGAGCAATCGCTGACCGACTGGCGTGACGACGCGCTGGCGATGATCGACCAGGCGGTCGAGGGCCCGGTGGTGCTGGTCGGCTCGTCGATGGGCGGGTGGATCATGCTGCTGGCGGCGCTGGCGCGCCCCGAGCGGGTGGCAGCGCTGGTCGGCATCGCGGCGGCGCCCGACTTCACCGACTGGGGTTTCAGCCAGGAAGAGAAACTCTACATCCTGCAACACGGGCGGCTGGAGCGGCCCAACCCTTATGGCCCGGCGCCGACCGTCTATGCCCGCCGCTTCTGGCAGGCGGGCGAGGCGAGCCGGTTGATGCACAAGCCAGTGGCGATCGATTGCCCCGTGCGGCTGATCCATGGCCAGCGTGACCCGGACGTGCCGTGGACGCAATCGGTGCGGCTGGCGGAGCTGATCCGTTCCGATGACGTGCAGGTGATCCTGGTGAAGGACGGCGATCATCGCCTGTCGCGCGAGGCGGACATTGCACTGCTGACCCGCATCGTCGGCGACGTGCTGCCATGATCCTGCTGCTGATCGCGGGCGCGCTGCAGGCGGCGGCGCCTGCAATACCGCCAACGGTCGCGGCACTGCCGGCGGGCGACAGTTGCGCCGCGCTGATCCGGGAGGATCCGGTGGCGGCCGAGCGGCGGGCGAGCGTCGATCGCAGCGTAGCGGGGCGGGCGTGCCT
>CAYMIU010000006.1:45981-124574 GCA_964390515.1 uncultured Stakelama sp.
CGCTGACGGCGCAGAACCGCTTTGCTGCTGCGGCGGGGGCGTTCGAGGAAGCGGCGCGCACGGCGGAGCTGGCACGGACCGGCGAGGCTGCGCGCTACTGGGCGCAGGCGGGCAATGCCTGGCTGGCCGGCGAGGACCCGGTGAAGGCACGCGCCGCGCTGGATGCGGCGCTGGCGGCGGGAACGCTGAGCGGGCTGGAGCGCGGCGAGGCGATGCTCGACCGCGCCCGGGCGCTGGTGGCGACCGGGGATCTGAAGGCGGCGCGCGTCGATCTGGACGGGGCGGTGGTGGATGCGGCGGACGATCCGCTCGCCTGGCTTTTGTCGGCGACGCTGGCGCGGCGAACGGGTGACCTGCCGCGCGCCAAGGCCGATATCGCCCAGGCGCTGCGCCGCTCCGCCGATGATGCGCAGGTGCAGCTGGAGGCGGGCAATATCGCCGCGCTGGACGGTGACGAGGCCGGCGCCAAGGCCGCGTGGACCGCGGCGATGCGGATCGCGCCCGATCGGCCCGCGGGCCAGGCCGCGGCGCGCGCGCTGACGCAATTCAATGCCGACGGGCAGAAGTGACGGAGGAATGATGCGGTATCTGCACACGATGATCAGGGTGAGCGACCCGGAAGAGACGATCAGATTCTTCGAGGTGCTTGGCCTGAAGGAAGTGCGCCGGATGGAGAATGAGGCGGGGCGATTCACGCTGATCTTCCTCGCCACGCCGGACGACATGCGCGGGCCGGGCGAGCGCGCCCATGCCGAGGTGGAGCTGACCTATAACTGGCCGCCCGAGGATGGCAGCGCGCCGGAGGAATATACCGGCGGGCGAAATTTCGGGCACCTCGCTTATGATTGCGACGATATCTACGCGACGTGCCAGGCGGTGCTCGACGCCGGCTATACCGTCCACCGCCCCCCGAGGGACGGATATATGGCGTTCGTGAAGACGCCCGACGGCATCTCGATCGAGCTGCTGCAGCTGAACGGGCCGAAGCCGCCGCAGGAACCCTGGGCGTCGATGCCGAATACCGGGACCTGGTGATGCCCGCGCCCGCGCGACTGATCGTGAACCTCGACGTTCCCGATCTCGCGCGGGCGGAGGCTTTCTATTGCCGTGCGCTCGGCCTGCGGGTCGGGCGGCGGATCGGGGCAGGCGCGGTCGAGCTGCTGGGGCTGGAAGCGCCGCTCTATTTGCTGGAACAGGTGGACGGCAGCGTCGCGAGCGATGCATCGCCAGCGCGACGCGATTATCGCCGGCACTGGACGCCGGTGCATTTCGACATTGCGGTGGACGATCTCGACACGGCGCGCGCGGCGGCGATCGCGGCCGGGGCGGTGGACGAGACGGGGGTGCGTGCGGCACCTTATGGCCGGATCGCGGGCTTTGCCGATCCGTTCGGCCACGGTTTCTGCCTGATCGAATTCAACGAAAGGGGCTATGATGCCATTGCCACGGGATAGTGCCGCCGGCGCGCTGGAGATCGTGCGCGTGCCGGTGCTGAGTGACAATTACAGCTGGCTGGTGCACGACCGCGCGAGCGGCGAGACGATGGTGATCGACCCCGGCGAGGCACAGCCGGTGCTGGATGCGGCGGCGGTGCGCGGGTGGCGGGTCACGCAGGTGTGGAACACGCACTGGCACCCCGATCATGTCGGCGGCAATGGCGCGATCGTCGCCGCGACGGGCGCGACCGTGATCGGCCCGGAGGCGGAGCGCGGCAAGATCGGCGCGCTGGATGTCGGCGTGGGCGAGGGGGATAGCGTGCCGCTCGGCACGCACGAGGCGCGCGTGATGAGCGTGCCGGGGCACACCCAGGGGCATATCGCCTTCCACTTCGCGCGCGACCGCGCGATCTTCACCGGCGACACCCTGTTCGCGATGGGCTGCGGCCGGCTGTTCGAGGGGACGCCGGACGACATGTTCGGGAACATGCGGCGCTACGCCGCGCTACCGCTGGAGACGCGCGTCTATTGCGGGCATGAATATACCCAGTCGAACGGCCGCTACGCTCTCGTCGCCGAGCCGGACAATGCCGCGATCCGCGAGCGGATGGCGCGGGTGGACGCGATGCGCGCGGCGGGCGAGCCGACCATCCCGACCACGATCGGCGAGGAACTGGCGACCAACCCCTTCCTGCGCGCAGGAGACGCGGCGGAACTGGGCAAGCGGCGCGCGGAGAAGGATAGTTTTCGCGGCTAGATGCGTTGTGCGCGTGAAACGAATGGAGTGACGAGGATGCGCAAGGCCCTGATCTCATTCGCCCTGTCGGCCGCCGCCGGCGCCGCGGCCATCACTGCCGCGACGGCTCAGGACAAGCCCCGCAACTCGCAGCAGCGGCTGGAGGAGCGGCTGCAGAAGGAACTGGCGCAGCTGAAGCCGCAGCCGCCGGTGGAGTGTATCGACACGCGGTTCCGCAACATCAGCCTGACGGCGATCGGGAACAAGCTGATCTACCGCGAGAGCCGCAACAAGATCTACGTCAGCGACACGACCGGCGGATGCGAGAATGTCGCGCGCGGTGATGTGCTGGTGACGCGCCAGTTCGGCACCCGGCTGTGCCGAGGCGATATCGCGACGACGATGGACCGGGTGGGGCGGTTCTACACCGGCAGTTGCGCCATCGGGACCTTCACGCCGTACACCAAGGGCTGATCATCGCAGTGCAAGGCACCGCTTGCCGGGCGAGCGCGTTACGTTAGTAACGAGCGATACGATCCTGAGTGGAGCTGCAGCATGACCAAAGAGACGGAAGCCGACCTGACCGGCGTCGCCCCGCGCGTATCGCCCAAAGCGGCGGTGGACGAGATCGGCGGGCGCAAGCTGAAGCCGGCGACGCTGATGATGGGCCACGGCTATGACCCGGCGCTGTCCGAAGGCGCGCTGAAGCCGCCGATCTTCCTCACCTCCACCTTCGTCTTCCCCAATGCCGCCGCCGGCAAGCGCCATTTCGAGGGCGTGACGGGCAAGCGCCCGGGCGGCGCCGAGGGCCTTGTCTATTCGCGCTTCAACGGGCCGAACCAGGAGATCCTGGAAGACCGGCTGAGCGTGTGGGAAGATGCCGAGGATGCGCTGACCTTCTCCAGCGGCATGTCGGCGATCGCCACCCTGTTCCTGTCGATGACCAAGCCGGGCGACACGATCGTCCATTCCGGCCCGCTTTATGCGGCGACCGAGACGTTGATCGCGCGCATCCTGGGCAAGTTCGGCGTCAAGTGGCTCGACTTCCCGGCCGGTGCGACGCGCGAGGAGATCGACGCGGTGCTGACCGAGGCGGCGACCGGCAATGTCGCGCTGATCTATCTCGAAAGCCCGGCCAACCCGACCAATGCGCTGGTCGACGTGGAAGCGGTCGCGGCGAGCCGTGACGCGATCTTCACCGGCGACAACAAGCCGCCGATCGCGATCGACAATACGTTCCTCGGGCCGCTGTGGGCCAAGCCGCTGCAGCAGGGCGCGGACATCGTCGTCTATTCGCTGACCAAATATGCCGGCGGCCATTCGGACCTGGTGGCGGGCGGCGTGCTGGGATCGAAGGAGCACATCAACACCATCCGGCTGATGCGCAACACGATCGGCACGATCTGCGACCCGAATACGGCGTGGATGCTGCTGCGGTCGCTGGAAACGCTGGAACTGCGCATGAGCCGCGCGGGCGAGAATGCCGCCAAGGTGTGCGAATTCCTCGCCGCGCATCCCAAGGTGGAAAAGGTCGGCTATCTCGGCTTCCTGGAGCGGGGCGAGGACAAGCGCCAGGCCGACATCTATCGCCGCCATTGCAGCGGCGCGGGTTCGACCTTCTCACTGTATCTGAAGGGCGGCGAGCCGGAGGCGTTCGCGTTCCTCGACGCGCTGAAGATCGCCAAGCTGGCGGTGAGCCTGGGCGGGACCGAGACGCTGGCGAGCCACCCGGCGGGGATGACTCACCTGTCGGTCGCGGACGACCGCAAGGCGGCGCTGGGCATCACCGACAATCTGGTGCGGATCTCGATCGGCGTCGAGGATGCCGATGACCTGATCGCCGATTTCGACCAGGCACTGGCCGCCATTTCGGCGCGCTGAGCTGAACGGATGAGTTGAGAGGGGCGGCGCGCGGGGGACGATCGAACGTCCCGGCGCGCCTGTCCTCAGGCGGCGACAGGCTTGGCGCGCAGCCGCAGCAGTTCGCGCTGATACCCGAGCAGGCGGGCCTCGATCTGCGCGGCGTGCGTGCCGGTCGCCGCACCGCGCAGGGCAAGGGCATAGCCATAGCCGACATGCGCCTCCAAATCCCGCACGTCAATCGCGCCGAGCACCCAGGCGAGCATCGCGGATACGAAGACCGAATCGAGCGCGACCAGCAGCGGATCGAGCGCGATATCGGCGAGCAGGGTGCCGTCCGCCCGCGCCTCGCCAAGCAATGCCTCCCAGAAGCTGTAGCGTTGCGATGATTGCAGTTCGCCGCGCAGCTCCTTGCTGTCGAAACGGAGCGCCTCGGTCCACAAGGTGCGATAGAAATCGGGATCGTCGGCGAGGTAGGCGAGGGTGATCGACACCGCTTCGAAGATACGGTCGATCGCGCTGGCGCGTTCCAGCTGCGAGAATCGCTCGTGAAATTCCCGCACGTCTTCGAGCAGCGCAATGACGATCGCGCGCTTGGAGCCGAACAGATTGTACGGCGTGGTCAGCGACACACCGGCACGCGCCGCGATTGCCCGCATCGACAGGCCCGCGTCCCCGGTTTCCTTGATGAGATCACGCGCCGCGGCGACGATGCGTCGACGGCGCTCCGCCTTCGCGTCTTCGCGCCGGCTCAACTTGCGTTCCTCTTCACCTGATCTTTCCTACGGGCGGGCGGCCATTGCCGCAATCACTTGCAGGCCATGGCGAGGGCGATATTCATAACGTGTTTGCAAAATTCGCGTTGCTCTCGATCGGGGGGCAGGCGTAGCATCGCGGCAAATAGAAGTGAGGAGAGACTCAGTGCCCGCGAAGATCAGGTTCGGTGCGTTCATCGCCCCGTTTCACCCGCTCAATGAAAACCCGACGCTGGCGCTGGAACGTGACCTCGACCTGGTCGTCCACATGGACAAGCTGGGCTATGACGAGGCCTGGATCGGCGAGCATCATTCCGCCGGCTACGAGCTGATCGCCAGCCCGGAGCTGTTCATCGCGACCGTCGCCGAGCGTACGCGCAACATCCGGCTCGGCACCGGCGTCTCCTCGCTTCCCTATCACCATCCGCTGATGCTGGCGGACCGGATCAACCAGCTGGACCATATCACCCGCGGGCGCGTGATGTTCGGGGTCGGACCGGGCGCGCTGCCGTCGGACGCGTTCATGATGGGCATTCCGGTCGCCAGGCAGCGCGACCGGATGGACGAGGCGATCGACGTGCTCGTCCCGCTGCTGCGCGGTGAGCAGGTGACGAAGAAGACCGACTGGTTCGAGCTGAACGAGGCGCGGCTGCAGATGCTGCCGTACAGCCATCCGTCGGTGGAGATCAGCGTGGCGAGCCAGGTTTCGCCATCGGGCGCGACCGCCGCGGGTCGGCACGGCCTTGGCCTCCTGTCGATCGGGGCGACGCAGACCGGCGGGTTCAACGCGCTCGCATCGAACTGGGCGATCGCTGAGAACCAGGCGGCCGACAGCGGCACGCGGGTGGATCGCAACCAGTGGCGGCTGGTCGGCCCGATGCATGTGGCGGCGACGCGCGAGGAAGCGCGCGCGCAGGTGCGCTTCGGCCTGGAGAAGTGGCTGTATTACTTCCGCGAGGTGGCGGCGCTGCCGCTGGCGCCGACCGACGGGAGCGATCCGGTAGATGCGCTGGTCGATTCGGGCATGGCGGTGATCGGCACGCCCGAGGATGCGGTGAAGCAGATCGAGCGGCTGCGCGAGCAATCCGGCGGGTTCGGCGCGTTCCTGATGATGGATCACAATTGGGCCGAATGGGACAACAAGAAGAAATCCTATGAGCTTATCGCGCGCTACGTGATCCCCGAGGTGAACGGCGTGAACGCCAACCGCCTTGCCTCGATCGAATGGGCGGCGGCGAACCGGCCGCGCTTCATCGGGGAGGCGCAGGCCGCAGTCGGCGCGCGGCTGGCCGAGCATATTCAGAAGAAGGGAACGGAGAATATCCGGCCCGAGATCCTGGCCGCGATGGGCCTAGGCAAGAAGCCGGAGGCAGCGGAATGAGCGGCGGAGCGGGGACGGCCGGGGGCCGCAAGTCGATCTTCATCACCGGCGCGGCATCCGGCATGGGGCTGGCGACCGCGCGGCGCTTCGCGCGCGAGGGCTGGTTCGTCGGCGGCTATGATGTGAACCAGGTGGGGCTTGAGCGGCTGCGCGACGAACTGGGGGCGGACAATTGCATCGTCCGCCGGCTCGATGTGACCGACCGGGAGGATTATCGCGCGGCGCTCGACGAGTTCGCCGCCGCGACCGACGGGCGGATGGACGTGCTTTACAACAATGCCGGCATCGGCCGTGGCGGGCCCTTTGCGGACCAGCCGTGGGAGGACGTGCTGGCGGTGGTGCAGGTGAATTTCGTCGGCGTGCTGACGGGCATTCACCTGGCGATCCCGCTGCTGAAGGCGACGCCGGGGTCGCTCTGCTTCACCACCTCATCCTCGTCCGCCACCTACGGCATGCCGATGATCGCGGTCTATTCGGCGACCAAGCATGCGGTGAAGGGGATGACCGAGGCGCTCGCGATTGAGCTGAAGCCCTATGACATCCGCGTTGCCGACGTGCTGCCGGCGCTGATCGACACGCCGATCCTGCCGGAAGGGGCAGCGGCGGCGGCGCCCAAGACGGGGGTGTTCCGCGCCATCCCGCCCACCGATGTCGCCGACACGGTATGGGAGGCGTATCATTCGGACAAGCTGCACTGGTACGTGCCGCCCGAGCTTGTCGTGCTGGATCACATGGCGACGCTGGAGCCGGAGCGGACGCGCGACGAGATGGCGGCGGGCACGCTTTTCGCGACGATCGACGCGAAGAATGCGGCGGCGACGGTGCTGCCGGTGGGGGCGACTGCCGGCTGAGGGCGTGGGGGCGGGGCGCACCGCCCCCTTTTGTCGCAGGTTCAGGCGGCGAGCATGTCCGCCTGCGGATCGAGGCCGAGCGTCGCCATCAGCTGCGGCCGATCGGGGCCGGGCTTCGGCGCATAGGCCGCCTCGTTGAGGCGCCGGCCGCGCGCCCAATAGCCGAGCACCTTGCTGAGGTTCTGCGGCCGCTTCAGCCATGCCTCGGGATGTTCGAGCATGTGGAAGCCGCGCATCATCGCGCGCATCAGCCGGATGTCGGAGCGGGCGGCGATGGTGATCCCGTCCTCGACGAAGCTCTTGGCGACGCGCGCCTTGAGGCGGGGGCGGTGCGCCGGGCTGAGCGTGGCGCGGGCGCGGCGGATCGCCGAGCGATCCTGCTTCAGCATGAGATCGTAATAGGGCTTCACCTCGCGCGTGATCCCCTCGTCATAGGCGAGGATGCGGGCAGTGGGATCCTTGCTGCCATCGAGCGCGCCGCGCAGCACGCCCGCGCTGACCGCGGCGAGCGAGCAGCCGCGGCCGTAAAGCGGGTTGGTGCGCACCAGCGCGTCGCCGATCGCGAAATAGCCGAGCACCGCGGGGCGGCCGCCGGTGACGAGGCTGCGCCAGCGGCTGTGCAGATCGCCCATGCCGATCACCTTGCCGACGGGGCTCGACTTGGCGGGATCCACCCAGGGCGCCATGCCGGGCATCTGTTCGCAGATACGCTGGAACATATCGCCGTCCATCACCGCGCGGCGAAGGCCGTTCTCGATCTCCGGAACGCACAAGGTGATCGAGAAGCGCTGATTGTCCGCCGGGAAGACGCCGAACTTGAGGTAGCCGAGATCGCCCGAGGCAGCGATTTCACCGCGCGGCGGCTCCTCCTGCCCATCGTGCAGACGATAGTGGCGGGTGAAATAGAGGACGCCGGCGGTTTCCGAGGTTTCGGCGATCGGCGCCCCGGCCTTGATCAGCTGCTCGATCAGGTTCGCGGCCTTGCCGCCGGCATCGACCACCACGTCGGCAGTGATCTCTTCGCGCCCGTCGGTCGTATCCGCCAGCACGCCGGTGACGACGAAAGTGCCGCTCGCGTCCTGGTGGCGCAGCAGCTCGCGCACCTTGACGCCGCTGCGGATCGAGACGCCGGGCAGCCGCTCGACATAGCGGCGGATGACGAGTTCCAGCGTCGTACGGCGGCTGGTGAGGATCGTCAGATCCTGGTCGCCGGGCATCGGCACATAGCGCGCGCGCAGCCTGGGCGGGAGCATGTCGACGAAGGCGATGTCACGGCAGCCGGCGGCGTAGAGATCGGCGAGGAGCTCGGGATGCTCGTCGCGGATGATGTTGCGCAGGCGGGCGAGGAAGGCGTGGCTCTGGCGCAACTGGCTGACGCCGCGGCGCTGCCATTGA
The DNA here is from genome assembly GCA_964390515.1 of uncultured Stakelama sp. Classification (GTDB taxonomy): domain Bacteria; phylum Pseudomonadota; class Alphaproteobacteria; order Sphingomonadales; family Sphingomonadaceae; genus Sphingomonas. Next base: position 54,396 of record CAYMIU010000006.1, read on the forward strand.
TCGAAGGCGGCGTCCGGCCCGCCTGCGGGGGGCGCTTCGTCGCGTTCGAGCAGGGTGACACGGCGCGCGGCGCCGCCGAGCCGCAAGGCGGTGCACAGGCCCGCGATGCCCGCGCCGACGACGATCACGTCTTCCTGTGGCGCGGCGTTGGTGGTGGTGGCGGCCATGAACATCCTCCGGATCTGTCGAGCCGGCATTTACCCGAGAGCCGCGCCCCCCGCAAGAAATACAAACGCGTTATGGTTTTCGCTATTGCCTCTCGCCGCCATGCGGATCAGGATGTGGCAAGAGCCGGCGGTGAACGCCGGCCGGTGGGGAGGATGGCGGCGATGCGCGCAGTGGTGAGACGCAACAAGCAGCTGGTGCTGGACGAGATCGCCGAGCCGGTGCCGGGCGCGGGCGAGGTGCTGGTGAAGACGCTGGCCTGCGGCATCTGCGGATCCGACCTTCACGCCGTCCACTCGTTCGAGAACATGCTGGAGCTTGGCGCGCGCACCGGCGAGAAGCCCAAGACCGATCCGGCGCGCGACATGGTGTTCGGGCATGAATTCTCGGCCGAGATCCTCGACCATGGACCCGGCGCGGCGAAGGCGCTGAAGGCGGGCACACGGGTCGTCTCGATGCCGATCGCGATGAAGGCCGATGGCTATGAGGCGATCGGTTATTCGAACACTTACCCGGGCGGATACAGCGAGCGGATGGTGCTCAGCGAGGCGTTGCTGCTGCCGGTGCCCAATGGCCTCAGCGATGTTCAGGCGGCGATGACCGAGCCGTTCGCGGTGGGCGAGCATGCGGTCGCAATGTCTGCGGCGGGGGGGGACACGGTGAACCTCGTCATCGGTTGCGGGCCGGTTGGCCTGGCCGTGATCGCGGCGCTGAAATCGCGCGGGCTGGGGCCGGTGATCGCATCCGACTTTTCACCGGCGCGGCGCGCGGTGGCGGAAAAGATGGGGGCGGACATCATCGTCGACCCGGCAAAGGAATCGCCGCACACGCGCTGGAGCGACCTTGGCGTGCCGCGCACGTCGAGCGAGCGGATGGCGGCGATGATGACGGGGCAGGCGGGCAAGCGCGCGATCGTCTTCGAATGCGTCGGCGTACCGGGAGTCATCAACAATATCGTCGAATCCGTGCCGGTCGGCACGCAGGTGATCGTCGTCGGCGTATGCATGGAAACGGACAAGATCGAGCCGTTCCTGTGCATCAGCAAGCAGATCGATTTCCGCTTCGTGCTTGGTTACAGCGCGGAGGAATTCGCCGCGACACTGGGCAAGATCGCGGAAGGCACGATCGACGTGGTGCCGGCGGTGACCGACGAGGTCGGGCTGGACGGCGTAGCCGCCGCCTTCGCCGCGCTCGCCGACCCGGAGCAGCAGTGCAAGGTGGTAGTGCGGCCCGACAAGGCGGGCTGACGCAAACGAGGTGGATCGGAGCCGGGGATGCAGGCGTTCACCCGCCCATGACGGCGCCGATCCTCAGCCCGATGGAAGCCAAGCTGGTCGCCGACCTGCCGGACGAGGCGGGCTGGCAGTTCGAGCCCAAGTGGGACGGATTTCGCGCCCTGGTGTTCCGCGACGGCAAGCGTGTCGAGATCCTGTCGAAGTCCGGCAAGTCGCTGGCGCGCTATTTCCCCGAGGTCGTCGCGGTGATCGCGGCGGTGAAGCGGGAGCGCTTCACGCTGGACGGCGAACTGATCCTGCCGATCGGCGGCGTCCTTTCCTTCGATTCGCTGCAGGCGCGGCTGCATCCGGCGGCAAGCCGGATCGAGAAACTATCCCGCGAGACACCGGCGCAGCTGATGCTGTTCGACTGCCTGATGCTGGATGACGAGGATCTGTCGGGCGAGCCGCTGGCGACGCGGCGCGCGACGCTGGAGCGCTTCCATGCCAAGCATGGCAGCGCCGCGCTGCTGCTGTCGGATCGCACCGAGAAGATCGACGCGGCGCGAGCCTGGCTGGCGCGGAGCGGCGGTGCGCTCGACGGTGTGGTGGCGAAGCGGATCGACGAGCCTTATCGGCCCGGCGAGCGCGCGATGCTGAAGGTGAAACAGCATCGTTCGGCCGATTGCGTCATAGGCGGCTTTCGCCGGGCCAAGGATGGCGCCGGCGTCGCGTCGCTGTTGCTCGGCCTCTACGATGACGCCGGGCTGCTGAACCATGTCGGCTTCACCTCCGGCATAGCGGCGGAGGAGCGGCTGGCGCTTGCCGAGCGGCTGGAACCGTTGATCGAGGCGCCCGGCTTCAGCGGCAAGGCGCCCGGTGGCCCAAGCCGCTGGAACGACGGCAAGGAAAGCGCGTGGGAGCCGCTGCGCCCCGAGCTGGTGGTCGAGGTGCTGTACGATCAGGTGACCGGCGAGCGATTCCGCCACGGCACGCGGCTGCTGCGCTGGCGGCCCGACAAGGCGCCGGCGCAATGCCGGATGGAGCAGCTGGTCCATGAGCTTCGCCCGGCGGAGCTGGCCACGATCACGCGCTGATCAGCGCCGGTGATCAGTCCCGGTTAGCGATCTCGCCGGGGCGATAGCGCCGCTCGACATGGCCGGCGAGCTCGTCCGGATAGAAATAGACCGGGCGCAGATTGCCTTGTGCATAACGCTGGATCTGATCGGCGAAATGCGGCGAGGCCGGGTTGCCGCTCTGGCCGCCGGCCATCACCGCCTTCGCCTTCACGCGCTGGCCAAATTCGACGACCGCGACGAAGCTGTTCCCGCTGGTGCCGTAATAGCGCTTCGTCCCGGGCCACGCCTTGGCGCCGAACGAGGCGAGGCTGCCCCATTGCGCGGAGGTGAAGGGCACCGGCACCGAGGGCTTTGAATCGTCGAAATGCGGCTTCAGCGAATCATCCAGGCGCTGGAAGCGGTTGATCGCGCCCCACGGCGTGCGCCAGCTGCCGAAATCACGGCCGAGGCGATCCACAGCGGCAGATAGCGCCGCGATCCGCTGCTCCGCGGGCACACGCGCGGCAATGTAATCGGGCACGTTCATCCGTGCCGCCTGCGCCTTGGCACCGACCTCGCCCCACAGATGATCGCCCCAGAAGACCGCGAGGCTGGTGGCAACCGAGTCGTAGCCCCAGCGGTGGTCCCATCGATCGAGGAGCGCGATCGGCTCGGCGAGCGCGGCGCGCCGCGGATCGCCGGCGGGAAGCGCGCGCCATGCGGCGACGAGATCCGGCATCAGGCGCGCAAAGGCGGGGAGATAGGGATCGTAGGCTGCAGCCTGCAGCCGATCGAGCGTCCATCCCCTTTTTCCGGTGAGCAGCAGATCGGCATGTTCGCCCCGCGCGTTCGGGCCGGTCTGATCCATGTAGCGCGGGTAGTCCTTTGCCTTGGGGCTGTCCGGCCCGGCGGCGCTCCATGGCCAGTCGTTGGTGTTGTGGACCCAGCCGACCCGCGGATTGGTGACATTCGGGAGGCTGGCGAGCGTGTGGAGCCCCTTCCAGTCGGTCGCCGGATCGCTGCCGTCGACTGCGCTTGTATAATCGAACCGGTCATCGCGCAGTGGCATGAACTGCGGCATCAGGAACGCGATCGCGCCCTTGCTGTCGGCAAAGAGCGTGTCGTTCGAGGAATTGGCCTTGCGCTCGGCGATCTTCATGTAGCTGGCGAGATCCGTTGCCTTGGTGCGCAGGTAGCTTTGCTCGAGCGCGGGGATCGGGCGCCACATCAGCGCGGTCGCGATCCAGCGGCCGCTGCGCGACGCGACGATCGGCCCGTGATGCGTGCGCCAGGTGGTGAAGCGGCGCTCGACAAGACGGCCATCGGACTGGCGGACACGCAGCATGACGGTCCTTGCGGTGACCGGGCGAAGCTGTGCCCCGTAGCGATAGGCATAGCCGTTGCCGCGGGGTACGATGCGCTCGGCGAACTCATCGACATTGTCCACGGTGGCGGAAGTGTGCATCCAGCCGGCCTTGGCGTTGAAGCCCTGATAGATGAAGAACTGGCCCCAGGTGCTGGCGCCATAAGCGTCGAGGCCCTCGTCGCTCGTCACCTGCGCTTCGGAGCGGAAGTAGAAGCTGGTGTGCGGGTTGATGAGGAGGAGTGCGCGGCCGTTGCTGGTGAGCGCTGGCGCGATGGCGATGCCGTTCGACCCCGACGGCTCACGCGGGACGGCGCCGGTTTCCTGCGGCGTCGGCGGGGTGGGACGGCCGTAGAAGGTCTTGAGCTCGCTCAATGAAATACGCTCAATATCGCCGCCGATGCTGCCTTCGGTGAAGCTCAGCGCCATCCACGGTTCGAAGCGGGTGAGGACGCGCGGTTTCACTTGCGGGTGGGTGGCGAGGTAGAAGTTCAGCCCGTCCGCCCATGCGTCCATCAATGCGCGCAGCCAGGCGGGGCTGGCGGCATATTGCTGCTTCAGCTCCGCCGGATCGACGAACAGGCGCTGTCGAAGATCGGCCCAGACGGCTTCCTCGCCATCCGCTTCTGCGGTGCGGCCGAGGGCGGTGAGGTAATTGGCCTCGATGCGCGCGAAATCGTCCTCCGCCTGGGCGTACATCATCCCGAACACCGCATTGGCATCGGTGCCGCCGCGGATGTGCGGAATGCCCCAATTGTCGCGCGTGATCGTGACGTCCGCCGCGCGACCCTGCCAGCGGGCCATCTCGGGATCGGGCGCGGCAGCGGTGGTGACGACGAAAGCCAGCAGGATCATCGGCGTGCGGGCGCGGCGCAGGAGGAGATGCATGGTTGCCACCTAGAGCGGCGCGCGACACATGACCATGTGGTGGCTGGTCAGATTCTGTGCGGCCGGCCCGGCTCTTCGCACCGCGCCCATCGGCCGCCTCAGCTGATGTTCTCGCCTGTCGCGACGCGCGGTGGCGCGCGATCCGAGGTTTGCTTGCCGCTGAGATTGATGCCGACGAAAGAGACGAGCCAGATCAGAGCGGCCAGCACGAGGACGATGACGGCAACGCGCGCCAGACGAGAGCTCGGGGGCCGATCCATGCCATGGGAACGCCCGGGAACGGCTTTCGCGCCGCGGTTGTCGCCTAACCCCTGTCAGGCGGTGCCCTGCGAAGGGGCAGCGGTTCGCGCGCGACCGCTGGCATCATAGAACGTCGTCGTCAGGCACGTCGTGATCGATGGGATCTTCGTCGGGCAGTCCGGTAGCGGGCTCCGGAGACATGTCTCCCGGATCGGGTTCGTTGCCGGGAATGCGGTTCGGGTCCATGTGCGCCTTCCTTTGTCCGGAACGACAACGCACGGCGCGAGCGGAAGGCGCCATCATCGGGGGGCAGGGCACCCGCCAGGGAGAATTGCGGGGAAAGGAAGATGGGTGTTTCAGCTTCACTGGCGGCTACCGGATCCTGATGATCCGAATAGCCTGCCAGTGAGTGAAATGGTGCGGTCGAGAAGACTCGAACTTCCACGGCCTTTCGGCCACAACGACCTCAACGTTGCGCGTCTACCAGTTCCGCCACGACCGCACGTGATGTCCACCGGGCTGGCCCGGCGGCTGGCAGGAGCGGGCCACTAGCAAGGGTTTTGCGGGCTGGCAATGGCCGCATCGCACCGCTAGCGCGAAAAGATAAAAGAGGGAGGGCGGCAGCATGGCGCGGGGCGGCGAACTGGGGCGGATCCTGGCGCTCGCCTGGCCGGTGATGCTGACCAGCCTGAACTGGACGGTGCTTCACGTGACCGACGTGGTCGTCGTCGGGCTGGTGAGCGTGCACGAGGCGGCAGCGCTGTCCGCCAGCCGGGCGATCACCTTCGTCGGCATCGTTGCATCCCTGTCGTGGCTGTCGGGCGTGCTGGTGTTCGCCTCGCGCGCCGATGGCGCTGGCGATCTGCGGCGGACGGGCGCGGTGTTGCGCGAAGGGCTGCTGTTCGCGGTGTCGCTGGGCGCGGTGATGGCGGCGATCCTCTTTTTCGGGGCCGAACCGCTGCTGCGGATGGTAGGCGTGGCCGAACCGCTGGTGGTGCCGGGTGCCGCGGTCGTGCGGGCGATCGCGCTGAGCTATCCGTTTCAGCTTGCACTGGTGGCGGCGAGCTTCTTCCTCGAGGGGATCAGCCGGCCGCGCATGGTGGCAGCGGTGAACCTGTCGATCATGCCGCTCAACGCCTTGCTCGCCTGGATGCTGGCGACGGGGCAGGCGGGATTGCCGGCGCTGGGTGCGGTCGGCGCCGGCATTGCGACCACGCTGGCGTCATTAGTGGGCGGCGTCGCGATGGTGGCCGCGGCGCTGGCAACGCCCGAGGCGCGCGAACGTGGCTTGCGGGATTGGGGCCTCGCGGCATGGCGCGGAACGTTGCGCGGGGCGGGGCGGATTGCGTGGTTCGGGATCGTGCCGGCTATTGCGGCGGGACTGGAGCTGGCGGGTTTCTCGATCCTGATCGCGCTGTCGACGCAGCTTGGCGAAGCGGCGGCGCATGCCTTCCAGATCGTCTTCTCGATCCACAACGTAACCTTCTCGATCGCGATCGGCTTTGCCTCGGCGGCCGGCGTCAGAACCGGCAATGCGGTGGGCGAGGGGGTGCCGCAGCAGGCGGGGCGCCGCGTGGCGATCGCGGCGGGCGCGACGGCGGCGGCGCTGGGGCTGGTGGCGATCACGCTGATCCTGCTGCGGGCGCAGCTAGTGGCGCTGTTCCCCGCAAAGGCCGCGGTTGGCGTGCTGGCGGCGATGATGCTGTTGCCGTGGCTGCCCTTTATCGTGTTCGACGGGCTGCAAGTGGTGTTCGTCTATGCGCTGCGTTCGCTCGGCGACCAGGTGGCGGCGGGGGTGAACGGCATCATCGCCTTCTTCATCGTCACGGGTGGTGCTGGCTGGTGGTTTGTCACGCGCGGCGAGGGGCCGATGGCGCTGGTATGGGCGTCGGCGCTGGGCATGGTCGCCGCGGCGGTACTGAACGGCGGCCGCTTCGCGCTGGTCAGCGGTCGTCTTCGCCGACGAAGCTGAGTTCGAGCCGCTTGGAGCTCGCTGGTACGTCGAGCTTTGCCGAGTTGAAGTCGATCGCGCTCTTGGGCGAGAGGCTGCGCTGCTGCGGGATGATCGTCCAGCTGTAGACGATGCGGCCCTGCGCATCGCGAAGATCGGCGCGGATGTCCGGTACGCGCTGACTCTCGTTCGACGGGTTCAGCACCTTGCCGCTGACCGCGAACAACTCGCTGCCGTTGTTGATTTCGCGCCGCTCGATCGGATTATCGACGAGGCGAAGCGGCGATTCCTCCGGGCCGAAGGAGAAGCCGAGCTGCGTCGCGAGGCCGGGCGCGCTGGTCCAGAGGATCGCGGCAACTGCGACGAGCATCAGGAGCGCAGCGGCGACGGCGGCGATCGTCCAGCGGCGCGCGGGGTTGATGCGCGGGCGGGTGGAGGGGCGCTTGCCAAGTGCGTCGAGATCAGTGGCGGGAGGGGTCGGCGTCACGGCGGCCGGTGAGGTGACCGGCGGCGTTGGCATGGCTGCTGTCGCCGCCGCGGGGCTGGGAGCGGGCGGAGATGTCGGCGCTGCAGGTGTCGCCGCTGCGGGCGGCGGCGTGGCGGTGGAGGCGGCCTCGGCCGCGACCGGAGCAGGCTCGGCGGCCGGTGTCGCGGCGAGTGCCTCGACGGCGCGAGCGTCAGGCTCCTGATGCCAGCTGTGGCGACAGTTGGCGCAGCGCACGGTGCGACCCTCCGTCCCGATCGAGCTGTCGGGCACCAGATAGCGGGTGCGGCATTCGGGACATTCGAGGATCATGAAGCGACGCTGCCGGAAACTGGATCAGGGGCTGGTATCATCGCGAATCTAAACACGCCCCGTGCGTTGCATGCAAGCGGAGGTTGATGCAGCGGCACCGCTCGTGCGATGGCTGCGACGGGGCATGAGTGCGTAGGGATGACGGCGCCGCAATGGCGAACATCGTGCAGTTCGAGAATGTGGGGCTGCGGTACGGCGACGGGCCCGAGACGCTGTCCGACATCAGCTTCTCGCTGGCGGCCGGCGCCTTCTACTTCCTGACGGGGGCGAGCGGGGCGGGAAAGACGTCGCTGTTGCGGCTGCTGTACCTGGCGCAGCGGCCGACGCGCGGCGTGATCAAGCTGTTCGGCGAGGATGCGGTGATGATGCCGCGCGGGCGCCTGCCGGGCTTTCGCCGGCGGATCGGCGTCGTGTTCCAGGATTTCCGGCTGGTGCCGCACCTGTCCGCGGCGGACAATATCGCGCTGCCGCTGCGGATCGCCGGCATGCCCGAGGCGGAGGTGGCGGGGCCGGTGGGCGAGATGCTGGCCTGGGTGGGCCTGGCAGATCGCGCCGACGCGCGGCCGGCGACGCTGTCCGGCGGAGAGCAGCAGCGCGTGGCGATCGCGCGCGCGGTGATCGCGCGGCCCGAGATGCTGGTGGCGGACGAGCCGACGGGCAACGTCGACCCGGAAATGGCCGAGCGGCTGCTGCTCCTGTTCGATTCGCTCAATCGCCTGGGCACGACGGTGGTGGTGGCGACTCACGACCTGCACCTCATGCAGCGCATTCCGAGCGCCCAGATGATGCGCCTGTCCAAGGGGCAGTTGCACGACCCCGCAGGCACGCTGCGGCATCCGCCGGCGCGGCCGTCGTGATGAGGCAGGGGCGATGAAGGGCGAGCGGACTCGGCGGGTCCTGGACGAAGCGCGCGGCGTGCGGGCGATGATCTGGATCATCGCCATCATGTTGTTCCTGACCATCCTGGGCGGGGCGCTTGGCCTGGCGATGCGCAACGCCGCGGGCGCGCTGGAAACGGAGCTGACGGGGCGGGCGACGGTGCAGATCGCCGCTGGCGATCCGGCGCGGCGTGAGGCGCAGGCGGCGCAGGTGCTGGCGCAGGTGCGCAAGCTGCCGGAGGTGCGGGCGGCGGCGCCGGTGGACCGGGCGCAGCTGGCGGCGCTGCTGGAGCCGTGGCTTGGGGATGACGCGGGCGACCCGGAACTGCCGGTGCCGGCGATGATCGATCTTGAGCTGGCCAGCGACGATGCCGCCACGGTGAGCCGCGTGCGCGAGGCCGTGCGGCGCGTGGCGCCGGAGGCGCGGGTCGATGCGCATGAGGCCTGGATGGCGCCGGTGGCTCAGTTCCTCGACCTCGTCGTGTCGATCGCGGCGGTTCTCGTGCTGCTGATGGCGGCGGCGACCGCGGCGGTGGTGGTGCTGGCGGCGCGGGCCGGGCTCGACGCGCACCGCCAGACGATCGACGTGATGCACATGCTGGGATCGACCGACGTACAGATCGCGCGGCTGTTCCAGCGGCGGATCGCGCGGGATGCGGCGATCGGGGCCACGATCGGCGGGCTAGCCGCGGTGGCGGTGGTGGCCCTGGTCGGCAGCCGGGCGGCGGCGCTTGGATCAGGGCTGCTTGGCGGGGCGGTGCTGGGGCCTGGGGGCTGGATCGCCTTGCTGCTGCTGCCCGTTGCATTCGTCTGCCTGGCGGCGCTGGCCGCGCGGCTGGCCGTCGTCCGTGCCCTGAGGGATGTGCTGTGATTTCCCGGTTGTTTGCGTTGGTGGCGATCGCCTGGGGGCTGGGCTTTGCGATCTTCATGCTGGCGCTTGCCCAGCCGGCCGATGACCGGCTGGTCACCGACGCGATCGTCGTGCCGACCGGCGGTGCGGGACGGATCCCGCGCGGCCTGGCGCTGATCGAGGCCGAGCGCGCGAAGCGGATGCTGGTGAGCGGCGTGGCAACCGGGCTGCGCAAGGTGGACCTGATCGCCGCCAACGGCCATGCGAAGGCAATTACCTGCTGCGTCGATCTAGGCAGCGAAGCGGTCGATACCCGGTCAAATGCTGAAGAGACGGCGCGCTGGGTGCGTGAGCATGGCTATCGCTCCGTGCGGCTGGTGACGTCCGACTGGCATATGGCGCGCGCGCGGATGGAGCTGGGCGCGGCGCTCGACCGCGACGTGCTGATCGTGCGTGACGGGGTGCCGACGGAGCAGCGGCTGGGGCCGCTGGTGAACGAGTATAACAAGCTGATCCTGCGGCGGATTGCGCTGTGGGCGGGACTGGACGGATGAACGACTGGCTGCGCACGATCCTTTATCGGCTGGTGTTCTACGCCGGATCGACTGCGATCGTGATCGCCGTGCTGTTCGTCGCCCCGTTCGGCGAGCGCGCAGTGATCGCGCACGCGCACCGCTGGGCGGCATTCAACCGCTGGTGCGCACGCGTGATCCTGGGCGTGACGACGCGGGTGGAAGGGACCATCCCCGAGGGGCAGTTCCTCTACGCCGCAAAGCACCAGGCGATGTACGAGACGACCGAGCTTCAGCTGATCCTGGACGGACCGGCAATGGTACTGAAGCGCGAACTGACGCGGATCCCGGTATGGGGCTGGGCGACGCGGCTGTACGGCGCGATCGCGGTGGATCGCGAAGCCTCCGCCAAGGCACTGCGCCAGCTGATGAGCGAGGGTGCGGCGGTACGGGCGCGTGGCCGCTCGGTGATCGTCTACCCGGAAGGGACGCGCGTGCCGCGGGGCGAGACGCCGCCGCTGCGATCCGGCTTCGCCGGGCTTTACAAGGCGCTTGGCCTGCCCGTGGTGCCGATCGCGCTCGACAGTGGGCGGCTGCTGCCGAAGAAGGGCGCAAAGCACCCCGGCGTCGTGACGGTGCGGATCGGCGAGGTGATCCCGCCGGGCCTGCCGCGCAAGGAAGCCGAACAGCGCGTGTGGGCGGCGATTAACGCGCTGGAACTGGAGGGCAAGGCGGCGGAGAGCAGCCCGCCGGGCTGACCGGGATCAGCCGTGCTTGCGGCCGAAATCCGCCGCGGCGTCATCCTGGCCCTGATCGACGATTGAGCGCCGGATCGTGCGGGTGCGGGAGAACAGATCGAACAGGGTGTCGCCATCGTCCCAGCGGATCGCGCGCTGGAGGTGCGAGAGATCCTCGCTGAACCGCTGCAGCATTTCGAGCACGGCTTCCTTGTTGGCGAGGAAGACGTCGCGCCACATCGTCGGGTCCGACGCGGCGATGCGGGTGAAATCGCGGAAGCCGCCAGCGGAGAATTTGATCACTTCCGACTGGGTGACCTCGGCGAGATCATTGGCGGTGCCGACGATGGTATAGGCGATGAGGTGCGGCAGGTGGCTGGTGACGGCGAGCACGCGGTCGTGATGATCGGGCGCCATCGTCTCCACCATGCTGCCGAGGCGGCGCCAGAACTCGGCGACCCGCTCGGTCGCCGTGGGATCGCCGTCGGGCAGCGGGGTGACGATGCACCAGCGGCCCTGGAAGAGCGTGGCGAAGCCGGCCTCGGGACCGCTCTGTTCCGTACCGGCCACGGGGTGGGCGGGAACGATGGTGGCATTGGGAAGCGCGGCGGTGAGCGCGCGGACGACCTCTGCCTTGCAGCTGCCAACATCGCTGACGATCGCGTCGGCAGGAAGATCGGCGGCCATCTCCGTGGCGGCGGCGCCCATCGCGCCGACCGGCACGCAGAGGATCACCAGATCGGCATCCTGCACCGCCGCGCCGATCGTATCGGTCACATCGTCGACGATGCCGAGCGCGTCGGCACGCTGGCGCACGTCGGGATCGGCATCATGGCCGGTAAGCCGGACGGTTGGCATGTTCGCCCGAACCGCGCGGGCGATCGAGGAGCCGATCAGGCCGAGGCCGACAATGGTGACGCGGGCGAAGGGCAGCATCTAGCGGAGGTCCATCCTGAGCGCGTCGGTCACGCCGCGTCCGTCAAACGGCGAAGCGCGGCGATGACGCCCTTGGTCTCGTCTTCGCTGCCGATGGTGATACGCAGGCCATGGGGGAGGCCCTGGCCGGGGAGCCAGCGGACGATATAGCCGGCATCCATCAGGCCCTTGTACGCGGCCTCCGCCGTCAGGGCGCCTTCGAACACGACGAGGACGAAGTTCGCCTGGCTGGGGATGGCGCGAAGGCCGGCATTGCCGAACTTGGCGATCTCGTCCGCGAACCAGGCACGCCACCTGGCATTGTGCGCGGCGGTGTGGGCGACGAAATCGGTATCGCCGAGCGCCGCGACCGCGGCAGCGGTGCCGGCGATGGTGATCGAGAAGGGCAGGCGGATGCGGTGCATTGCCTCGATGATCGGCGCGGCGGCATAGCCCCAGCCGATCCGCTCCGCCGCGAGGCCGTACATCTTGGAGAAGGTCCGCGTGACGAGCACGTTCGAGGCGCGTGCGGCGAGCGCCATGCCGCCATCGTCGTCGCCGCCCTCGATATACTCGGCATAGGCGTGGTCGAGAACGAGCAGGATGTCGTCGCGCAAGCCCGCATGCAGCCGCTCGATCTCGGCGCGCGGCGCATAGGTGCCGGTAGGATTGTTGGGATTGGCGACGAACACGATCCTGGTGCGCTCGGTGACCGCGGCGAGGATCGCGTCGACATCGGTCGCGTAATCCTTGTCGGGGGCGATCACCGGGGTGGCGCCGACGCGGCGGATCGCGATCGGGTACACCGCGAACCCGTAATTGACGTAGATCGCCTCGTCGCCCGGGCCGGCGAAGGCGCCGGCGGCAAGGTGGAGCACCTCGTCGGAGCCGTTGCCGTAGATGATGCGCGCGGGATCGAGCCCGTGGCGTGCAGCGAGCGCCTCGCGCAGCTCGTTGGCGCTGGCGTCCGGATAGCGTTCCAGGTTGTTGGCGGCGGAGGCAAAGGCCGCGCGCGCCTTGGCGCTGGTGCCGAGCGGATTTTCGTTGGAGGAAAGCTTGGCGACCTTGCGCCCGTCATCCGTGGTCGAGCGACCGGGGACGTAGGGCGCGATCTCCATGATCCACGGCTTGGGAGTGGGGCCTGTCATGGTGCGGGCGCATAGCGGCGGCGGATCACGCTTGGCAATTGTAGCCTTCATCGCGCGCCATGGTGCTGATCTGCAACAAATGGCGCGATGCCGCGGGTTTGCTTGGCGCGCGCGCAATGCTAGCGCCGCCATCATGTCAGCCGACGACCAGCGTTTCGGTCTCCAGCGCCATGTGATCCTGCCCGGCCCGCTGCCGCTCGACGGCGGGGGGCAGCTGACGCCGGTCGAGATCGCATACGAAACCTATGGCACGCTGGCGCCGGACGGCGGCAATGCGGTGCTCGTCTGCCATGCGCTGACGATGGACCAGCATGTCGCGGGTGCGAATCCGCGTACCGGAAAGGCGGGCTGGTGGACCCAGATGGTCGGTCCTGGTCGCCCGGTGGATACGAACCGGTTCTTCGTGGTGTGCGCGAACGTGCTCGGGAGCTGCATGGGATCGTCGGGCCCCGCGACGGTGAACCCGGCGACCGGCCGGCCATGGGGCATGACCTTCCCGGTCATCACCATCCGCGACATGGTGCGCGCGCAGGCGATGCTGCTCGACCACCTTGGCGTTGCCCGGCTTAAGGCGGTGATCGGCGGGTCGATGGGCGGGATGCAGGCGCTGAGCTGGCCCGCCACTTTCCCGGACCGGGCGGAGGCGGTGGTGGTGATCGCGTCCGCCGCGCGGCATTCGGCGCAGAATATCGCCTTCCACGAGGTGGGACGGCAGGCAGTGATGGCCGATCCCAACTGGCGCGGGGGCGATTATTACGGCCATTCGGCGCCCGCGGCCGGGCTGGCGGTGGCGCGCATGGCGGCGCACATCACTTATCTGTCGGAGGCTGGCCTGACCGAGAAATTCGGCCGCAAGCTGCAGGCGCGCGAGGCCAAGACCTTCGGGTTTGACGCGGATTTTCAGGTGGAAAGCTATCTGCGCCACCAAGGCATCGCGTTCGTCGATCGGTTCGACGCGAACTCGTACCTCTATATCACGCGGGCCATGGATTATTTCGATCTGGCGGAGGAGCATGGCGGGTTGCTCGCCAATGCCTTCCGCCAGTCGCGCGCGCGGTTCGCGCTGGTGAGCTTCGATACCGACTGGCTGTATCCGACCCGCGAATCGCGCAGCATCGTGCAGGCGCTGAACGCCGCCGGCGCGCCCGTCAGCTTCGTCGAGCTGTCCAGCCCATACGGCCATGACGCGTTCCTGCTCGATTCGCCGGAGATGAACCGGGTGGTCGCCGGCTTCCTGGGGACGGCAGCATGAGCCTTCGCGCGGACCTCGCCATCATCGCGGATCATGTCGCGCCGGGCAGCCGGGTACTGGACGTCGGCTGCGGCGACGGTGCGCTGATGGCGGCGCTTCGCGACGGCAAGCAGGCAGACGCGCGCGGGTTGGAACTGGAACCGCACAATGTCGCAGCAGCAGTGGGGCGCGGCCTCAGCGTGATCCAGGGCGATGCGGACGTTGATCTGGCGGGATATCCCGATGCGAGCTTCGACTATGCGATCCTGAGCCAGACGCTGCAGACCTGCCGGGCGCCCGACGCGGTGCTCGATCACCTGCTGCGGATCGGGCGCCGGGCGTTCGTGAGCTTTCCCAACTTCGCGCATTGGCGCGTTCGACTGTCACTGCTGTGGGGTGGTCGAATGCCGGTGACCCGGCTGCTGCCGGAGCGCTGGTACGATACGCCCAATATCCATCACCTGACGATCGATGATTTTCGCGCGCACCTGAAGGACAGGGGAGTCGTGGTGGAAGGCGCGTGGTTTCTTTCGGGTGACAAAAAAACCACATCGGCCGCGGCAAATTTCCTGGCCGAACATGCAATCTTCCTCTTGCGGGGAACGAAATCTAGTTAACCGGGTTGCCTCACGACTATTATGAGCAAAACTGCACTCATCATTGAAGACGAGATCTTCGTCGCGCTCGACCTGGAGCGAATTCTTACCGACGCAGGATATCAGGTCGCGGCGATTGCCGCGGACAGCGAGCAGGCACTGGCCGCCGCGCCCGGATGCGCCTTCGCCTTTGTCGACATCAACCTTCGCGACGGCGCGACGGGCCCGCAGATCGCGGAGCGGATTGCACGCGATTACGGCGTGAAGGTCGTATTCGTCACCGCGAACCCGTCGCAGATCGGCGCCGGCGTGGATGCGCTGGGCTATATCCGCAAGCCGTTCAGCGACAAGGCGATCCTGGCGGCGGCGGCGCTGGCCAGCGGAGAGCAGCCTGCCGCCAACGACGACGTCATCCGGCTCGACGCGCTCGGCTGAACGAGCCGCGCGGCGCCTGGATCGTCATCTCCAGGCCTTCTTCCTGCCAATTGCGGACGACCGAGCCGCCAAGGTGGCGAACCGCGCTAAGCTCGATCAAGTGACTGCCGAAACCTGACGGCTCCGCAGCGCCCGTGAGCGGCGGGCCGCCACGCTCGCGCCAGACGATCGTCGCATTCTCCCCATCGTCTCCGACAAGGATCGTGACATGCCCTTCCGGCGTGGAGAGGGCACCGTACTTGCTCGCGTTGGTCGCGAGTTCGTGGAACAGGAGGGCGAGCGGCGTGGCAGCGCGATCGTCGATCGCGACATCAACCCCGTCGATCGTCACGCGCTCGCCGGGGGTGCTCTGATAAGGCGCGAGCAATTCGCCTAAAAGGCCGCGCAGGCTGTCCTGCTGGGCCGAGGGACGCGAGTTGGAGCTGTGCGGGCGGACGAAATCATGCGCCCGGCCAAGCGCCGCGATCCGTTCGCGCAGGTCGGCCGCGAGCGGGGCGATCTCGGGGCGGGTGCGGGCGGCGAGATGGATGAGGCCGCTCATCACCGCGAAGATGTTCTTGATGCGGTGCGACAGCTCCTGGCTGATGACTTCCCGCTCCTCGAGCGCGAGCTTCTGCTCGTGGATGTCGGTGCAGGTGCCGAACCAGCGGGTGATCCGCCCGTGCTGATCACGGATCGGCTGCGCGCGGCCGAGCACCCAGCGATACGTGCCGTCGAAATGCCGCAGCCGGTATTCGATCTGGTAGGGCGCGCCGGTTTCCAGGCTGTGGCGCCAAACCTGCCAGGCGCGCTCCTGATCGTCGGGATGGAACATGTTGTTCCAGCCCTCGCCATCGGTGGTGCCGGCGGGCGCGCCGGTGAACTCGTACCAGCGCGCATTGTAGTAATCGTGATAACCGTCGGGCTGCGTCGACCACACCATCTGCGGCATGGTATCCGCCAGGGTGCGGAAGCGGATCTCGCTATCCTGCAGCGCGGCGCGCGTTTCCGCGACGGCCTCGCGTTCCTTGCGCTGTTCGCGGGCCACGCGCCGCGCGTCGAGGCGCGACATGACGCTGGTGGCGAGGATTTCGAGCCCGCGCGTCTGGAAGGCGGTGAGGCCGTCGCGCGGCGTGACATCGATGACGCAGATCGCACCAAGCGGAACGCCTTCACGCGACACCAGCGGCGCACCGGCATAGAAGCGGATAAACGGTTCCCCGGTGACCAGCGGATTATCTGCAAAGCGGACATCGCGCGTCGCATCCGGCACTTCCATTACCTGGTGGCCGTGCATGGCATAAGCGCAGAAGGACTGGGGCCGCGGCGTTCCGGCAAGTTCGGTGCCGGTGCGGGAGAGGAAGGTCTGGAACTCCTCCTCGACCAGGCTGACCGCCGCGACCGGGGCAGCGCACAATTCCGAGGCGAACGATGCCAGATCGTCCAGCACGCCTTCTTCGCGCGCCCCGGCAAGATCGTAGAGCGCCATTACGCGGGCACGATCGACCTCATCGAGCAGTGGTGGATGTGGGTGCGTAACGGCTCCTGGCAACGATGGTCGGTGTCCGGCGCTAACGCCTGATGGACGCGTCGTCAAAAAGGGCGCGCCGGCCTGAAGGTTCCGGCACGCCTCGCATCATTTGCGTCGAGCTTAGAAGGGCACGTCGTCGTCAAGGTCGTCGGAAAAGCCGCCGCGCGACTGGCCGAAGCCGCCGCCAGCGCCGCCGCCGCTGCGACCGCCGCTGCCACGGTTACCGCCGCCGAAGCCGCCGCCGCCGCCGCCGCCGAAATCGTCGCCGCCGCCGAAGTCATCGCGGCTGCCGCCGCCACCGCCGCCCGCATTGCCACCGGGCCCATCGAGCATGGTGAGGACGCTGTTGAAGCCTTGCAGCACCACTTCGGTGGAGTAACGGTCCTGGCCGTCCTTGTCCTGCCACTTGCGGGTCTGCAGCTGGCCTTCGATGTAGACTTTCGACCCCTTGCGCAGGAAGCGCTCGGCAACGTTGGCCAGGCCTTCGTTGAAGATCGCGACCGAATGCCACTCGGTCTTTTCCTTGCGCTCGCCGGTATTGCGATCCTTCCAGCTTTCGCTGGTGGCAATGCGCAGGTTCACGACCTTGCCGCCGTTCTGGAACGAGCGCGATTCGGGATCGCGACCGAGATTGCCGACGAGGATGACCTTGTTGACGCTGCCCGCCATTCAGTGATGCCTTTGTTCAGAGGCCCAGCGCAACGGCGAGCCAGTAAGTGATTCCGGCCATGATGTAAGCGGCGGCGAACAGATAGCCAACCATGAACAGCGGCCACTTCCAGCCATTTGTCTCTCGCCGGGTGATGGCGATCGTCGAGACGCATTGCGGGGCGAAGACGAACCACATGAGGAAGGCGAGCGCGGTGGGCAGCGACCAGCGTTCGCGCAGCTTCTCGATAATCGTTTGCTCGCCCGAGGCCTCGTCCGGATTGTCGACGGCATAGGCGGTGCCGATCGCCGCGACGGCAACCTCGCGCGCGGCCATGGCGGGGATCAGCGCCAGCGCGATATCGTGATTGAAGCCGATCGGCTTCACCACGACCTCGATGCCGCTGGCGATACGGCCGGCGATGGAATGCTCCACCTGGCTCTGGCCCTCGGTGGCGCGCGGGAAGCTGAGCAGCGCCCAGAGGATGATCGTGGTAAGCGCGATGATCGTGCCGGCGCGCTTCAGGAAGATGACGGCACGGGTCCACAGGCCGAGAAGGATGTCGCTGAGGCGCGGCATCTGATATTTCGGCATCTCCATCATGAAGCCGGAGGAATGGCCCTTCGTCACCGTGCGGCGCAGGAGCAGTGCGGCGATAAAGGCACCTGCGATCCCCGCGAGATAAAGACCGAGAAGGATGAGGCCTTGCAGCCCGACGCCGGGCAGCACGGTGCGTGCCGGAATGAAGGCGCCGATGATGATCGTGTAGACCGGGAGGCGCGCCGAGCAGGTCATCAAGGGCGCGATAAGAATCGTCGTCAGCCGATCCTTCTCGTCGCTGATCGTGCGGGTCGCCATGATGCCGGGAACGGCGCAGGCGAAGCTCGACAAGAGCGGGATGAAGGCGCGCCCCGAGAGGCCGACGCCGGCCATCAGGCGATCCATCAGGAAGGCCGCGCGCACCATGTAGCCCGATGCCTCCAGCACCAGGATGAAGGTGAAAAGGATCAGGATCTGCGGTAGGAACACGACCACCGCGCCCACGCCGGCGATGAGGCCGTCCGTGATCATCGATCGCAGCAGGCCGTCCGGCATGACGCCGCGGACGACCTCGTCGATCGCGGCAAAACCGTCCTCGATCCAGCCGATCGGCGCTTCCGACCAGCTGAACACCGCCTGGAACATGACGAACATCAGGGCGACGAGCAGCAGCGGCCCAATGACCGGGTGGAGCGCGACGCTATCGAGCGCATGGTTCCAGCGGCGCATCGGCGTTTCGGAGACGATCGCGGCAGCCGCAATGTCACGCGCACGGCGTTGCAGGGCGGGAAGCGGCTGATCGGCGAGATCTGCAGGCGCCGGGGCGGAGCGCCCACTGCCGCCGCCCTCGACCGCGGCGGTGAGAGCGGCGCGCAGCACGTCGAGGCCGCGCTTGCGCACCGCGACGGTGGCGACTACCGGCACGCCGAGCTCGCGCGACAGGGCCTCGGGCGAAAGGACGAGGCCGTCGCGCTCGGCCAGATCGACCATGTTGAGCGCGACCACCACGGGCAGGCCGAGCGCGATCAGCTGCAGCGCGAAGCGAAGGTGAAGATCGAGGTTGGCCGCATCGACGACGACGATCAGCGCGTCGGGCCGCCGCTCCCCGGCCTGCTTGCCGAAGAGCACATCGCGGGTGACCTGCTCGTCGGGCGAGGAGGGATCGAGGCTGTAGGTGCCGGGCAGATCGACGAGCTCGATAGGGCGGCCGTCATCGAGCGCGAGGCGGCCCGAGTGCCGTTCAACGGTGACGCCGGGGTAATTGCCGACCTTCTGCCGGGCGCCGGTGAGCGCGTTGAACAGGGCGGATTTGCCGGCATTGGGATTGCCGACGAGCGCGACCAGCGGAAGATTGCTCATGTCAGTCGGTCAACACCGTGATCGCCGAGGCGACGCTGCGGCGAAGCGCCACCGTCATGCGGCCGATGCGGCAGGCCAGCGGGCCGCGGAACAGCGTGGCGCGGTGGAGGATCTCGACATGCACCCCGACGTCGAAGCCGAATTCGCGCAGGCGGCGTGCCTCGGGGGGCGCCAGGCGATCCCAGGCGATGTCAGTGATCGTGGCGCGGCGGTGAACCGGGAGCGTTTCTAGCGGTAAGGAAGCAGGAGCAAGCACGTCCCGCCCCTTACCGATTCTGCGAACGATTATCAATTCTCGTCAGACGACGGGGTAGCGGAGGCGCCCGATGAAGCGGCTGAGGCTGGGGCGATGCTGCGTCCGTCGGATGAAGCCAGCCTTGGCTTTCTCGATGTGCATGATGTTGTCGATGCGGCGCGAGAGGAAGGCGCGGGTGTCCGCGTAGCCGTCGCTTTCATCGTCGAGGAAGACGGTAATCGTGGCGGCATAGACGCCGAGCAGCATGGTGCGCTTGGTATAATGGTTATAGTCCGTCGCCGTGTCGCCGGCGGCGCGCCACATGGCGTCAGCGCTGCGCCAGCCGAGCCTGGCCGCGGTGGCGACGTTCTGCGGCATGGCGAGAATGGCGAGCGCCCGGCGAAGCGCCTCGCGGTGCGGGGCAAGTACATCGAGCCGCGCCTCCACCAGCGAAGTGATGCGCTGCCGGATCTTCATCGTGGCGAGTCGTTCCGGCGGGAGCGCGATGAGCATCGCCGCGTCGATCGACGCGAACCAGGCGTCGATCATCGCCACTGCGCCGCCCTCGAAGGCGACCTTGGCGACATCGAGGTCGATCCCGGCCATTTCCGCCGCCATGTCGCGCGCGGCATCGCCCCAGCCGTCGAACGCGGCATTCTCTGCGATCGCGGGGGCGAGCAGGAGGCGGATCTCGTCGAGCGTCAGGTCTGCGGTGTCGGTCATGCTGCCTTATACCCCCGGCGAGGTCTGTTGTGCCACTCCCGCATCGGCAGCGCGCTCGGTGACGCGCTCCGGCGCGATTCGGACGAGGACCAGCGCGGTGGCAACAAGCACGGCGCCGACCAGATCGGCAGCGCCAAGTGCCTCGCCATAGGCCAGCCAGCCGACCGCAGCGGCGACCACCGGCTGAGTAAGCAGCGCGAGGCCGATGACGAGCGGGCTGAAACGGCCGAGGGCGTAGATCATCAGGCCTTGCCCAATCACCTGGCTGAACAAGGCGAGCGCGAGCAGCGGCGTCCAGTCGCTTGGCATCACCTTCTCGCCCAGCACCAGCGCCGCAAAGAGCAGCGGCAGCGTGGCGGCGGCGGAAGAGAGGCCAAGCGCGGGCAGCGGCGCCATGGTGGCGCGCGCGCGCGCCATCAGGATGAAATAACCAGCGTACAGGACGCCGGCGAGAAGGCAGAGCAAGTCACCGACCAAGTTCTGCGGGGCGAGCTGATAGGAGCGCCCCATCAGCAAGGCGGCGCCGACGCCGGCGAGCGCGAGCGCAAGGCCCTGTAATCGCGTCGGCCACGCGCGCGCCACGAGGAAGCCGTAGAGCGGGAAAACGAACGTGGCCGCATTGCCGAAGAGCGTCGCATTGGCGAGCTTGGTATGATGGATGCCGGCATGCCAGCTCGCGAGATCGCCGGCGAACAGCACGCCCGAGCCGATGAGCACCCAGCCAAGCCCCCGCGCACTGGCGAAGGCGTGCCGTGTCGTCATCGCGCCGAGCACGAGAAGCAGCGGCGTCGCGAGTGCGATCCGCCAGAAGCCCGCCGCGACCGGGCCGACGTCCGTCAGGCGAACGAACCACGGCCCGAAGGCCAGCGCGAGGTTGCCGCCGAGCAGCGCCGCGAAGGCGAGTGGGCCGCCGCTTGGCTGGGGTGTAGCTTTTCTTGGGGCCGGTGCCTCGTGCATGGTGCCAACTAACTGCCTAGATCGCGCAAGTCGCGTAGCAAAAGCGCAGCCGAAAGGGAGATGAATGCCAAGCCTCTTCGATCCAATCGAACTGGGCGCGATTCGCGCCGCCAACCGCATCTTGATGGCCCCGCTCACCCGCACCCGCGCGGATGCGGATCATGTGCCGACCGAGATGATGATCGAATATTACCGCCAGCGGGCAAGCGCCGGCGTGATCATTTCCGAAGCGACCGGCATCAGCCGCCAGGGACTTGGCTGGCCCAATGCGCCCGGCCTCTGGACCGAGGCGCAGACCGAGGCGTGGAAGCCGATCACCGAGGCGGTGCATAAGGCCGGCGGCAAGATCGTCGCCCAGCTGTGGCATCAGGGACGCCTGGCGCGCCCCGACGTGAACAAGCTGCAGCCGCTGTCCGCCTCCGCGACCCGCGCGCCTTATCCGATCCCGGAGAAGAACCCCTATGGCGAGGCACGGGCTGCGACGATCGACGAGATCAAGGAAGCGATCGAGCAATATGCCGATGCCGCGCGCAATGCGATCGCCGCAGGCTTCGACGGTGTGCAGCTGCACGGCGCCAATGGCTATCTGATCGACCAGTTCCTGCGCGACAACACCAACCTGCGCGATGACGAGTATGGCGGCTCGCCCGAGAACCGCATCCGCTTCATGAAGGAAGCGGTGCAGGCGGTGATTGCCGTGGTTGGCGCGGAGCGCACATCGATCCGCCTGTCACCCAACGGCGAGACGCAGGGCGCCGACGACAGCAACCCTGAGGCCGTGTTCATCCCGGCCGCCAAGGTGCTGGACGAGCTGGGCATCGCCTTCCTCGAGCTGCGCGAGCAATCGCCCGATGGCACATTCGGCGCGTCGAGCGTGCCCAAGCTCAGCCCCCAGATCCGCAAGGTCTTCTCGCGCCCGCTGGTGCTGAACCAGGATTACACGCTCGAGAAGGCGCAGGCCGATCTCGATTCGGGTGTGGCGGATGCGATCGCATTCGGCCGTGCGTTCATCGGCAACCCGGACCTCGTCGAGCGGCTGCGCACCGGGGCGCCGCTGAACCAGGACAATCCCAAGACCTGGTACAGCAAGGGGTCGGAAGGCTACATCGACTATCCGGCGCTCAGCGAGCAGGCCGCCGCCTGATCGTTTTTTTTCGCTGACGACTTGAAGGGCCGTTCCTGCCGAACGCGGGGCGGCCCTTTTGTTGTTCAGACGACGAGGGCGACGTCGACCGAGACGTCCATCTTCTGCGCGCTAGAGCCGAGCACGACACCGTCGACGGGCGCGATCTCTGCATAATCGCGGCCGACTGCCATGACGATATGGTCGCTCGCCATCCAGATGCCGTTGGTGGGATCGAAACCGACCCAGCCGCGCTCGGGCCCGCACCACAATAGCACCCAGGCATGTGTCGCGTCGGCGCCGACCAGCCGTTCCTGCCCTTCCGGCGGCAGGGTGCGGATATAGCCGGATGCATAGGCGGCGGGGAGCCCCGCGGCGCGAAGGCCAGTGATCATGATCTGGGCGAAATCCTGGCACACGCCCCGGCGCTTGGCGAAGGCCTCGTGCGGCGGCGTATCCACCAGCGTGGCAGCGGGGTCGAATTCGAAATCGGCCTGGATGCGGCGGGCGAGCGCGATGCCGGCCTCCAGCGCGTTGCGGCCGGGATCGAGATCGGGCGCGCAATAATCGGCGATGGCGCGTTCGAGCGGGATGAGCGGCGAGGGGAAGAGGTAACTTGCCGGGCCGGCGGCACTGAGATCGCGACTGGCGCGGGCGAGGCTTGCCACTTCGCCGAGCGTAGGGTCGCTGGCGTCCGGTACCGGCACGAGGCGGTCGACCGTTACCCGGGCGATGCTTTCGATCGTCAGGCGGCGGACGGGTTCGTCGATCACGAGCCGGGTGACATGGGCGAGGCCGGCCTCGGCGCGGGCCGGTGTCGTGCGGCCGGCGGGGGAGACACGCAGCGTGTAGGATTCGACGTGCTGCCCCGGCCAGTCGATCGGCTGGAGCCTGAGGTTGCAGCGCGCGAACTTGACCTGCGCTCCGTAATCGAAGCGCGTTACATGAACGATGTCGTAGATCACGCGAGCGTCAGGCCTCCGGCGCGCAACGGCTCGGCGCCCTGCAGGAAATAGCGACGCGCAATGGCATCCGAAAGGCCGGCGAGGTGCTGTTCGATCCGGCTGAGCGCTTCCCAGTCGAGGGTCGCGGCCCGGGCGATCGACACCATCGCCTTCAATTCGGTCGCCTGCGTCTGCTGCGGCTCGGCCATGCCATCGTCGTTCAGGGTGGGAAGCGCGCCGAGATGCTCGCAGATCCGCTCCACCTGGAAGGCAAGAGCGCGCGGATTGCCGGGATCGAGCACGACAAGGTCGATGACCGGCACACGGGCGAGACCGGTGAGATAGCGCTGGCGATAGCTGATCTGACTGTCGGCGAGATCGAGCAGGGTGGAAAGATCGTCGAGCGAGGCGCCGGGCATGCCGAAGGTGCGGACGGCGCGGGCGATGGCGGCCGCGCGCTCGACCCGGCGGCCGAGATCGTGGAAACGCCAGGCGGCCGTCCGGCTCATATGCTCGGCCGACAGACCGGCGATGGCGGCGTAACGGCGCTGAAGCGAGCCGGCGCGATCGAGCATGCCGCGGTGAGTGGGGAAAGGCGCGTCTAGCAGGCGCACCATATCTGCCGAGAGGCGATCGCGCGAGCCTTCGCCGACGCGGCGCGCCTGACGGTTGATCTCCGCGACGGACTGCCAGCCGCCTCCCGCCTCCATCGCGGTGCGCGCCGTCTGGCGCAGATCCGCGCGAGACAGCGAAGGCGGGGCGGGAGCTGCGCCGGATGCTGCGACCAGGTTGACGAGGCGGCCGACGGTATCCGGGCCCAGGGCGGCGCCGCCATCGGCGTCGATCGAGTTGCCGAGCATCACGCGGATGATCGCGAGCAGGGCCTCGCCACGTTCCAGATAGCGGCCCAGCCAGTAGAAATTGTCGGCAACGCGGCTCGGCAAGGTGCCCGGATTGCGGCGCACATGGTGCGAATCCGGTGCGGGAAGGAGAGAGATGGGCGCAACTGGTACCCGCCCGTGCACGACGACATCGGCCGACCAGCTGCCTTCGCCCATCACCGCGGCGCGCGGATCCGGATGCTCGCCGATGCGTGCGAAGCCGCCGGGCAGAACCGTCCAGCTTCCATCCGCGCCGCGTGCGGCGAATACGCGCAGGGTGAAGGGGCGGGCGACGAGCGTGTCGCCGGCAACGACCGGCATGGTGGAGAGCCGGATGATCTCTTGCCCGACATAGTCCTGTGGACGGCGGGCCATGTCAGCGAGCAACGCGGTGCGCTGTTCCGGGGTAAGATCGCCGCCCGCAACCGGGGCATCAGCGGGCAGGCCGAGCGTGCCGCCGCCGAACGCGGGCGCGATCTGCAGGTTGGCAAGATCTTCCTCAACGCGCTCCCGCTCAGACGGCTGGCCGCACCACCAGGTGGCAATGTTGGGCAGCGTCAGGTCAGCGCCCGTCAGCCGGGTGGAGAGTTGCGGCAGGAAGGCGTTCCACGCCGCCGCTTCCAGCACGCCGACCCCCGGCGCATTGGAGAGGACGACGTTACCGGCGGCGTAGGCGTCGATCAGACCGGGTACGCCGATCTGCGAATGGGTGTCGAAGGCCAGCGGATCGAGGAAACGCGGATCGAGCCGGCGCCATAAAGCGTCGATCCGCTTCAGCCCGCCGATGGTGCGGATGTAAACCTTGTCCTCAAGAGCTGCGAGATCGGCGCCCTCGACGAGCAGGAAGCCGAGGTAGCGCGCGAGATGCGCCTGTTCGGGGTAGCTGGGATTGTAGCGGCCGGGCGTGAGGAGGCCGATGCGCGGATCGGCGCGGCGGCAGAGCGCGGCGAGGCCATCGCGAAAGGCGGCGAAAAAGGGCGCGTGACGCGCGACGTTCAGCCGCGCCTGCAGGCCACCGAGCGTCCGGCTCATCGCCAACCGATTTTCCAGCGCGTAGCCCGCGCCTGCGGGAGTGCGCAGGTGATCGGCCAGGACGCGCCATTCGCCGGTCGGGCCACGGCCGAGATCGACCGCGACGAAATGCAGGTGGTGGCCACCGGGCGGGGCGAGCCCGATTAGCTGGCGCAGGAAGAACTGGCTGCCCGTGACGAGCGCCGCCGGGATGAGGCCGCGCCGGACGAGCTTCGCCTCGCCATAGAGATCGCCGAGGATCGTTTCGAACAGCGAAGCCCGCTGCACCACGCCGCGTTCGATCCGGGTCCATTCGTCGCTGTCGATCAGCAGCGGGACGGGGGAAACCGGCCAGGGGCGCTCCTCGGCCTCGCCCGGGATGCGGAAGCCGGTGCCCATGTCCGCGGCGTGTCGCTGGACGCGCTCACGCGCATGGCCGAGGTCGTCGCCCACGACGCCGGCCAGTTCCTCGAACATGGCAAGCCAGGATGCCTTGTCGGCGCTGCACAGCACATCGCCGCCGGCCCCGGCGTTAGCGCAATAATCGTCGACCCAGCGGCGCGCATGCGTCGCGGCATCGAACAGGGCAGGCTGCGTCGCCACGTGGTCGGGCTCCCCCAATCGGCGCGGCGGACCCTAGCTACGCGCAGGACAGGTGCAATAACTAAGTGGTCCGGGTCCGGGTCCGGGTTCGGTCAGAGATCGGGAAGCGTCTGATCGGCGACGCCCCAGCCGGCGAGGGCGCGGGTGCCGGCCCGGGCGATCAACTCGTCACCGTCCGTGACGTGCCAGCGCGCCGCGGTGTCGATGTCGCGAAGCTCCGTCCACGAAACCGGTGCGGCGACCGGGGCGCCGGCGCGCGCGCGGGCGGCATAGGGCATGATCGCCGTGGCGCCACGCTGGTTGCGCAGCCAATCGATGAAGATCCGGCCCTTGCGCTTCGCCTTTGACATGGTGGCGACGAAGCGGTCTGGCTCCGACTGAGCGAGCGCGCGCGCAAAGCGATCGGCAAAGCTCTTCACCGCCGGCCAATCAGCCTTGGGCGTCAACGGCACGACGACGTGCACGCCCTTGCCGCCCGACAGCATCGGGAAGCTGACCAGGCCGACTTCGGAGAGCAGGTTCTTCAGATGCTCTGCCGCCTTCTTGGTATCGCCGAAATCCAGGCCCTCGTCGGGATCGAGATCAAACACCAGCCGGTCGGGCTGCTCGAGATGATCGATCGTAGAGCCCCAGCCGTGGAACTCGATCGTGCCCATCTGCACGCAGGCGACGAGGCCGTCAGCGTCATCGACCCATAGGTAATTCTCGGTCGAGCCGTCCTTTTCCGTCACCGGCACCTGATGCACGTGATCTCCGAACGAGCCCGCGTCATGTTTCTGGAAGAAGCATTTCTTGGCGCGGCCCTGCGGACAGCGGACGAGGCTGATCGGGCGGCGCGCCGACCAGGGCAGCATGATCGCGGCCACCTTCGCGTAATAGTCGGCGAGGTCGCCCTTGGTGACGCTTGATTCGGGGAAGATCAGTCGGTCGCGGCTGCTGACCTTCACGCTGACTTCCGGCGCGGCAGCGGTGGCGGGCAGCGGCTGCGGCGTTTCGATCACCACGTCCTTCGCCTCCTTGTCCCCGCGCAGACCGAGGAAGCTCGGGTGGCGCAGCACGTTATCCGGCGTCGTTTCGGTATAGGCGATCTCGGCGACGAGCTTGGGCGTGACCCAATGCGCACCGCGCACCGCAGCGCGCAGGTTTCGCGGCACCTCGACGGTCGGTGTCTTGCGTTCCAGCTTCGCGAGCTTCTCGCCAAGATCGATCATCAGCTGGTTGGAAAAGCCGGTACCGACCTTGCCGGCGTAGCGCAGCTTGCCATCCTCATGCACGCCGAGCAGCAGCGAACGGAAGCCGCGCGACTTGTCCGAAGGCGTCCAGCCGATGATGACAAATTCCTGGCGGCGGGTGCATTTGATCTTGAGCCAGGCCTTGGTGCGCCCCGAACGATAGGGCGCGTCGGCCTGTTTGGAGACGACGCCCTCCAGCCCCTGTTCGCACATCGTATCGAGCAGTTCCTCGCCGGAGCCGATGACATGCTCGCTGAACTGGATCCGGTCAGCGCCGGGAATGAGCGGGCGCAGCCGCTCCTTGCGGTCGATCGTCGGAAGCGGGCGCAGATCCTCGCCATTCAGCTCCAGAAGGTCGAAGGCGAAGAATGTCATGTCGCCGCCGGCGGAGATCGCATCCTTCAGCGTCGAGAAATCGGGACGGCCATCCTTGAAGGCGACGATTTCCCCGTCGATCAGCGCATCCTCGACATCGAGCGCAGCGGCTGCCTCCGCAATGGCCGCGAACTTGTCCGTCCAGTCGAGGCCGTTGCGGGTGTAGACCCTGGCCCCGCCGTCACCGACCGCGATCAGCGCGCGATAGCCGTCGTATTTCACCTCGTGCAGCCAGTTGCTGCCGGTGGGGACTGCATCGACGAGGGTGCAGAGCTGAGGATCGGTAAAGGCGGGGGGCTTGCCGGCGGCCTTTCGCGGCGCCTTGCCCGCGCGCTTCTTGTCGGCGGGCGCCTTGCTTGCAGCGGCCTTGTTCCCGGCTGCTCGTTTGGCCTTTGCAGGAGGCTTCTTGCCCTCGGCGATCTCCTGCATCGTACGGCCGGTCTCGATGCTGGTGAGTGCGGTTTCGACCAAGGTGTCGGTGCCACCGGCATAGGCATCATCGATCTTGCGCAGCAGCCAGTTCTCGTTCTTCTCCTTGCCGCGCGGCTTCAGGCGGATGAGCAGCCATTCGCCCTTCATCCGTTCGCCATCGAGCACGAAATGGAGGTGTCCCTTTTCTAAGTCCTTCGGCGACTTGCCCTTGATCACGGACCAGGTGCCGCGATCCCATAGCATGACGGTGCCGCCGCCGTACTCGCCCTTGGGGATGGTGCCTTCGAAGGTGGCGTAGCTGAGCGGGTGATCCTCGGTGCGGACGGCGAGGCGCTTTTCGTTGGGGTCGAGGCTGGGCCCGCGCGTTACTGCCCAGCTCTTCAGGACGCCGTCGAGCTCCAGCCGGAAATCCCAGTGGAGACGGGTCGCATCATGCTTCTGCACCATGAAGCTGTTGCCGTTGCCGGGCGCGAGCGTGCCGGCGGGCTCCGCGGTCTTCGAGAAATCGCGCTTGGCGTTGTAGCGAGCGAGCGGATCGGTGCTCATGCGAAGTCCCCTGGGCCGCGCGCGATCACGCCCGCTTCCTCGCTGGCGCCTTCTTTGCGGCGGTGCTGCCTGAAGCCGTGCGGGCCGCTGGCTTCTTCGCGGGCGCCTTCTTCGCTGCCGGCTTCTTTGCGGCGGGCTTGGTAGCAGGCGCGCTGCCGCCGCTCTTTTCCATCGATTTCTTCAGCGCGGCCATGAGGTCGACGACGTTCGAGGCGGAGCGGCCGCCGCCGCTGTCCTTGTCCTCGATGATCTTGCGATTGCTTTTCTGCTTGCGCTTGCGCTCGATCAGGTCCTTCAGCGCATCGACATAGCGATCGTGGAATTCCTTGGGATCGAAGGCGCCGCTCTTCTTCTCGATCAGCGCCTCGGCAAGTTCCAGCAGATCCTCGTCGGGCTTCGCATCGGGAATGTCGCGGAAGTAGCTCTGCGCGCGGTTCACTTCGTCGGCGTAGCGCAGCGTTTCGAGAACCATGCCCCGGCCGCATGGTTTCAGGCTGACGACATATTCGCGGCCGCGCATCGCGAGCTGACCGAGCCCGACCTTCTTCGTGCGGCGCAGTGCCTCGCGCAGGACGATGAAGGCTTCCTCCGCCAGATCATCCGCCGGAACGACGAAATAGGGCTTTTCATAATAAAGAACGTCGATGTCGGTCGCATCAACGAACTGGGTGAGCTCCAGCGTCTTCTTCGATTCCAGTTTCACCGAATCGATCTCGTCCTGTTCGAGCAGGACGTACTCGCCCTTTTCGATCTGATAGCCCTTCACGATATCGTCCGGGTTCACCGGGCCGACGCCGTCCGCGACCTTTTCGTAATGGATCGGCTGGCCGCTGGGCTCATGGATCTGGCGAAACGAAACCGCGGCGCCAGACTTGGTCGCGGAGTAGATCTCGACCGGGATCGACACCAGGGCGAGCCGTATTTGTCCTTGCCAATAGGCACGCGCCGCCATGGTTCCTGCCCCTGTTCTCGAGAATTGTCGTTGCGAGGCCGATTCAATTCACGGACACGGGAGTCGTTCCGCGACGCATCCGGTGCTAAGGCGCGCGGCATGGCCGACGATCCCTTCACGCTGTTCGAGACCTGGTTCGCAGAGGCGCGCGAGACCGAGCCAAACGACCCCAATGCGATGGCGCTTGCCACGGCGGATTCGCGCGGGCGGCCGTCGGCGCGGATGGTGCTGCTGAAGGGGCACGGCCCGGACGGCTTCGTCTTCTATACCAACCGTGAGAGCCGCAAGGCGACAGACCTTGCGGAAAATATGCAGGCGGCATTGCTGTTCCACTGGAAATCGCTTCGCCGACAGGTGCGGATCGAGGGGGCGGTGAGCCTTGTCAGCGATGCCGAGAGCGACGCTTATTTCGCGTCCCGCGGGCGCGACTCGCAGCTTGGCGCCTGGGCCTCGGAACAGTCGCGGCCGCTGGCCGCCCGATCGATCTTCGAAGGGCGGTTCGAGGCGATGCAGTTCCGTTTCGAGGGCGATGACGTGCCGCGGCCGCCGCACTGGGGCGGCTATCGCGTCGTGCCCGACCGGATCGAGTTCTGGCAGGATCGGGCGCACCGCCTACATGAGCGGCGACTATTCACACGCGCCGATGCAGGGGCGGACTGGACCGAGGGCCTGTTGTACCCATGACACGTGACGAACGCCGGCGCGTCATCCCGCTAGCCCTTCGCGCGGCGCTGGCGAGCGTCGCGACCGCATTCTTCCTGTTAGTGATGAAGGGTTATGCGGCCTGGCACACTGGATCGGTCGCGATGCTGGGCAGCCTTGCCGATACCGGGCTTGACCTGCTGGCGAGCCTGGTGACGCTGTACGGCGTGAAGCTGGCGGCGGAGCCGGCGGATCACGATCATCGCTTCGGCCATGGCAAGGCGGAAGCGCTGGCGGCGCTGTTCCAGGTGGTGCTGATCACCGCGTCGGCCATCGGCATTGCGGCGCGGGCGATCGAACGCTTCTCCAACCCGCAGGTGAACGAGGATGCGACGCTTGGCATCGGCGTGTCGGTGGTGGCGATCGTCGCGACCTTTGCGCTGCTCGCCTATCAGCGCAGCATCATCCGCAAGACCGGATCCGTCGCGATCCTTGCCGACAATGTCCATTACCAATCGGACGTGCTGCTCAACGTCGCGGTGATTGCGGCGCTGGTGCTGGACCAGTTCGCGGGGCTATCGGGCGCCGATCCGGTGTTCGGTATCGCGATTGCGCTGTGGCTTGCCTGGGGTGCGTTCAAGGCATCAAGCCAGGCGATCGACATGCTGATGGACAAGGAATGGCCGGACGAGCAGCGCGCTGCCTTCATCGAGGTGGCCGCGCGCCAGCCCGGTATCCGCGGCATCCATGATTTCCGCACGCGGCGCGCGGGCACGCACGAGTTTGCGCAATTCCACATGGAGGTGGACCGAAACCTGACGGTGGCGGCGGCGCATGACATCGTGGAAAGCGTCGAGCGGCGGCTGCGTGATGTATTCCCGCGCGTAGAGGTGCTGATCCACCTCGATCCCGAGGGGCATGTCGATACCGACAATCCGCTGGTGGAGGCGGATGTGACGCCGCATTGGTTCGGCAAGCGCGTCTAGCGCGGCGGGGACACGGGGAGCAGCGGGGGACGTATGAGAATTCCATTCGCGCAGATCGATGCGTTTGCGGACGCGCCGTTTACCGGCAATCCGGCGGCGGTAATGCCGCTGTCCTACTGGCTGGACGATGCGACGTTGCAGAACATCGCCAGCGAGAACAATCTGTCCGAGACGGCCTTCATCGTGCCGGCGACGGGTGAAGACGCGGACTTCGAGCTGCGCTGGTTCACCCCGGCGGCGGAAGTGGCGCTGTGCGGCCATGCGACGCTCGCCAGCGGACATTTCGTACTGTCGTCCGACACGACCCTGGACGCCGTTCGTTTTTCGACGCGGCAGGCCGGGATGCTGGAAGTCGCGCGGCGTGGGGCAGGGTACGAAATGGCGCTGCCCGCCTGGACGCCGCATCCCAAGCCGCTCGATGCGATCGTTGCGGCGCTGGGGGTGACGGCGCGCGAAACGCTGTGGCACGAGAAAGGCTATGCGCTGGTGGTGGTCCACGACGAAGCAGCGGTGCGGGCGGCGGCGCCAGACGGGCGCGCAGTCAAGGCGCTGGGCCCCTATGTGCTGATCGTCGCCGCGCGGGGGGACACGGCGGACATCGTGAGCCGCGTGTTCACCGACTATTTCGACATTCCGGAGGATCCGGTGACCGGATCGGCACATGCGGTGATGGTGCCGTATTGGGCCCGCGTGTTCGGCCGCGACAGCTTCACGGCTTACCAGGCCAGCGCGCGGGGTGGGCGGATGGGATGCCGGTTGGCCGGCGATCGCGTGCTGCTGACGGGCGCGTGTGTCACCACGATCGAAGGCACCTTCCTGCTGCCGTGAGCGCAGGCGGAAACGATCGCGCTTGAATTCCTACTGGATCTATATAGATTGATTCGCGACGCGGCGGATGGTCGCGATGCGATTTCATGATGAGGGGGAAGTGCGGATGAAGAAGCTCGTTTCCGGATTGGCGATCGTGCTGGTGTCTGCCGGCCTTGCCGCATGCGGTTCGCCGGCCAACGACGCGGCCGGCAATACCGTGATCATCAACGAGACGGTGCTCGACGACGAAATTCTCGCTGACGACAATCTGACCGTTACCGACAACGGCCTGGTGGGTAACGATCTCGATCTCGGCAACGATATCGCGACCAACGCGCTTTGATGCTTGGCGGCGCGAGTTCGATCGTGCCGCTCAATCTTCCGCCCGGATAGCTCCCAGGCGAACCTAGGGCCCGGCGCCACTCGCGCCGGGCCTTCTTCTGTCAGGCGGCGAGAAGCGCTGGCTCGGTCGAGGCGATCCAGCCGCCGCCGAGGACGCGATCACCGGCATAGAGCACGGCGGCCTGCCCGGGGGAGACGCCGTATTCGGGCGACCCGAATACCAGCCGGTCGCCGTCAAGGCGCGCAGGAACTGGCTTGGCCATTGAGCGCACCTTCGCGGTTAGCGGCCCATCAAGCGGGCCGAGCACGTTGAGATCCGTCAGCCGGGCCGCGGACACGGCGAGCGCGGCACGCGGGCCGACCACGACGCGGTTCCCTTCCGGTTCGAGCCGGACGACGTAGAGCGGTTCTGCCTGCCCGCCGATCTCCAGCCCGCGGCGCTGACCGACGGTGTAATGGACGATGCCGGCATGGCGACCGAGTTGGCGACCGGCGAGATCGACGATCGCGCCGTCCTGTGCGGCTTCCGGGCGGAGCTTCTTGACGAGGCCGGCATAGTCGCCGTCCGGCACGAAGCAGATGTCCTGGCTGTCTGGCTTGGCTGCGACGGCCAGATCCATTTCGGCGGCAATAGCGCGGACCCGATCCTTGGGCATGCCGCCCAGCGGGAAACGCAGATAATCGAGCTGATCGCGGGTGGTGGCGAAGAGGAAATAGCTCTGGTCACGCGCAGGATCGATCGCGCGGTGCAGCTCCGCGCCCTCTGCTCCCATCAAGCGTCGGACATAATGACCGGTGGCAAGGCAGTCGGCGCCGAGATCGCGCGCAAGGGCGAACAGATCCGTGAATTTCGGTCCCATGTTGCACTGGACGCAGGGGATCGGCGTTCGGCCGGCGAGATAATCGTCGGCGAAACGATCGACCACCTGGCTGCGGAAGCTGGATTCGTGATCGAATACGTAATGTGCGATGCCCAGCCGATCGCATACGGCGCGCGCATCCCGAATGTCGCGACCGGCGCAGCAGGCGCCAGGGCGGGCCGTCGCCTCGCCGTGATCGTACAGTTGCAGCGTGATGCCGATCGTTTCGGCGCCGCTCGCCGCGGCAAGCGCGGCCACGACCGAGCTGTCGACGCCGCCCGACATGGCAACGACGATGCGGCGGCCGGCGAGATCGGGGCCAAGCTGGAAATCTGCGATATCGTTCACGATCCCCTATCTAGGGCGGGGTGGCGGCAGGCGAAAGCCGGACGAACCGACGCTGTGCCGCGCCATTACGCAAAATTCTTTGGCCGCGGTTTACGGTGCCTTCACCACGTTGACCTAGACCGGCGCAGCCAAAGGGCGCTGAACAGGAACAAGGCACCGCGTGGATCTGAGTTTCACCCGTTTCGACCGTAACGGACCCGTCGTCACGCTGCCAACCGACCTGGCAGTGCTGATGGTGGAAATGACCGCGCGGCAGGCGGCTTCGCCGACGGCGACGATTTACGCCAAATCGGCGCGAATTAGGCTCGATTCGGCGCTTTTTGCCCCTGTCGATGGCGCGTTCAATGGCCCTATGGCCAAGGCGATGGCACGGTGGAGTGACGAATGAAGAGGCTGTTTACCGTTGGCCTTTAGTGGCCGTTCAACCGTGCAGTCGCATCAAGGCTGCGGGACTGGAGAGGGGGCCCCCGCCCCGAACCGAGGTTAAGGAATGATCGAGAACCAGAAAATTCGCCCGGCACGAGTGATTGGCCCGCTTGGCGAGCCGCTGACGCTCGACAGCCTGCCGCCGGCGAACACCACGCGCTGGGTTGTACGGCGCAAGGCCGAAGTGGTGGCCGCCGTAAACGGCGGGCTGCTCACCGTCGATGAAGTATGTCAGCGGTACAATCTGACCGTCGAGGAGTTCGCCAGCTGGCAGCGAGCGATCGACCGTTCGGGTATGCCCGGGCTGCGCGTGACACGGATACAGCATTACAAGTCATTGTACGAGCGCCAGCAGAAGTTCTGATACGCGGGCGGAACAAGAAGGCCTTGTCAAGAGTATTTTCCCCAGCGCCCGGCCGTTCGGGCCGTTAACGCAGGGGAGTTAGTTATGGGTATCATTCTCTGGTTGATCGTCGGCGGTGTGATCGGCTGGCTGGCCAGCATCATCATGCGCACGGATGCTCAGCAGGGCATCTTCCTGAATATCGTCGTGGGTATCGTCGGCGCTTTCATCGGTGGCCTGATCGTTTCTGGTGGTTCGATCAATAGCGCGCCGCTGACCCTGACGTCGTTCCTGGTGTCGCTGCTTGGTGCGGTTGTCCTGCTCGGGATCGTCAACCTCGTTCGTCGTGGTAGCGTGCGTTAATCAGCGCAACGCTTCAATACTCGAACTTAATCGGCCGCCCGATCGCTCGGGCGGCCGCTTTCGTTTGTACCTAAGCCTCGCGGTTACTTCAGCAGGAACCGGACAGCGACCGTCACGCTTACCGGCGTTTCGCCCGGCATCAGATCGCTTGCAGCCTCGCGCTTTGCGGACTGGACGTAGAGCACCGGCGGGCGCGGGCCACCGCCTGCGTTCTCGCCATTCTCCTCGATCGCGGCAATCCGATCGACGCGCATCCCGGCAGCCCGGGCATAGAGCTCGGCGCGGGCGCGAGCGCGGGCAATCGCATTGGTGCGCGCCTCATCCAGCGCCGCTTCCGGCTGATCGATCGACAATTGCGGCCCATCGATCTGGTTGGCGCCGGCCTTCACGAGCGCGTCGAGGGCGGCACCGCTCTTGGCGATGTTGCGGAATTTGATCGAGACGGTGTTGTTCGCCTGATAGCCGGTGATCACGGGCGGTTGATTGTCCGCATAGCGATATTGCGGCGACAGGCCGACGCTGGCGGTCGCAATGTCACGCGCGGCGACGCCGGCGGCGCGAAGCGCTGCGACGACCTTTGCCATTCGCGCCGCATTCTCGCTGAGCGCGGCCTCGGCGGTCGGTGCCTGAGTGACCACACCGGCGCGCACGGTTGCCACATCCGGGACACGGGTCACCTCGCCAGTCGCGACGACGTCGAGCACGGTCGCATCGGGGAGGATCGGCGTGGCGGCCGGAACCTGCGCCGCCGCCGGAACGGCGGCTTGGGCTGCTGCGACCAAGGCCAGTGTTGCAATCGTGTAACGCATAGGAAACAATCCTCCTGTTCGACCAGTTACGCCCTTCTGCAGGCGGGTCGGACAACGCACGATGAACGGACGCTCGCTTGAGGTGAAACGCTGAATCTGCCAATTGCGCGGCGGTTCCGACTGGCTCTTGAGGCCGGTGACTTATTTCGATAACACAGCTGAACAATCAAGACAGCGGACGGCCTCTGTCGAGGACCGGATGGGATGACGAGGCGCATGAATTACGAAGCCGGCAATCTGCAGGGCGAGACCTTGGCGATCGAGGGCCCCGCAGACGACAGGGCACGGCGCCGGCGGCGCATGTTCATCATCATTATCGTTGTGGTTGCCCTGGTTGCAGGGGCCTGGTTCTTCCTGCGTGGCGGCGAAGATGGTCCCAAGCAGGCCGCATCCGACCAGGCACCGACCGTCACCGTAATCGTTCCGGGCCGCGCGTCGGTCGAACGCCAGGTGAACGCGACCGGCACGCTGGCGGCGCGTCGCGAGATGCCCGTCGGCGTCGCGGGTGAAGGCGGCATGGTAACTCGCGTGCTCGTCGAACCCGGGCAGTGGGTTCGTGAGGGGCAAGTCCTCGCGCTGGTCGATCGCTCGGTTCAGACGCAGACGGCAGCGAGCCTTGCGGCCCAGGTGAATGTCGCGCGCGCCGACCTGACGCTGGCGCAATCCGAACTGGAGCGCGCGCAGCAACTGGTTGGCCGCGGTTTCATCAGCCAGGCCGATGTGCAGCGGCGCATCGCGACCCGCGACGCGGCGGCGGCGCGGGTAAA
Source organism: uncultured Stakelama sp. (assembly GCA_964390515.1). GTDB lineage: Bacteria > Pseudomonadota > Alphaproteobacteria > Sphingomonadales > Sphingomonadaceae > Sphingomonas. The sequence continues at coordinate 90,141 of CAYMIU010000006.1, forward strand.
GGTGGCAACCGCGGCAGCGTCCGAGCAGCGCGCCCGCAACGGCCGGCTCGACATTCGCGCGCCTGCCGCCGGGCTGGTGCTGACCCGCCAGGTGGAGCCGGGCCAGATCATCAGCTCCGCCTCGGGCACGCTATTCCGCATGGCGAAGGGCGGCGAAATGGAGATGCGCGCGCAGCTGGCGGAAAGTGATCTTGTCACGGTACGCACCGGTGCGCAGGCCAAGGTGACGCCGGTGGGTGAGGCGCGCTCCTTCGACGGTCAGGTCTGGCAGGTATCGCCGGTGATCGATCCGCAAACCCGCCAAGGCATCGCGCGTATTGCGCTGAAGTACGACCAGGCGCTTCGCCCAGGCGGCTTTGCCTCCGCCGTGATCGTTAGTGGCGCCGCAAATGTGCCGGAACTGCCGCAGTCTGCGATCTTGAGCGACGACAAGGGCAATTACGTCTATATCGCCGACAAGGACAACATCGTGCGGCGGCGTGACGTGCGCCTCGGCACGGTGAACGACACCTCGGTGGCGATTGCCGAGGGGCTCGACGGCACGGAGCGTGTGGTGGTGTCGGCAGGTGCTTTCCTGAACCCCGGACAGAAGATCGCACCGGTGGTCGCCAAGACAAAGGGCTGACGATGGGCTTCCAGAATATCTCGGCCTGGTCGATCCGGAACCCGGTTCCATCGATCGTACTGTTCGTCATCCTGACCGTGGCTGGCATCGTCAGCTTCGTACGGATGGACATCAACCGGGAGCCCGATATCGACTTCCCGATGGTGGCGGTCGAGATCACGCAGCCGGGCGCCGCGCCGAGCGAGCTTGAAACGCAGATCACCCAGCGCGTCGAGGCGGCGGTGCGCACCGTCGAGGGCGTGGACGAGATCCAGTCCTACGTCTCCGAAGGCAATTCGACGACGATGATCCAGCTGGACATCGGCACGCCGGTCGATCGCGCGGTCAACGAGGTGCGCGACGCCGTCACCCAGATCCGTTCCAATCTGCCCGAAGGCATTCTGGAGCCGCAGATCAGCCGGGTGAAGATCAACGACGACGATCTCGGCAGCTATTCCGCGATCGGCACCGACATGACGATCGAGCAGCTGAGCTGGTACATCGACAATACGGTGTCCAAGGAGCTGCTCAGCATCGAGGGCATGGGCGGCGTGGAGCGCAATGGCGGGGTCGATCGCGAAATCCGCGTCATCCTCGATCCGGCAAAGCTGGCCGCCTACGGGCTGACGGCGACGCAGATCAACCAGCAGCTGCGCCAGGTCAACTTGAACGCTGCGGGCGGCCGCGCGGAGATTGCCGGCACCGAGCAGTCGGTGCGTGTGCTGGGCAATGCGCGCGACGCCTATGAACTTGGCCAGACGCAGATTTCGATCGGCAACGGCCGCACGATCAAGCTGAGCAGCGTTGCCACCGTGCGCGACCTTTATGCCGAGCAGCGGACCGCCGCGGCGGTGAACGGCCGCCCGGTGCTGACGTTCGATTTCAAGCGGGCCAAGGGCTATTCGGAAGTCACCGTCTTCCGCGAGGCTAAGAAGAAGCTGGAGGAGCTGGAGAAGCGCAATCCGCAGGTGAAGTTCCAGCTGCGCATCGACGGTTCGAAATACGCGCTGGAGCAGTACAAGAGCGCGATCCACGCGATGATCGAAGGCGCGGTGCTCGCGGTGTTCATCGTGTTCCTGTTCCTGCGCGACTGGCGTGCGACCGTGATTTCCGCGCTCGCCATCCCGCTGTCGGCGATCCCGGCCTTCTGGTTCATGGACATGTTGGGCTTCTCGCTGAACAGCATGACGCTGCTGGCGCTGAGCCTGGTGGCGGGCGTGCTGGTCGACGATGCGATCGTGGAGATCGAGAACATCGTGCGGCACATGCGCATGGGCAAATCGGCCTATCAGGCAGCGATCGACGCAGCGGACGAGATCGGCCTTGCCGTTCTGGCGACGACCATGTCGATCGTTGCCGTGTTCCTGCCGGTTGGCCTGATGCCTGGCGTGTCCGGCCAGTTCTTCAAGAATTTCGGCCTGACGGTGGTGGTCGCGGTGCTGATGAGCCTTGCGGTCGCACGGTTGATCACGCCGATGATCGCGGCCTATTTCCTGAAATCCGCCGGGCCTGAAGCGCACGGCGAGGGCCGGCTCATGGACATTTACATGGCCGTGCTTCGCTGGACGCTGGAGCCGGGCAAGTCGCTCGCAGTCCGCGCACGCGGCGGGATGCGGCGCGTGACCGGCTATTTCTACGATCATCGTATCTGGACGATGGGGATCGGCGCCTTCGCCTTCCTGTTGACGGTTCTGGGCTTTGCCTCGCTGCCGATGCAGTTCCGGCCGTCCACCGATCAGGAGCGTTCGACCGTCACCATCACCATGGCGCCGGGCACCACGCTGGCACAGACGCAGGCGACGGTGGATCAGGTGTTCGAACTGATCCGGCAGCAGCCGGAGGCGGATACGGTCTATACCCGTACCGGCGTCGGCACCGGGCGCGTGACCGTACAGTTCAAGGAGAAGCCGACGCTGAACGATCGCATCCGCGCGATGTTCGGCGGTGACATCTCGCATCTCAGGACGAAGACCTCGACCGAGTTCGAGCGCGCACTCGCTCCGGAACTGGCCAAGATCCCCGACGCGCGCGTGAATTTCCAGTCGCAGTTCGGCTGGGGCGACAACAACCGTGACGTGTCCGTGACGCTGGGCGGCGACGATCCGGTGCTGCTCCGCCAGACCGCCGACAAGATCGTTGCCGAGATGGCGAAGATCCCCGGCTTCCTGGCGCCACGCATTGCAGGAGACCTCAACCGGCCCGAGATCGTGATCAAGCCGCGGCTCGACCTCGCGGCGGATCTGGGCGTGACGACCAGCGCGCTGTCGAATGCGATCCGGATCGCGACGCTGGGCGACATCGACCAGAACAGCGCGCGTTTCTCGCTGAACGACCGGCAGATCCCGATCCGTGTTGCGCTGGAGCAATCGTCGCGGTCGCGCATGGCGACGATCCGCAACCTGCCCGTGCAGACGCAGAACGGCGGATCGGTGCCGTTGTCGGTGGTGGCGGAGATCGGCTTCGGCTCCGGCCCGACCAAGATCAACCGCCTCAATCAGCAGCGCCAGCTGACGATCGGTGCGGATCTTGCGCCGGGCCTCGTGCTGTCGAACGCGATGCAGCAGGTGAACGCGCTGCCGATCATGAAGAACCTCCCGCTGGGCGTGCAAAAGATGAGCGTCGGCCAAGCGAAGTGGCAGATGGAGATGCTGATCAACTTCGTCTTCGCAGTGATCGCGGGCGTGTTCCTCGTCTTCTCGGTGCTGGTGCTGCTGTACCGCCGCCTGTTGCCGCCGCTGGTCAACATGGGCTCGCTGCTGCTCGCGCCGTTGGGCGGCGTGATGGCGCTGATGCTCACCGGCAATCCGCTGTCGATGCCGGTGTTCATCGGGTTGCTCATGCTGCTGGGCATCGTGGCCAAGAACTCGATCCTGCTGATCGACTTCGCGCTGGAGGAGATGAACGCGGGCGTCCCGATCTACGACGCGATTGTGGATGCCGGGCACAAGCGTGCGCAGCCGATCGTGATGACGACGGTGGCGATGGTGGCCGGCATGGTGCCGACCGCGCTGGCGCTGACCGGTGACGGTGCGTGGCGTGCGCCGATGGGCATCGTGGTGATCGGCGGCCTGACTGTGTCGACGGTGCTGACCCTCTTGATCGTGCCGGCCTCGTTCAGCCTGGCCGTTGGCGTCGAGCGACGCGTCGGGCCGTGGCTCGGCCGCAAGCTGCTGACGTATCGGCCGGGCGACGACGGGACGCCGGTGATCGACCATGTTCCGGGTGGCGGGCCGCTGCCAGCACCGCATGGCCGGATCGGCTTCCGCGACGGCGAGGCGCCAGCGGAGTGACGCCCGACAGGGGCTCGTGCATGCGCAATGCAGGGGAAGCGCCGTAAAGCGCGTGAACTATCCGTCGCTTTGCGTATTGTTCGCGGCATGACCCCCGACGCGCTTCGGCGCCCCGCCAGAATGCGCCCGCCACCCGGGCTGGTCCGCATGCGCGTCATTGCGACGGGCATGCTGATCGTGATGGCAGCGACCTTCCTCGTCGCGCGCCATCTGGAGGACGGGCACCTCGCCTGGGGCTTCATACGCGCCTTTGCGGAGGCGGCGATGGTCGGTGGCCTGGCCGATTGGTTCGCCGTGACTGCGTTGTTCCGCCACCCACTGGGCCTGCCGATTCCGCACACCGCGATCATCCCGCGCAACAAGGACCGGATCGGCGACCAGCTCGCGAGCTTTCTGCGCGATTATTTCCTGATCCCGGTGGTGGTGGCGCGGCGGATGCGCCGCATGGACGTGGCGGGCGCTCTCGGCCGCTGGCTGAGCAACCCGACGGGCGGCAGCAAGCGGGTGACGCGCGGCGCCTCCCGGCTCGCGGTCGAAGTGCTGCAGTCGCTCGACCAGGAGCGGCTCGGCGGGATGGTGCGCGGCGCGATGGTACAGCAGGTGCGCGCGATCGACCTGTCACCGATGCTCGGCCGGGCGCTGGAAGCAGCAATGGCTGAGGACCGGCACCTGCCGTTGCTGGACGGGGTGGTGCGCTGGGCGCGCAAGGTACTGGAAGCGAACGACAGCATGGTGCGCGCCATGGTGCACGAGCGCGCCGGTACGATCCTGCGCTGGACCGGGCTGGACGAGACGATCGCCAACAAGATCATCGATGGCCTGGACAAGATGCTCACCGACATGGCGGAGCAGCCCGATCACCCGATGCGCGCCAAGGTCGAGGAGGCGCTGGTGTCTCTCGCCGCCGACTTGCAGCACAAGCCGGAAATGCGCGAGCGCGTGGAGGCACTGAAGCTCGCGCTGCTCGAAAATCCGGCGATGCAGGACTGGATCAACGGCCTGTGGGAGCAGGCGCGACAGGCGATGTTGCGGATGGCGCGCGATCCGGAGGCGCTGCTGGCGGGCAAGTTGGGCGAGATGATGCGCCAGCTGGGCGAGACGCTGGAAAGCGACGTGCGCCTGCGGGCGACGATCAACCGCTTCACGCGCCGCGTCGCGGTTGGTGCGGCGGCGGATTACGGCGACGTGATCGTCGGCCTCGTCTCGGAAACCGTGCGCGGATGGGACGCGCGGACGATCACCCAGCGGCTGGAACATGCGGTGGGCAAGGATCTGCAGTTCATCCGCATCAACGGCACGCTGGTCGGCGGCCTCGTCGGCCTCGCGATCCACGCCGTCGACGTCGCCCTGTGACCCAGCCCGAGACAGTTACAGCAGAATGTCTATGTGTGTGACAACGGTGGGTTTCTGCACCTGTGCCTTGCCGTCGTGCAGGCTTTCACGCAAGGAAGCGGACGATGGCCGGGCTGACCGACTTTAAAGAGGACGGAGACGTCCTGCGCTTCACCGGGGATCTTTCGCTCGCGCGGCTGGGAGACTTGCCGAACCGGCTGGAAAGCTTCAGCGGCAGCGTGTCCAAGATCGACCTTTCGGGGATCGATCGGATGGACACGATCGGCGCGTGGGTGGTCCATCGGTTCGCGCGTGATCATCAGGCGACGATCGAAGGGCTGACCGCGGCACAGCAGCATTTGCTCGACCAGGTGCAGAGCGCCGACACTGCCGCACCAGTGCGCGCGCCGCAAATCCGGCCGTTCAGCCGCGTGCTTGGTGAAGTCGGCGATGCGGTGGTGACGTCGGGTCGCACGCTGATCGGCTTGCTTGGCTTCCTTGGCGCGACGATCATCGCGTTCGGGAATGTCATCCGCCACCCGAGCCGGTTTCGGTTCAACGCCACGGTGCAGAGGTTCGAAGTCGTCGGTGTGTCGGCCCTTGGCATCATCGGCCTGATGAGTTTCCTGATCGGGATCGTCATTGCACAGCAGGGCGCAGTTCAGCTGCGGCAGTTCGGGGCGGAAGTGTTCACGATCAATCTGATCGGCCGGATCACTCTCCGCGAGCTTGGCGTGCTGATGACCGCGATCATGGTGGCAGGGCGATCGGGATCGGCCTTCGCGGCGCAGCTTGGCACGATGAAGCTGACCGAGGAGATCGACGCTATGCGTACCATCGGCGTATCGCCGATGGAGGCGCTGGTGGTGCCGCGCACGCTGGCGGCGGTGCTGCTGATGCCGCTGCTGGGCTTTTATTCCTCGTTGATCGCGATCATCGGCGGCGGCCTGCTATGCTGGTGGCAGCTGGAGATTCCGCCGGTCACCTTTGTCGCCCGCCTGCGCGAGGTGGTGCCGATCACCGACCTGTACGTCGGCCTGATCAAGGCGCCCGTCTTCGGGGCCATCATCGCGATCGCCGGGTGTTTCCAGGGCATGCAGGTGAAGGGCGACGCCGAGCAAGTGGGTACGCGCACGACTTCCGCCGTGGTGCAGGCGATCTTCCTCGTCATCGTGCTGGACGCGTTCTTTGCAGTGTTCTTCGAGCGGATCGGCTGGATCTGATGGCGCAGGACAGCATCATCGAAGTGCGCGGCCTGAAGAACGCCTTTGGCGATCAGGTTGTGCACGAGAACCTCGACCTTGATGTGCGGCGGGGCGAGATCCTGGGTGTGGTGGGCGGATCGGGTACCGGGAAATCGGTGCTGATGCGCTCGATCATCGGCCTGCAGACGCCGGTAGCGGGTGAGGTGACTGTCTTCGGCGAGCCCACCTTGGGCCGCGAGGAAACCGAGGCGATCGAGATCCGGAAGCGCTGGGGCGTTCTGTTCCAAGGGGGCGCCTTGTTCTCCACGCTGACCGTGGCGGAGAATGTGCAAGTGCCGCTGCGCGAGTTCTACCGCGAACTGGACATGTCGCTGCTCGACGAGATCGCATCGTTCAAGGTGACGATGACGGGTCTGCCGGCGGATGCGGGGCCGAAATATCCGGCGGAGCTTTCGGGCGGCATGAAGAAGCGCGCCGGCCTTGCGCGGGCGCTGGCGCTGGACCCGGAACTGTTGTTCCTCGACGAGCCGACTGCCGGGCTCGATCCGATCGGCGCGGCGGCGTTCGACGAACTGACGCGATCCTTGCAGCGGACCCTGGGCCTCACCGTCTTTCTGATCACGCACGATCTGGATACGCTCTATTCGATCTGTGACCGTGTGGCGGTGCTGGCGGACAAGCGGGTGATCGCGGTCGGCACCATCGACGAGTTGCTGGCGTTGGATCATCCGTGGATCCAGGAGTATTTCAGGGGGCCGCGCGGCCGCGCCGCGCTCGCGACGCAGGAAGCGCGCGAGCACGAGGGCGAACCCGGGGGCGAACACGGGCAAGGCGATACCGCGACCACTATCTCGACAAGCTCGGCGCCAGGCACGCCACGAAGTTCAGGGGCTGATTGATGGAAACCCGTTCCAACCACGTCCTTGTCGGCGCCGTGGTGCTGATCCTTCTGGCGGTCCTCGCCTTGTTCACGGTGTGGATCGCGCGGCTCGGCGGCACGAAGGAGAAGGAATATGACATCTTCTTCAAGCAGTCCGTGGATGGCTTGGCGAAGGGTTCGTCGGTCACCTACTCGGGCGTGCCGTCCGGCCAGGTCAAATCGATCCAGCTGTGGCGCAACGATCCCCAGTTCGTGCGCGTGCGGATCAGCGTGAATGAAGACACGCCGATCCTGCAGGGCACGGCAGCAACGATCCAGGGCAGCTTCACGGGCACCAGCACGATCAGTCTCGATGGTGCGCGCAAGGGCGCGCCACCCATCGTCTGCCCGGAAAACGACATGGCCAGCCAGTGCCCCTATGGCGTGCCGGTGATCCCGACGCGTACCGGCGGGCTGGGCGCGATCCTCAATTCCGCGCCGCAGCTGCTGGAGCGACTGTCGACGCTGACGGAACGTCTGACGGGGCTGCTGACGGACAAGAACCAGGCGTCGATCGCCGGCATCTTGCAGAACACCGACCGTCTGACGGCGGCGCTTGCCGATCGGGGGCCGGAAATTGCGGCGACGCTGGCGCAGACCCGCATCGCGATTGCTCAGGCGGGCACCGCGGCGGAGCAGATCGGTGCGCTGGCGGAAACCACCAACGGCATCCTTGCGGACGACGTGAAGCCGACCATGGTGACGCTGAACGAGACGATCCGGTCGGCACGGCAGAGCGCCGACACGCTGAACGGCGCGATCCAGGATGCACGACCCGGCTTGCAGACCTTCTCCAAGCAGACGGTACCGGAGATCAACAAGCTGGTCTTCGATCTGCGCCAGATGTCGGCGGCGCTCGCGTCGGTCGCGGAAAAGGTTGATCAGCAGGGTGCGGGCGCGCTGATCGGGCAGCAGAAGTTGCCGGAGTACAAGGGCAAGTGAGCGGCGAAATGAGGATGGACATGAAGAAGATCCTGATCGGTCTTGCCGTGCTGCCGCTCGCCGGCTGCATCAGCTTCGGTGCGAAGCCGCCGAGCGCGCTGCTGACCCTGAGCTCTGCAGAACAGGTGCCGGTGGGCCAGACGCAAAGTTCGGCGGGTGCGCGCACGGTGACGATCCAGGTGCCGACGGTGCCTCAGGCGCTGGCGAACAACCGGGTGCCGGTGCGCGCCAACGCAACCGAGATTGCCTATATCAAGAATGCGCAATGGGCGGAGCTGCCGGCACGCCAGTTCGCCCGTGTTCTTTCCGATACGGTCAGCGCCCGCACCGGACGGGTGGTTCTGTCCGGCGCCCAGTCACTCGCGGAACCGGGCGCGCAACTCGCCGGGCAGTTAAGCTGGTTCGGCGTGGATGCCGCGTCGCGCAACGCGGTGGTGACGTTCGACGCGTCGCTGGTGCGGGACGAGGGCGGCGCGCTGGAGAAGCGTCGCTTCGAGGCGCGGGTGCCGGTGTCGGAGATTGAGGCGGCACCGGTCGGCGTCGCGCTGAACGAGGCAGCGAACCAGGTGGCGGGCGAGGTCGCTGACTGGCTCGGACGGTAATCGCGTCGCCGACGAGGATGAAGAAGCGGGGCCCCGGATCAAGCCCGGGGTGACATAAACGTCGGGTGCGCTTCAGCCGCTACCTCTAGCTGGCGAGCGTCTTTGCCAAGTCGAAGAGATAGTCGCGGCCTTCATAGAGCGCGCTGACCCGCACCCGTTCGTTAAGGCCGTGGACGCCGTTCAGATCCGATTCGAGGAAGATGCCCGGCACGCCGTAGACTGGCATGTTGAGCGTGCCGAAGAACACGCCATCGGTCGCCCCTGTGGACATCATCGGCACGACTGGCACGTTGGGAAAATGCTTCGCGGCGATCGTCTTGATCGGCCCCATGATCTTGGGATCGAGCGGCGGGGGGACGGCGATCGGGCGGACCGGTTGATTGGCGGTGACCGTCACCTTCGGCCCGGCAAGCTCCTTCAGCTTGGCGAGCGTGTCCTCCACCGTTTCGCCCGGGAAGATGCGGCAATTGACGTTGGCCGTCGCACGTTGCGGCAGGGCGTTTTCGGCGTGGCCGGCGTTCACCAGCGTTGCGACGCAGGTGGTGCGCAACGTTGAATGCATCGTCTTGTCGCGGCTGACGATGGCGTCGGCCGCCCGGTCGGCCGGGTTCGCCAGCAAGCGCTTGATCGCGGGGCCGGTGGGGGCAGGGAGTGCTTGCGACGTCGCCGAGAAGAAGGCGCGCGTGGTGTCAGTGAACTTGATCGGGAATTCATAGGCCTGCACCGCCTTTATGGCGTCGGCCAGTTCATAGATCGCATTGTCGGGCGTTGGCGCCGAGCTGTGGCCGCCGGGATTGGTGGCGGCAAAGGTGAAGTTCTGCGCGGCCTTCTCGCCGACCTGAACGGCGAGTGCCTGTCGCCGGCCGTTCGCATCCAGCCTGCCGCCGCCCCCTTCGTTCAGGACGAATTCGGCGCGCACCAGTTCCGGGCGGTTGCGCGCCAGCCAGTCGGCGCCGTTGAAGGCGTAGGTCGTCTCTTCGCCGCAGGTGAGCGCGAGCTTGACCGTGCGGCGGGGCGTGAACTTGTCCTGTGCGAAGCGGATCATCGTATCGGCCCAGACGGCGGACATGGCTTTGTCGTCCACGGTGCCACGCGCGTAGTAGAAGCCGTCCTCCTCGACGAGTTTGAACGGATCGCGCACCCAATCCTCGCGCTTCGCCACGACGACGTCGAGATGGCCGAGCAGCAGCATCGCGCCGGCTGACGGGTCGCTTCCCCTCAGCGTGACGACGATGCCGCCGTCATCGGGATGCTCAGGCGTGTTGAACAGCGTGATGGCGCTGTCCGGATAGCCAGCCGCCTTCATCCGTGTGGCGATCTGCTGCGCGGCTCGGGTGCAGCTGCCCTGACCGACGACCGTGTTTGTCTCGACGAGTTCCTTGTAGAGCGTGAAGAAGGCCTTCTGATCAGGACGGGCCTGTGCGTTCGCTGCGATCGGCGCGGCAAGCGGCGCCAGCGCGACGATCGCCGCCAATACCCGTGCCACAGATTGCATCCCGCTCTCCCCCATTTCTGTCGGGCGCTATGGTTACAGGGAAAGACTACCCGTGCAATGGAGCGGGTGGGGAACAGGCGCGAAAGCTGCTTCTAGCCGCGCCGGCTGCCGTGCCGCGGGAGGCTGAGCCGCAGTTCTCGATTGGCGAAGTCGATCTGCACGCGGGTGAAGAGCTTCAGCGCATCCATGCCGAGCAGAAGAGCCGGGCGCCGTTCGAGGCCAAAGGAACGGAATGGCGGCACGTCCGCAAAGGCGACGGGCATGTCCTGGATCTCGATATCGCCGATCTTGATCGAGCCGATCGTGCTGTAATCGGCGGTGAGCTGCCCGCCGGTTACGCTGACGAGCGACACGGGGGTGCCCTTGCTGCGGTTCGCGAGCTTTCGGCGAAGCGCGGAATTGCCCATCGTCACCGCGCTGCCCGTATCGAGGATCACGCGCACCCGTTCCCCGTTCACGCGCGCGTCCGTGACGACCAGCTGGCCGAACAGGCTCTTCGCCTGGATCACGATTTCGTCGGGCGCGCGGCGAACGCGCTCGCCGCGCTTGCGCGCTGGCGCCACTGTCATGCGTTGATTGTCGAAGTCGATCGCCAGCGCATGACCCTGCAGCGCATCGATCCCGAGCATGCCGGGCGCGCCGAGGTGCGCAGCGGCGAGCGCCGGTGCCTCAATCCGTTCGCCGCCGAGCGTGCTGACGGATATCGAGGGGATGACGACCGTTCCGACGTTCTCCGTCCCGGTCATGCCGGTGAGGCGGACGTTGCGTCCGCCGGCGAGCCCCAGCTTCCCGGCGAGCTCCCGGCTGATGACGGTGCGCTGCGCACCGGTGTCGATAATGAACTCATACGGGCCGGCGCCCGCAATCTCGACCGGCACCGTCATCCGCAAGCCGTTATGGCCGAAGGCAAGTTCATCGATCAGCGAAGGGAGTGTCGGCTCGCTGATCGGCTGAGGCGGCACCAGCGGCTGCTGCGGCGCCGCGTTTGCCAGAAGGGGTAGCAAGGCAAGAGGGAGCCAGCGGCGCATGACAGAAGGGAGCGCCCGTTTCGGCCCTTTGTCAAAGGAATTGCTGCGCAGCATGTCGGCTTCGTCGCAAAGCCGGTGCTGCAAGTCTTACTCGATGCGCATCGCCTCGGCGGCGAGCGACTCCGCCTCGATCAGCAGCGCATCGTCCGCGCTGCCGGTAGCGACTCGTTCGCGGCCGATCAGCACCAGCACCGGCACCGCGAGCGGCGAGACGCGCGGGAGATCGACGTGGAGCATCGTCCCCGCCGCGCGATCGAGCAGGTCGGCGAGGCGGCCGACGTCGGTCATGCGCGCGCGGGCGTCGGCCCAGGCAGCCTCCAGCAGGATATGGCCAGGTTCGTACTTGCGCAGGACGTCGTAGATGAGGTCGGTGGAGAAGGTGACCTGCTTGCCGGTCTTGCGCTTGCCCGGATGCTGCCGCTCGACCAGCCCGCCAATCACCGCCACTTCGCGGAAGGCGCGTTTCAGCAGGTGCGATTGCTGCACCCAGTCGACGAATTCATGCTCAAGGATGTCGGGCGAGAAGAGCGCGGCGGGGTCGGTGACCGGATCGATCGAATAGGTGGCGATGGCATAATCATTGGCGACGAAGCCGAGCGGCTTCAGCCCCGCGGTTTCCATCCGCCGCGTGATCAGCATGCCGAGCGACTGGTGCGCGTTCCACCCCTCGAAGGAATAGGCGACCATGTAGTTGCGCCCTTCGCGCGGGAAGGTTTCGACGAGCAGCTGGTCGGGGTGCGGCAGCGCGGAGCGGCGGGCCTGGATTTCGAGCCATTCGCGCACGTCACCGGGGAAGCGCGCCCACTCGGCGGGCGTATCGAGGAAGCCGCGCACGCGATCGGCGAGATTGGTGGAGAGCGGCATCCGGCTGCCGCCATAAGTGGGGATGCGCGCGGGCCGCGCGGTGGCGCGGACGATCAGATCCTCGGTATCGATCTTCTCCACCTCAAGGCTCATCCCGGCGAAGAAGAAGGTGTCGCCATGGCTGAGCGTGGAGGCGAACGCCTCCTCCACCTTGCCCAGCGCGCGGCCGTTGCGGAAGCGGACCTTGAGCATCGTCGCCTCGACGATGATTCCGGCGTTGAGGCGATGCTGCGCGACGAATTTCGGATGGCTGACGCGCCACAGGCCATCGGCATCCTGGGTCAGCCGCTTGAAGCGATCATAGGCGCGCAGCGAATAGCCGCCGTCGCGGATGAAGCCGAGCACCTTGTCGAACAATTCGTCGGTGAGCGCCGAATAGGGGAGCGACGAGCGGATCTCGTCGAGCAATGCGGCCTGATCGAACGGGGCGGCGCAGGCGCAGGCCATGACATGCTGCGCCAGCACGTCGAGCGCGCCCATGCGGAACACATCGGTATCGAGCTCGCCCGCCTCCACCGCGTCGAGCGCGGCGCGCGCCTCAAGATATTCGAAGCGGTTGCCGGGGACCACGATCGCCTCCGACGGCTCATCAAGGCGGTGGTTGCTGCGCCCGATGCGCTGGAGCAGGCGCGACGACCCCTTGGGCGCCCCCATCTGGATGACGCAATCGACATCGCCCCAGTCGACCCCCAGGTCGAGGCTGGCGGTGGCGACCAGCGCGCGCAAGCGGCCGCCGGCCATTGCCGCCTCCACCTTGCGCCGCGCCTCTTTTTCCAGGCTGCCGTGATGGATGCCGATCGGCAGCTGCATGTCGTTCGCCTTCCACAGATCCTGGAAGATCAGCTCGGCCAGGCTGCGGGTGTTGCAGAAGACGATGGTGGTCTTGTGAGTCTCGATCTCCGCCATCACCTGCGCCGCGGCATAGCGGCCGGAATGGCCGGCCCAGGGCACGCGGTCCTCGGGCAGCAGGATGGCGATATTGGGGTCGACGCCGGTTTCGCCCTGCACCAGGCTGACGCTGTCGATATCGCCATCGGGCGCGAGCCAGGCGCGATAGCCGTCGGGATCAGCGACGGTGGCGGACAAGGCGACGCGGCGCAGGCCGGGCGCGATCGCCTGAAGCCGCGCCATGCACAGCGACAGCAGGTCGCCGCGCTTGCCGGTGGCGAAGGCGTGCACTTCGTCGATCACGATCGTGCGCAGGCTGGCGAACATGGTGAAGCTATCGGGGTAGCTGAGCAGTAGCGACAGCGATTCGGGCGTGGTGAGGAGGATCTGCGGCGGCTTCACCCGCTGGCGCGCCTTGCGATCGGACGGGGTGTCGCCGGTGCGGGTTTCGACGCGGATGTCGATGCCCATTTCGTCGAGCCCCATTTCATTAAGGGGCGTGACGAGGTTGCGCTGAATGTCGACCGCCAGCGCCTTCAACGGCGAGACATAGAGGGTGTGGAGCCCCTCGGTCGGCTGCTCGATCAATTCCGCAAGCGTGGGAAGGAAGCCGGCGAGCGTCTTGCCCGCGCCGGTCGCAGCAACGAGCAGCGCATGCCGCCCGGCGCGGCCCTCGGCGAGCATGTCGAGCTGGTGGCTGCGGGGGGACCAGCCCCGTGTCTCAAACCAGTGAGCGAGCGGGGCGGGAAGGACAGAATTCATCGGGAGGCGATATAGGAACGCCCGCGCCGCGACAGAATAAGCGCTGCTATCCTGCCCCTCCGTTCAATGCCGATCAGCCGCGCGCGGCGTCGTCGCGCGCCTGTTCCTTGTACAACTCGTGCGTTGCCTGTTCCGTGCGGCGTTCCTGTGCAGGCGTTGCCTTATTGCGCAGCTTCGCGATGGCGATCCCGAGCCCGAGAACAAGGAAGCCGCCGATCACCACGATCGCCCACAGGCTGTCGCCGAATGACGAATGTTCCATGCCTAATCCCTCCTGGTGTTTGAATGCAGAACGAGGCGATGCGGCGATTTGATCCGATCATGCGTAATGCGCGGCATGGCGAAGCTTGGTGACTGGCTGGAACCCCACCCGCACGGCATCTACGTTCGGCCGGCGGATGCGTGGGTTGACCCCTCGATCCCGCGGCCGCGCGCGCTGGTTACGCACGGTCACGCGGATCATGCCCGGGGCGGGCACGGCGCGGTGTGGGCTACCCCGGAGACGCTGGCGATCATGGACACGCGCTACGGCGAGCAGGCCGGGCATCCCGTGGCCTATGGCGAGACGATCCGGCTCGGCGAGGTGGAGGCGAGCTTCGCCCCCGCGGGCCATGTGCTCGGTTCCGCACAGATCCTGCTGGAATATCGCGGGGAGCGGATCGTGGTATCGGGCGATTACAAGCGGCGCACGGACCCGACGTGTGCGCCGTTCGAGCCGATCGCGTGCGACGTGTTCATCACCGAGGCGACATTTGGCCTGCCTGTGTTCCGCCATCCGGATACGGGGGACGAGATCGACAAGCTGGTGGAGCGGCTGCACGCCAATCCGGATCGCTGCGTGCTGGTCGGCGCCTATGCGCTGGGCAAGGCCCAGCGGGTGATCGCGGAGCTGCGCGAACGCGGGCATGAGGCGCCGATCTATATCCATGGCGCGCTGCAACGCCTGTGCGATCTTTATGCGGACCATGGCGTGCGGCTGGGCGAGCTGATCCCGGTCGCCGATGTCCCCAAGGCTGCGATGGCGGGCCATGTGGTGATGTGTCCTCCCGGCGCGCTCAACGATCGCTGGTCACGCCGGCTGCCGGATCCGATCACGGCGATGGCGAGCGGGTGGATGCGAGTGCGCCAGC
Organism: uncultured Stakelama sp.; assembly: GCA_964390515.1. Taxonomy (GTDB): domain Bacteria; phylum Pseudomonadota; class Alphaproteobacteria; order Sphingomonadales; family Sphingomonadaceae; genus Sphingomonas. The sequence continues at coordinate 105,202 of CAYMIU010000006.1, forward strand.
GTGCGCGGCAGAAGCTGGTCGAGCTGCCGCTGATCATGTCGGACCACGCCGACTGGGACGAATTGACGCGGACGATCGAGGAGATCGCGCCGCGGGAAGTGTGGGTGACCCATGGGCGCGAGGATGCGCTGATCCACTGGTGCGAGATGCGTCAGATCAAGGCCCGCGCGTTGGCGTTGCTCGGGTTCGAGGACGAGGACGACTGAGCGGACCGGCGCCGTCACCTGTGTCGAGCGAGAGGTGACGGCGCCGGTTTGGGTGCCGGTTAAACCCCGGCCGAGGCAGCGGGCCGGGCGCGCATCTCTTCGGCCCAGCGCGCGACATTGGTCAGTTCGGCGGGCGGCGCGAACTTGATCATCCGGGCAAAATCCATCGCCGTAAAGGCGAGGATGTCCGCGATCGTCACGCGGTCGGCCGCAATGAACGGGCTCTCGCTGAGTCGCCGATCGAGCAGCTTCAACGCGCGGGTAGCGGAGGCGGCATTCGCTTCGGCGATAGCCGGCACCTGCGTGTCGAGCGCAGCCAGCGCCGGGTGCGTGTGTCGCACGGCCATCATCAGCGGGTTGGCGACGAGCAACTCGGTGCGCCGCGCCCACATCTCGATCACCGCGATCTCGCGCGCGTCTCGGCCGAACATATTGGGTTCGGGATAGACGCTTTCGAGGTAGCGGCAGATCGCGACCGACTCCGTGATCGTCGTGCCGTCGTCGAGCTCCAGCGCCGGCACGTTGGCCAAGCCCACGCGGGCGAGATACTCCGGCGTCTTGTGCTCGCCCTTGAACACATCGACCTGGACGATCTCGATATCCTCGGCGCCCTTTTCGGCCAGAAACCAGCGGACGCGGCGCGGATTGGGGGCACGCTTGCTGTCGTAAAGCCTCATGCGGCAGGCTCCTGCGCGCCGATCTTGTCCTGCGTCTTCGTGTCGAAATCGCTGGCGTCGTGCCGCTCGTGGAGCTGGCTGGCGGGCTCGCCCATCACGCGGTTGACCATTCGGCCGCGCTTCACCGCCGGGCGTTCGGCGATCCGATCGGTCCAGCGCTGGACGTTCTTGTAATCCTGCACCTGGAGGAAGGTGCCCGCCTCATAGACGAGGCCTTTCACGAGCGCGCCGTACCAGGGCCACACCGCGATATCGGCGATCGTGTACTCGCTGCCGCCGAGATACTCGCTTTCGGCCAGACGGCGATCGAGCACGTCGAGCTGGCGCTTCACCTCCATGGCGAAGCGATCGATGGCGTATTCGACCTTGAACGGGGCGTAGGCGTAGAAGTGGCCGAAGCCGCCGCCGAGATAGGGTGCGCTGCCCATCTGCCAGAACAGCCAGGAAAGGCATTCCGCGCGCCTGGCGGGATCGGTGGGGAGGAACGCGCCGAACTTTTCTGCGAGGTAGAGCAGGATCGCGCCGGATTCGAACACGCGGATCGGCGTGTCACCGCTGCGATCCAGCAGCGCGGGGATCTTGGAGTTCGGATTGACCGAGACAAAGCCGCTTGAGAATTGATCGCCTTCGTTGATGCGGATCAACCACGCGTCATATTCGGCGCCAGCGTGGCCGGCGGCGAGCAGCTCCTCGAGCATCACCGTGACCTTCACGCCGTTGGGCGTGGCAAGCGAGTAGAGCTGCAGCGGGTGCTTTCCGACCGGCAGATCCTTGTTGTGCGTCGGTCCGGCGATCGGGCGGTTGATATTGGCAAAGCGCCCGCCGCTTTCCTTGTTCCAGGTCCACACTTCGGGCGGCGTGTACGTCGGCTCGGTCATGCTCGGCTCTCCTTTTGTGGCGGCATACACGCCGGGTTGGGGAGGTCCAAGGCCGGGGCTGCGGCCGGGAAGCCGTCAGACTCGCAGCAGTGCGGTGACGTGGCGATCGGCGATCAGGACCGCCTCGGCCGCGGTGAAGCCGCCGGGCGTCAGGCAGAGTTCCAGCCACAGACCATCGACGAGCGCGGTGATCGAGATGGCAGCAACGCGGCAATCGGGCTGGGGCAGCCCGCAGGCCGCGAGCAATCGCTCCAGAGCGGCGCGGTAAGCGGCGTAGCCGCGATCATGCTCCGCCGCGACGCCGGCGTTGCTGCGGACGAGGCCCCAAAAGGCGGTCCAAGTGGCGAGCAGCGCCCCGTCGGCGATCGGCGGTGCGAAGCTCGCGCGGACATAGGCGTCGAGCCGTGCGCGAGGGTCCTCACCTGCTGCGGCGACGGCATCCGCCAGCGCTCGATCCACCCTTGCCGCGACATGGGCATAGGTCTGCGCGATCAGCGTATCCACGCTGACAAAATAATGCGTGACGAGCCCCGGGGACGCGCCCGCCTCTGTGGCGATGGCGCGCACCGACGCGCCGGCCGTGCCGCGATCGGCGAGTATGCGGGCCGTGGCCTCGATCAGGCTGGTGCGGCGGCTGTCGGCATCGACGCGGGCGAAGCGCTTGCGCATGTGAAAGGCTTATAATACGATCGTACAACAAGCAACCTGAGGCACGCCATGGCGCACCGTCCGATCGACCTTCCACTGCCCGATCGCGATGCGGACTGGAGCCTGCCGGGGTGGCTCTACACTGACCGCGAGTATTTCGATCTTGAGGTGGAGCGGGTGATCCGCCCCTCGTGGCAGATCGTTTGCCACGAGAGCGACATTCCGGCGGCGGGCGACTGGCAGACGCTGGAATATCTTGGCGAGAGCGTCGTCGTGGTACGGGGCGAGGACGGTGCGATCCGGGCCTTTCACAACGTCTGCCGCCACCGCGCGATGCGGCTGGTGGAGGGCGCAGCGGGATGCGCGAAGAAGCTGGTCTGCCCCTATCACGCCTGGGCCTATGAACTCGACGGGCGGCTGACGGGCGTGCCGATGCGGCGCGATTATCCGGCGCTCGACATGGCAAATACCGGGCTGGTGCCGGTGGATGTCGACCGCTGGCGGGGGTTCGTCTTCGTCCGGCTGGCCGATGATGGCGGCCCTTCGGTGGCGGAGATGTTCGCGCCGTATGACGCTGAAGTCGCGCCCTATCGCTTCGAGGAGATGCGGGCGATTGCGCCGGTGCGCACCCGCGAACGGCAGGTGAACTGGAAGAATGTCGGCGACAATTATTCCGACAATCTCCACATCCCCGTGGCGCATGACGGGCTGACGCGGCTGTTCGGCAAGAGCTATGCGATCGAAGCGAGCGGGTGGGTGGACAAGATGTCCGGCTACCTCGTCGATCGCCCGTCGGACAACCCGTCCGAGCGCTTCTACCAGAAGCATCTGCCGCATGTGCCGCACCTGCCGGAGGCCAACCAGCGGTTGTGGCTTTACTACAAGCTGTGGCCGAACATGGCGTTCGACATCTATGCCGACCAGATCGATTTCATGCAGTGGTTGCCACTGACCCCGACCACGTCGCTGCTCCGCGAAATGGTGTTCGCGCTGCCTGACGACCGGCGCGAGATGAAGCTGGCGCGCTATGCCAATTGGCGGATCAATCGCGTGGTGAACGCCGAGGACACGTGGCTGATCGAGCGCGTGCAGCAGGGCATGGCGTCGCAAAGCTACACCGCCGGCCCGATCGGGGCGAGCGAGGTGTGCCTGCGGAGCTTCGCGGCGAAGATCCGGGAGCGGATCCCCGAGGCACGGCTGCATCGTGCGCCGGCACCGGGCTGGTCGAAGCGGCTGAAGGCAGTGGACTGAGGATCGTTATCCCGAACGTCGTTCGGGGGTGCGAATTTAGGGCGGGGCGGGCATGACGAAGAAGTACGATGCGCTGGTGATCGGCGGCGGGCACAACGGGCTGGTCTGTGCCTTCTATCTCGCGCGGGCAGGCTTGAAGGTGCGGGTGCTGGAGCGGCGGCACGTTGTCGGCGGCGCGGCGGTGACCGAGGAGTTCCACCCCGGCTTCCGCAACTCGACCGCGAGCTACACGGTCAGCCTGCTTCGTCCCAAGGTGATCGCGGACATGAAGCTGCACGACCGCGGCTTTCGCATCATCGAGCGGACGATCTCGAACTTCTTCCCGTTCGAGAACGATTATCTGAAGCTCGGTGGCGGCCAGACCCAGGCGGAGTTCGCGCGCTTCTCGAAAAAGGATGCGGACGCCTTCCCGGCCTATGAAGCGGCGCTGGAGCGTGTGGCGCAAGTGATGCGCGACCTTGCGCTGAAGGCGCCCCCGAATGTCGGGGGTGGCCTGCCTGCGCTGTTCGCCGCGGCGAGCCAGGGCAAGCGATTGGCGGGAATGGATCTCGAGGCGCAGCGAGACGTGCTCGACCTGTTCGTGAAGTCGGCGCGCGACTTTCTCGACGGCTGGTATGAGAATGATTGCGTCAAGACCGCCTTCGCCTTCGACGCAGTGGTGGGTAATTACGCCGGTGTGTCGACTCCCGGCAGCGCTTATGTGCTGCTGCACCATGTGTTCGGGGAAGTGAACGGCAAGTACGGCGCGTGGGGGCACTCGGTCGGCGGCATGGGCGCGATCACGCAGGCGATGGCAGCGGCTTGCGTGGATGCTGGCGTCGAGATCTCGCTTGATACGCCTGTCTCGAAGGTGCTGGTCGATGGCGGGCGGGCGGCCGGTGTCCGGCTGGAGAGCGGGGAGGAGATCGCCGCGGGGATCGTGGCAGCGAACGTCGGCCCGGCGATGCTGTATCGCCAGATGGTCGATCCAAGTGATCTCGATGGCGATTTCCGGCGCCGGATGGACGGATTCAAGACGGGATCGGGCACGTTCAGGATGAACGTGGCGCTATCCGAGCTTCCCGATTTCAGCGTGTTGCGCGGCAAGGAGAAGGCGGAGCATCATACGGCGGGGATCATCATCGCGCCGGGCATGGATTACATGGATCAGGCGTTCGACGATGCGAGGGCCTTCGGCTGGTCGAAGAAGCCGATCGTCGAGATGAAGCTGCCGACGACGGTGGACGACAGCCTGGCGCCGCCGGGAATGCACATCGCCAGCCTGTTCTGCCAACAGTTCGCGCCCGAGCTGCCCGATGGGCGCAGCTGGGATGACCACCGGGAGGAAGTGGCGGACCTGATCATCGATACGGTCAACGACCATGCGCCCAACTTCAAGACGAGCGTGATTGCGCAGCAGATCCACTCGCCGCTCGATCTGGAACGCAAGTTCGGGCTGATCGGCGGTGACATCTTCCATGGCCGGATGAGCCTGGACCAGCTGTGGGCGGCGCGGCCGGTGCTTGGGCACGGCGATTATCGCGCGCCCATCAAGGGGCTCTACATGTGCGGATCGGGCACCCACCCGGGCGGCGGGGTGACAGGCGCGCCGGGGCATAATGCGGCGCACGCGATCCTTGCCGACCGCAGCCTTATCGGCCGGTGGCTGCGGCGCGCCTGACGAGCAGGTATACCGGCGCCCCCGCGAGCAGCAGGATGAGCGCCCACGCATTGGCTTCGGCACCGAGGCCCCATGACAGCCAGGCCACAAAGGCTGCGCCGATTGCCGCGACGATCACCGCCGGGCGATCACCGGGGAGAAGCTTGATGGCGGCCAGAGCGCTGGCGAAGTACGCCAGCATGCCGGCGGCGAGCGACACGGAGGCGATGAAGGCGAAGAGGTCGCCCATGCCGCGAGTGTAATTCGTGAGCGTGACGAGGGTGACGAGCACGCCGGAGACGATGTGCGCGCGTGCCGGCGTGCCGCGGCTGGATTGCTTGCCGAGCCACGCGGGGAATACGCCGCCGCGCGCCATCGCGGCGCAGATCTCGCCCTGCAGCAGCGTGAAGCCGTTCAGCGCGCCCAGCGCGGCGATGGCGGCGAAAGCGGCGACGACCACGGCGGTGCCGTTGCCGAAGGTGCGGCCGAGGAATGTCGCGACGGGCGAGGGAGAGGCCGCGGCTTCGGCCGCGGGCATCATCGTGGTGAGCGCAAGGCTGACTGCAAGGTAGACCGCGCCGGTCAAAAATGTGCCGAGAATGGTGGCAAACGGCACGACACGCGCGGCATTGGTAATGCGATCGGCAGGAACGGTAGCCGATTCGACACCCAGAAAGCCCCAAAAGGTCAGTGCTGCCGCCCCGGCGATCGCGCCGCCGGTGATTGGCACCGCCGGGTTGGGCACGATCGCCCCGCCGCCTTGTGTGGCGAGCAGCCAGAATGCGAGCAGGATGACCCCGACGAGCGGTACGAGCTTCAGCGCGGCGGTAACGAGCTGGACGCGGCCGGCGAGGGCGACGCCGCGCACGTTGACGAGCACCACCGACCAGATCAGCACGAGGGATGCGGGCGCGGCATAGGTCTCGAGGCCGGGCAGGATCAGGCTGAGCGCGCTGATCACGGCGATGGCAACCGCGGCGTTACCGGCCCACAGCAGCGTCCAGTAACTCCACGCCGTGGCGAAGCCGGCCATCGGGCCAAAGGCGGCGTTGACGAAGGCATAGGGGCCGCCCGCGATCGGCATCGCATGAGCAAGCCGGGCGAACACGAAGGCGAGGCACATCGCGCCTGCGATCGTCGCCATCCAGCCGAGCGTCGCGTTCGTGCCGAGCGGCGCCAGCGTCGCCGGGAGGAGATAGATACCGGAGCCGACCATATTGCCGACGACGAGCGCCAGGACAGGCCAGAAGCCGAGCGGCTTGCTCGCGCGGTTGGACAATGCAGGGGTTCCTGTGCGTGGATGGTCGGCGGAAAGTGACGCGTATCTATATGCGAGGATCGTCCGTGGCGAGGCCCGTTTCGATCGTCGCTTGATCGGTCGCGCGGCGCATGGTCTTCTCCCGACCCGTGCCCGCTTCTTCCCCCACCATGCGCTGGCCCCCGCGGCTGATCGACGCCGCGCTGGCGCTCTACGACAATCGGCTGAATGTCGCCGAGCCGCTGTTGCGCGCCCATCTGAAGGAGGATCCGTTCGATGCGCGTGCGATCCGCATGCTGGCGGAGCTTGCCGGGCGGATCGGGCGCAACCGCGATGCCGAGACGCTGCTGCGCCGCGCGCTGGAGATCGCCCCCGCCTTCACTGCGGCGCGCGCGAACCTGGCGATCGTCCTTTATCGCCTGAACCGGCCGGTCGAGGCGCTGGCGGAGCTCGACCGGCTGCTCGCGGCAGAACCCGATCATGTCGGGCATGCCAACCTCAAGGCGGCGGCGCTGGGGCGGCTCGGCAGCTTCGAGGATGCCATTCCGCTATACGAGAATGTGCTGCGCCAGGCGCCGAGCCAGCCCAAGGTGTGGATGAGCTACGGCCACATGCTGAAGACCGTGGGGCGGCAGCAGGACGGGATCGCGGCCTACCGCCGCGCCATCGAGCTGCGCCCGGAACTCGGTGAGGCGTGGTGGAGCCTGGCCAATCTGAAGACGGTGCGGTTCGACGAGACGGACGTCGCGGCAATGACCACCGCGCGCGCCCGGGCGGACATCAGCGACGAGGACCGCTTCCACCTCGATTTCGCGCTGGGGAAGGCGTGGGAGGATCGGCGCGAGGCGGCGCGGGCGTTCGATCATTATGCGCGCGGCAATGCACTGCGGCGCACGCAGATCGTCTATGATGCGGACGAGACCGAGCGGTTCGTGGACGATGTGCGCGCCATTGCAACGCCGGCGTTCTTCGCCGAGCGGCAGGGCTGGGGTTGCCCATCGCGCGAGGTGATCTTCGTTCTTGGCATGCCGCGCGCGGGATCGACGCTGATCGAGCAGATCCTGGCCAGCCACAGCCAGATCGAGGGCACGACCGAGCTTCCCGACCTGCCGGCTATCGCGCGCCGCATCAGCGATTATCCCGCCGGCCTCGCCACACTGACGGCGGAGCAAGCGCGGGCGATGGGCGAGGAGTATCTTCAGCGCACCGCGGTGCAGCGCCGCACCGAGCGGCCGCTGTTCATCGACAAGCTGCCGAACAATTGGGCGCATGTCGCGCTGATCCGGCTGATCCTGCCCAATGCCATCGTGATCGATGCGCGGCGCGAGCCGCGCGCGTGCTGCTTTTCGAACTTCAAGCAGCATTTCGCGCGCGGGCAGGCGTTCAGCTACGCGCTGGACGACATGGGGCGCTATTACCGCGACTATGTGCGGCTGATGGCACATGCCGATGCGGTGCTGCCGGGCTGGGTACACCGGGTGATCCACGAGGCATTGGTCAACGACCCGGAAGCTCAGGTGCGCCGCCTGATCCAAGCCTGCGGCCTGTCGTTCGAGCCTGCTTGCCTGGACTTTCACCGGACGGAGCGGCCGGTGCGCACGGCGAGTTCGGAGCAGGTGCGCCAGCCAATCTATCGCACCGGCAACGATGCATGGCGGCCGTTCGCCGAGCGGCTGGGCCCGCTGGAGGCGGCGCTTGGAGATGTTGCGACGCTCTATCCGGATGTGCCGCGCTTCTGACGCCCGAAAGCGGGCGATCTGTTGCAGATCTGTCACGAAGACGTAATGATCGTTCAGCGATCAACCTAGCCGATTGACGTTCTTTTCGCAGTTGCACAATCTTCCGCAACATAGTTCCACGCGGGGGGCGGCGGATGATCTACAGTTCGGTTCGACGGGCTAGTTTCTCGGCTCTCCTCGCATCGGCGGCGGTGATGGCAGTTCCGGCGCTGGCGCAGGATGCCAAGACCGCGACCACGCCGGCCGATGACACCGCGCGATCGGACTTTCAGGACGACATCATCGTCACGGCGCAGAAGCGCGACGAGAATATTCAGGACGTCGCGATCAGCATTCAGGCGATCGGCACGCGGCGGCTGGATCAACTGAACATCACCAATTTCAACGATTACACCCAGCTTCTGCCATCAGTTGCCTATCAGACCTCGCAGCCCGGCCTGACGACCGTTTACATGCGCGGCGTCGCATCGGGCGGGGACGGCAACCACTCGGGATCGCTGCCGTCGGTAGGCACGTATCTCGACGAGCAGCCGGTGACGACGATCGGTGGGACGCTGGACGTCCACATCTACGACATCGCGCGGATCGAGAGCCTGGCGGGGCCGCAGGGCACGCTCTACGGTGCTTCATCCCAGGCGGGTACGATCCGCATCATCACCAACAAGCCCGATACGTCCAGTTTCTATGGCCGCGTCGACGGAGAGGTGAACACGGTCAAGAGCGGCGGTGTCGGCGGCCGGATCGAGGGCATGATCAATGCGCCGGTGTCCCAGGATATCGCGTTGCGCGTGGTGGGTTTCTATGAGCGCGATGCGGGCTTCATCGACAATGTGCCGGGCACGCGCAGCTTCCTGCCGACACCGGGCGGGATCACCGTCGACAATGACGAATTCGTCAAGAAGAACTACAACAAGACCGACATCTGGGGCGGCCGCGCCGCGCTGAAGATCGATCTCGACGACAGCTGGACCGTGACGCCGACGGTATTGTACCAGGAACTGCGCAGCGACGGCAGCTTCGCCTATGATCCGAGCGTCGGCGATCTTCAGGTGCAGCGCTTCTACCCCGAGTATCGCCGCGACCGCTTCGTCCAGGCGGCGCTGACGATCGAGGGGCAGGTCGGCAATTGGGACGTGACCTATGCCGGCGCGTATCTCGACCGGCGTACTGCCTCGTCATCGGACTACACCGATTATTCAGAGGCGTATGACTCGCTCTACGCCTCGGTCGGTGGCCTTGCGGGCTATTTCTATTACCTCGACGCGGCCGGGAATACGATCGACCCGCGCCAGAATGTGCTTGGCACCGATCACTTCAAGAAGCTGAGCCAGGAGCTTCGCGTCGCCTCGCCGGCCGAGGATCCGTTCCGCGTGGTGGCGGGCATGTTCTATCAGCGGCAGAGCAATTTCATCCACCAGGATTACAACATCCCGGGGCTGGGGCCGGACGTGTCGGTCAATGGCTGGCCGGGCACTTTGTGGCTGACGCAGCAGGAGCGGGTGGACCGCGATTATGCCATGTTCGGCGAAGCGAGCCTGGACGTCGCGCCCACGCTGACGCTGACCGCGGGCGCGCGCGCGTTCATCTATGACAATTCCCTGATTGGCTTCTTCGGCTTCGGACGCAATCCGGGCGTCGATCCGGATGATGGGCGGCCGTTCACCGCGTTCCCCTTCAACGGCGCCGGCTCCGGGCGGACGGGCGTTGCGGGCTGCTATGTCGGGGGCGGGCTGACGTTGCGCGACGTTTACCTCAATGGCGGCGACACATCGACCTTGCTGCCGGGCATCGTCTCCGGAAGCCCGTGTACCAACCTTGCGACGCTGTCGGGCGGACAGTTGGTGCCGAAGAAAGCGTCGGGCAGCGGCGTCACCTATCGCTTCAACGTGACGTGGAAGCCGGTGGAGGACATTCTCCTTTACGGCACCTGGTCTCGCGGGTTCCGACCGGGGGGCATCAACCGGCGCGGTGACGTGGGCGCCTATGACGCCGACTTCCTGACGAATTACGAGCTTGGCTGGAAGACGACGCTGCTCGACGGGCGGCTGCGCTTCAACGGTGCGGTGTATCAGCAGAACTGGGACGCCTTCCAATTCTCGTTCCTGGGCGAGAACAGCTTCACCGTCATCCAGAACGGGCCGGACGCACGGATCCGCGGGATCGAGACGGATGTGAACCTTGGGGTGGGGCCGCTCTCGCTCACCGCATCGGCCGCTTACACCGATGCCAAGACGCGCAACGACCTGTGCGCGGCGCAGATCTGTGACGGTACGGGGGATGACGTGCTGGCACCGACGGGGACTCGGCTGCCGATCACGCCGCGCTTCAAGCTGGGCGGAACGGCGCGGTACACCGTGCCGATCGGCGAGGCGAAGGGCTATATCCAGATGCTCGTCGCGCACCAAAGCTCGGCCTCGTCCGACATTCGGGTGGAGAAGGCGGCGATCATCGGGCGGCTGAAGCCCTACACCACCGGCAACCTTTCAATCGGGGCGGAGCTGCGCAATTTCACCTTCGAGCTGTTCGCGCAGAATCTGTGGGACGAACGCGCACAGTTGACCCGGTTCCAGCAATGCGGGGCGTGCGATCAGCGCGTCTATATCGTGCCGATCCGGCCGCGCACGATCGGGCTGCGCGCGGGCACGAAATTCTAGGGTTTGGCTGCGTTGCGCGGGGGGCGGGAGAGGCGCTAGGGCAGGGCAACGTTCCCGAAAGGTACCCCCCACCTTGCGCCTTGCATTTGCCCTGCTGTTGTCCGCCACTTTGCCTGCCGTCGCCGCGGCGCAGACCGCCGCCCCGAGCGCGGCCAAGCCCGCCGCGGCTGCCACGACCGCCGAGGATGCGAAGCTGCGCCGCATCTTTGCGGAGAGCGACGAAGCATCGCTGAAGCGCAACCCGCTGGAAGGCATCTTCCGCGGTGACCTGCGCTATGCCGATCGGCTGAGCCCGTATCTGACGCCGGCTTATGAGGAAGGCGAGCGGCAGGCGCTGCTGGCGAACCTGCGCGCGCTGGGCACGGTGGATCGCGCGAAGCTCTCGCCCGTCAACCAGATCGCCTATGATGTGTTCAAGACGGACAATGAGCGGCAGCTGCGCGGCTATGCCCCGGCGATCCGGCAGATCACCGATGTGCTGCCGATCAATCACTTCTCCGGCTTCCAGACCTTCTATCCCGAATTCGCCTCGGGCCAGGGCGCGGCGCCGTTCAAGACGGTGGCGGATTACGACAACAACCTGACGCGCAACGCGGAATATGCACGCGTCGTCGACCGGATGATCGCGCGGGCGCGCGAGGGCATGAAGCGCGGCATCGTGCCGCCGAAGCTGGTGGTGCAGAATGTGATCGGGCAGCTCGATCACTTGCTGGGCGGCCCGGTCGAGAAATCCCTGTTCTACGAACCGGTGACGAAGTTCCCCGACGGCCTTCCGGCAACGGAGCGCGCGCGGCTGACGGCGGCGTACGAACGGCAGGTGCGCGAGGTGCTGAACCCGGCACACGGCCGGCTGCGCGATTTCCTGAAGACCGAATATCTGCCCAAGGCGCGCGATACCGTCGGCCTTTCTGCAGTGCCGGGCGGCGCGGCGCTGTACGAATATCTCATCGAAAGCAGCACGACCTTGCCGATGAAGGCGGAAGAGGTGCATCAGTTGGGCCTGTCCGAAGTGAAGCGGATTCTTGCCGAGATGGAAGCGCAGAAGACGCGCGCCGGCTTCTCCGGGACGTTGCCGGAGTTCTTCGCCTATCTGCGCACCGATCCCAGGTTCAAGCCGAAGTCGGCCGCGGAGATCGCTCAGGGCTATGACGCGATCGGCAAGCGCGTGGACGCGCGAGTGCGCGAGCAGTTCACGCTGATCCCCAAGACGCCGCTGGAAATCCGGCCGGTGCCCGCGTTCAAGGAGAAGACGGACGCGGCGGGATCGTACCAGTCGGGTACGCCCGACGGGACGCGGCCCGGCGTGTTCTATTATAATACCTATGACCTGCCGAACCGCTATCTGTGGGGCATGGAGACCTTGTACCTGCACGAGGCGGTGCCGGGGCATCACTTCCAGATCAGCCTGGCGCAGGAGAATGACAGCCTCCCGGCGTTCATGCGCTTCGGTGGCAATACCGCGTTCGTCGAGGGCTGGGCGCTCTATGCCGAGACGCTGTGGCCTGAGCTTGGCATGGAGACCGATCCGCTGCAGCGGATGGGCGGGCTGAACGACGAGATGCTGCGCGCAATGCGGCTGGTGGTCGATACCGGGCTGCACGCCAAGGGTTGGACCCGCGATCAGGCGATCAAATACATGCTCGACAATTCGCCGATGCCGGAGAGCGACGCGACCGCCGAGGTGGAGCGCTATATCGCGATCCCAGGACAGGCGCTGGCGTACAAGATCGGGCAGCTCACCATCCTGCGCCTGAAGGCGGACGCGAAGGCGAAGCTGGGCGCGAAGTTCGATCCGCGCGCGTTCCATGCCGAGGTGCTCGACACGGGATCGCTGCCGATGCCGGTGCTGGAGAAGAAGCTGGCCGACTGGATCGCAGCGCAGCAATGATGTCGATCCCGCCCCGGTGACGCGCCGGGGCGGGATGGATCGACAAGGGAAGCGGCGGCCGCCGCGCCTGGTTCAGCCGGCTTCGGCAGAGGAACGGGACCTGCCGGCCTTTCGCCCCTTCTCCCGGCCGCCGCCGTTGCCGGCGGCAGCCGCCGCGCGCGCAGCCGCCGCCTTGCCGCCGAGACCGATGCGAAGCGCCATGGCGCGCCGCGCCTGGCTATAGGCGGGCGCAACCATCGGATAATCCGGCTTCAGCCCGTAACGCTGGCGATATTCGTCCGGCGTCAGGCCGTGCGACTTCAGATGCCGGGCGAGCGACATGTAAGGCTTGCCATCGATCATCGAGATGATCCGATCCGGCGAGGCAAGCGACTTGCGCACGCTGACCGCCGGTTCGAACGCCGGTTCCGTTTCGGCATGCTCCTCCGACGGGGTGGCGACCAGGCCGGACAACATCTGATGCGTCGACCGAAGGAATTCCGGGACATCGCCAGCCGACACACGTGTATTGGGATTTGATAGCCAAGCGATAGTCAGATCCGCCGCCAGTTTCAGCGTTCTTTCGTCCTGTTCCACTCACACCCTCCCGGTTCTATCATGACGAACGATAAGGTTGTCGTTCGGCGGCGGGTAGCAAAGTTGACACCAAATCGGGGATGAACGCGCCGCAGCATGACAAGGCCGTCGCTTCCTCTTGCCCGTCAATCAGTAATTCTCCCACTTAACACGATCTATTTTCATATGAGCATCGCGGATCAGACGAGCTTTTCGCCAGCCACGCCGGCTTGTTGGCGCGGCATCATCCTGCGAGTGAGGTTGATCTGGCGCCAGCTGCTTCCCAGTTGAGGGGCGCTTTTGCCACAAGGAAGCGAGGCCAATGAGCGGACCCAAATTGTTCCAGCCGATCAGCTTTGGCGGGCTTTCGCTCGAGAACCGGATCGTCATCGCGCCGATGTGCCAATATTCGGCCGTCGATGGATGCATGACGGACTGGCACCTCATCCATCTGGGTCAATTGTCGCTGTCCGGCGCGGGGCTACTGACTATCGAGGCAACCGCGGTGGTGCCCGAGGGGCGGATTTCCTATGCCGATGTCGGCCTGTGGGACGATGCCACCGAAGATGCGATGGAGCGGGTGATCGAGGCGATACGGCGCCACTCGCCCATGCCGATCGCGATCCAGCTGGCGCATGCCGGGCGCAAGGCCTCGACCGACCTGCCGTGGCAAGGCGGCGGGCAGATTGCGCCGGATCATCCACATGGCTGGCAGACGCAGGCGCCCTCCGCGCTGCCGTTTGCGGGGAGCGACAACGCACCCAATGCGATCGACCGCCAGGGCCTGAACGCGCTTCGCACCGCCTTTGCAGCAGCAGCGCGGCGGGCGGCGCGGCTGGGGCTGGACGCCATCCAGCTTCACGGCGCGCATGGCTATCTGCTGCACCAGTTCCTCTCTCCATTGTCGAACCGGCGTGACGACGAGTTTGGCGGATCGCTGGAGAACCGGATGCGGTTTCCGCTGGAAGTATTCGACGCCGTGCGCGCGGCGTTCCCGGCCGACAAGCCAGTGACGATGCGGGTGTCGGGGACGGACTGGGTGCCCGGCGGCTGGGATGTGGAGCAGACGATCGCCCTTGCCCAGGCACTGGAGCGCCGTGGCTGCGCCGCGATCCATGTGTCGAGCGGCGGGCTCGATCCCCGCCAGGCTATCCCGGTCGGGCCGGGTTACCAGGTGCCGCTGGCACGTGCGATAAAGGCAGCGACTCGCATGTCGGTGGTGGCCGTGGGGCTGATCACCGAGCCGGAACATGCTGAGTCGATCCTTGGCGCGGGGGACGCCGACATGATCGCGCTGGCGCGCGCGATGCTCTATGATCCGCATTGGCCATGGCATGCAGCGGCCGCATTGGGGGCGCAGGTATCCGTGCCCAATCAATATCTTCGGTCGCAGCCGCGGCGTCACCGGGATCTGCTGCGAGGCCAGTGATCGGCGGTTGCGGGACGGGCGAGCGAGTGCCATAGGCGCCGCCCGCCCGCCGGCTTTGATCGCGGGCCCCTCTTTCAGCAGGAATGCGTCGTGAGCGACGAACCGGCCGTGCGCGCGCTCGGCCTCGACTTTGGCACTACTAACACCGTCGTCGCAGCGGCCGACGGCAGCGGCAGAACGCAGCTGGTGCCGTTCGGCAGCGAAGGCGACTGCGCCTCCGTGTTTCGATCCGCCCTCTGCTTCTGGGAAGAGGAAGACGCCTGGAACGGGGTGGCGCATGAGGCGGGGCCGTGGGGGATCGAGGAGTATCTTCAGTCGCCGCTCGACAGCCGGTTCGTGCAATCATTCAAGACCGTCGCGGCGAGCGAGACGTTCGAACGCGCGCTGATCTTCAACAAGCCGTTCCGCTTCGAGGACCTGGGGCGGCTGTTCCTCCAGCGGCTGGTGGCGCACGCCGCGGGAGGGCTGGATGAGCGGCCGCGGCGCGTGATCGTGGGCCGGCCGGTGGAGTTTGCTGGCGCGCGGCCGAACGAGGCGCTGGCGCGCGAACGGTATGACCGGATGCTAGAGGGCTTCGGGGTGGAGCTGCATTATGTATTCGAGCCCCTGGGCGCGGCGTTCAGCTACGCTGCCCGGCTAAGCGAGCCGGCGACGATCCTGGTCGCGGATTTCGGCGGCGGGACGACGGACTTTTCGATCGTGCGGGTGGCGGAGCCGGGCGCGGCGCGCCGGTGCGTGCCGGTCGCGTCAGCCGGTATCGGCATCGCCGGCGATCGGTTCGACCAGCGCATCGTTTCGCAGCTCGTGCTGCCGTTCCTGGGCAAGGGGGGGCAATATCGCTTGTTCGGGAAGCTGCTCGACATTCCCGGCGGCTATTTTACTGACTTCGCCGATTGGTCGCGGCTGGCGATGATGCGCAACCGTCGGACGCTGGAGGAATTGCGCCGGCTTCAGCGCGATGCGGTCGATCCGGAGCCGATCGGCCGGATGATCGCGCTGATCGAGCATGAGCAGGGCTTCCCGCTTTACGACGCGGTCGGACGGCTGAAGCGGGCACTGTCGAGCGCGGAAGAGGCCGAGTTCGTCTTTCAAGGCGGGGACGTCGAGATCACCGCATCGGTTCGGCGCGCGGATTTCGAGCAGTGGATCGAGGGCGACCTCCAGAAGATCGAGGCTGCGCTGGACAAGGCGCTGGAACGTGCTGAGCCGGCACCCGCCGCGATCGACCGGGTATTCCTGACCGGTGGATCGTCACTGATTCCGGCGATCCGTGCGATCTTCGAGCGGCGCTTCGGCTCTGAGCGGATTGCAACCGGCGGCGAACTGACATCGATCGCCCATGGCCTGGCGCTGATCGGGGCCGAGCCCGATCCGGCGGAATGGGCCGCGTAAGGAACGCCCGCGTGCGCTTTTGTCGCAGCGATGTTGCAGCGATGGCACCTCGCGCCGTCTTGCTCGTTCACCCGGCGACCGGGGCGGATCTCAACACGCTGAGCGACGGCATCGGGCCGTGGCCTGAGTGCTTGTTTCGCGCGGCAAGAGGCTGAAGGTGGCGAAGGCGCAGCGCGAGATGGCTTCAGAACCGGCCTACGAATTTGCCCCGCATGAGCGGCCGCTGCTGCCCGGATCGCCGGCGACGCCGGATCATCCGCCGCGACGGCGCGTCGCTTATTTCGCGATCGGCACGCTGCTGGGCATCACCGGTGGCCTCAGCAACGGGCTGCTGCTGGCCAATTTGCCGCAGATCCAGGGTTCGCTGGGGCTGACGCCGGTCGAGGGCGGGTGGCTGATGGCGACCTACACGATGACCAGCGTGTGCATGAGCCTGCTGCTGATCAAGTTCCGCCAGCAATTCGGTCTTCAGCGCTTCATCCGCTACTCGCTTGCCGGCTTCCTGGCGGTCACGCTGCTTCAGGTGTTCGTGCACAGTTATCGCGTGGAGCTGATCGTGCGGGGCGGGGCTGGTGTGATAGGCAGTGGCCTGACCACCTTGAGCTTCTTCTATATCACCCAGGCCATGCCGCCGGCGGCGCGGCTGTCCGGCCTTGTGATCGGTTTCGGGCTGGGGCAGATCGCCTTGCCGCTGGCGCGGGTGATCTCGCCGCTGCTGTTGGCGGACGGCGATATCCAGAACCTGTTCATCCTCGAACTGGGGCTGACACTGATGTGCCTCGGCTCCGTCGCACTGCTCCGGCTGCCGCCGAGCCAGCGGATCCAGGCGTTCGAGCCGCTCGACTTCCTGACCTTTGCCTTTTTCGCACCGGGGGTGGCCCTGCTGTGCGCGGTGCTGGCGCAGGGACGGATCGTGTGGTGGAGCACGGCGTGGCTGGGATACGCCACGGCCGCCGCAATCGTGCTGATCGGCACTGCGCTGCTGATCGAGCACAATCGCGCCAACCCGCTGCTCAATACCCGCTGGATGCGCACACGCAACGTGCTTCGCTTCATCATCATCGTGCTGGCGATCCGCGTGCTCCTGTCCGAGCAGACCTATGGTTCGACCGGACTGTTGACGACGCTGGGGATGGGCAGCGACCAGCTGGTGACGCTGAACGTCGTTTTGACGCTCGCCTCCATCGCGGGGCTGGTGATCGGGGTGCTGACGCTGAACCCCAAGGATCTGTTGTGGCCGATCGTCGTGTCGGTGGCGATCATCGCGGTGGCGGCGTTCCTCGACAGCCGGGCGACGAACCTGACCCGGCCGGTCAACGTCTTCTTCAGCCAGGGCATGATCGGCTTTGCCGCGCTGTTCTGGCTCGGATCTGCGACGATGGTCGGCATCCTGCGCGCGCTGGCGCGCGGGCCGAACCACCTGGTGAGCTTTTCCGCGGTGTTCGGCATCGCCCAGTCGCTGGGCAGCCTGGGCGGCGCTGCGCTGCTCGGCACATTCCAGACGATGCGCGAGCGGTTTCATTCGCAGGTGCTGGTGGAGGGGATGATCGGCGGCGATCCGCTGATCGCGCAGCGCATCCAGCAGTTGGGCGGCGCTTATGCGCGCACGCTTGGTGACACGGTGCTGCGCCAGGCGGAGGGGGCGACCCTGCTGGCGCAGCAAGTGACGCGTGAGGCGAACGTTCTTGCGTATAACGATGTCTTCTTCCTGGTCGGCCTGCTGGCGCTTGCTGTTTTCGTATGGCTAGCCACGCGCTGGCTGTACCTGCGATGGAAGGGGATCAACCCGCTGGCCGAGGAATTGCAGGCCTTGAAACGATTGCGCGAACAGGCATCCAAGTGAGCGACACGACGACGATGCGCCGGGCAGAGACAAGCGACGCCGGAGAAAACGAGCGGCTTCACGATCCCGTCGAGCCGGGCAGCACGGAGGCGCCGCGGCGCGGCTGGGCACCGCCGCGGGGCAGCAGGCGCGGCACGATCATCTTCGTCTGCCTGCTGATCGCTGGCGTGCTGCTGGCGTTATATGCCTGGGATCTGCCGCCGTTCCGCCGCTATGTTCAGGTGACGGACAATGCCTACGTCCGCGGGCAGACCACCGTCATCGCGCCGCAAGTGAACGGCTATGTCACCGAGGTGACGGTGCGCGATTTCGAGAGCGTGCGGCGTGGGCAAGTGCTCGCCCGGATCGACGATCGCATTTACCGCCAGCGCGTCGAGCAGGCAGAGGCGGCGCTGGCGACTCAGCTCGCGAACCTCGCCAATTCGGCGCAGAGCCAGCGTTCACGGGAGGCGGCACTTGGCGGCCAGCAAGCGGCGATCGCCAATGCGCGCGCGCAGCTGCTGCGGGCCGAGGCCGACATGCGCCGCCTGGACGAGCTGGTGGCGGAGGGATCGGTCTCGGAGCGCGAGCGCGATCAGACACGCGCGGCGCTGGCGCAGGCGCGGGCGGGCGTGCTGCAGGCGCAGTCGCAGCGGGCGATCGGGGAGCAGGATGTACGCTCCGTGCTGGTCGGGCGTGGGGGGCTCGAGGCGGCGGTCGAGAATGCGCGCGCGGCGCTTCGCCTGGCGCAGATCGACCTGTCGAATACGGTGATCCGCGCGCCGCAGGACGGGCGGCTGGGCGAAGTATCGGTGCGGCTGGGGCAGTACGTCACGGCGGGCACGCAGCTCATGTTTCTGGTGCCGCCGACGGTGTGGGTCTCGGCGAATTTCAAGGAAGCGCAGACCGCGCTGATCCGCCCGGGCCAGCCCGCAACGGTGACGGTGGACGCGCTTGGCGGAGCGGAGCTTCGCGGCAGGGTGGAGCGGCTGTCGCCGGCGGCGGGGAGCGAGTTCTCCGTCATCCGCCCGGACAATGCGACAGGCAACTTCGTGAAGGTGCCGCAGCGGCTGACGGTGCGGATCGCCGTGGATGCCAGAGACCCGCTATACCCGCGGCTGAGCCCCGGCATGTCGGTCGAAGCGCGGGTGGACACGCGCAGCGCGGCATCCGCGACGCGATGAGGGAGCGCCTGGTTCTGCTGGCGGGAAGCGCGCTGGCGGCGTGCGCGGCGCCCAATCCGCCGCGTCCCGAAGCGGCGGCGGTAACGGCGCCACGCGACTGGCGCACCGCCTTGCCCGCGGCGACTGCGGCGGTGGATCGCGACTGGTGGGCGC
>CAYMIU010000007.1:0-62305 GCA_964390515.1 uncultured Stakelama sp.
GTCAGGCTCATAACCTGAAGGTCACAGGTTCAAATCCTGTCCCCGCAACCAAACAATAGCCCGCGACGTCAATCGACCTCGCGGGCTTTGTTGCGTCGGGGACAACCGCCTGGGTTGCGATTTGAAGGAGTACAGGCCCAACAGTGCGGGACTTACCAGCCGTCGGCTGCCATTACCGTTCTTGGCTCACATCCAATGTCTAGAAACCGTCCTGCGAGCACCTGCATCTGGTAACGACCCGTAGCGTTAGCGCCAGCTGGTAGCGCGGTGGATGGCGGTGTCGACGGGGACGTCGTGGAGCTGGCGGAAGCGGGCTTCGACGAGGCTGAACAGGCCGAAGCCGAGGAGGCCTGCGCCGATGATGAGGTCGAACGGGGTGGTTAGCCACGAGAGGACCTGCGCCATGCCGCCCGCTTCGCCGGCTTGCTCTTCAAGTCCGGCACGGCCCAGAAGATAGCCGCTGATGAGGAAGACAAAGCCGCGCGCGGCATAGCCGGCGCGGCCTGTCCATTGCACCCAGGGCTGCTGAGCGATCGACGGATCGAGATAGCGCAGGAAGGTGCCCTTCACTGCCTTCATCAGCTGGACACCGCCGACGGCGACAAGCACCAACGCGCCGATCACGACGAGCGCTGAGCCTCCGGGAAGCTGAAGAGCGGTCTGTGCGCCCTCCTGCGTGCTGTCGCCGCCGGACAATGCAGCGCCGCGCATCAGCTGGATCGCCTGCCATGCCAGGAAGAAGTGGACGATGCCGCTGACCGCTGCCCCAACCCGCTCCAGTGTGCCCTTGCGGTCACTGCCGTGGCGTTCGATGTCGAAGGCGGCGTCGGCCATGCGCCAGACTCCGTAGGCGGCGAGCCCCGCGGCCATGACGCCGAGCAGCAACTGTCCGCCGCCCTCGCCGAGATATTCGAGCGCGCCGCTCGGATCTTCCGCCCGTCCGGTGCGGAAGATCAGGATGGCGATAACGATGTAGAGCAGGCCGCGCGTCGCGAAGCCGATCCGGGTGAGAGCCGTCAGGCGCGAGCTTGCGTCCATACCATCTCCTTCACCCTCGAAAACCGGGCGGAGGCGCGATCGTTCCCGCCACGAAACAGGTTGCCTCGTTGCACACGCTGATCGCCCTGCCGTGATTGTAGAAGGACGTGAGTGGAGGGTGATGGATGTGTTCGGGACAGGGCGATCAGGAGGGCCGGGCCATCCTCACCGCTTGCGAACGAACTCCGCGCGCAGCACCAGGCCCTTGATCCCTTCGTAACGACAGTCGATTTCCTGCGGATCGCCGGTCAGCCGGATCGACTTGATGAGCGTACCACGCTTCAGCGTCTGGCCGGCGCCCTTCACGTCCAGATCCTTGATCAGCGTGACCTGATCGCCATCCGACAGGAGGTTGCCGACAGCGTCGCGCACTTCGACCTGCTGTGCCTGTTCGCGCTTGGCGGCAAGCTCCGCGGCCGGCACCCATTCGCCGCTATCTTCATCATAGACATATTCGTCGTCGGCCATGTTGGCTCCTGAATGTTGGTTGGCCGCCATCTACGCCGCGCATCGGACGTTGGCCATGCGGGGCGCGGTCAGCCGCGGGCGAGCGCCCGTATCTCCGGCACGTGGTGTACGTACACGCCCGGCGCGGTGCGAAACGCGAGCGTTTCGATCGCTCCTGCTACGACCGCAGCGTCGAGCGCCGCGTAGCGGGCGAGCGGGCCGACCAGGAGCGGGTTGAAGAGTGGGGCGGTGCGCTGGGCCAGCGCCTCGGCCGGGCGGCGCTGGGCGCGGGTGCCGAGAAGGAGGCTCGGGCGGAGGACGTCGATGCGGTCGAAGCCGAGCGTCTCGATAGCGGCCTCCGTGTCGCCCTTGACCGACAGATAGAGGCCGCGGCCGGCCGCGCCGACCGAGCTGACCAGGATGAAACGGCTCGTCCCCGCGTGCCGAGCAAGCCGGGCGAAGGCGACGACGAAATCATGGTCGACGCGGCGGAAGCGCGCTGGCGATCCTGCCGCGCGCAGCGTGGTGCCCAGACAGGAGATCGCCACGTCGGTCGGTTCACACGAAAACCGGGTCGGATCCTCAGCCAGAGCTTCGAAATTCACCTTGCGCTCGCCCGGCTGGCTGGGGGAGCGCACCAGGCTATCCAGTGCGACATCGTTGCGGCCAAGCAGGCGCCGGGTGAGAAGACCGCCGACGAGGCCGGTGCCGCCCGCCATGAGGATGCGTGTCGCCATAAGGGGAAGGCTACCCCCCGCCGCTCCGCCTGTCGACGTGCTGCAGCGAGGAGCGGACCTTCCAGTGGATATGCGTAGTTTCCGAGTCTGACGATGCGCTGCCTCATCCGGTAAAGCCTGCATACGAGATCAGGCGCCATGGATCGGTGTCGTGATCCGCGCGACGGCGCCGCTGCGACGCCGCCAGCCCCCGGGTGACAGAAAGGGCCGTCCATGAAAGCACTTGTTTACAAGGGTCCGGGCCAGAAGGCCTTTGAGGAGCATGAAAAGCCGGAACTTCGCGATCCCACCGACGCGATCGTCCGCATTACCAAGACGACGATCTGCGGGACGGATCTGCACATCCTGAAGGGCGATGTCGCGACCTGTACGCCGGGCCGGATCCTCGGCCACGAAGGTGTGGGGGTCGTGGATGCGGTGGGCGCGGGTGTGACAGCGTTCAAGCCGGGCGACCGCGTCCTCATTTCCTGCGTCAGTGCGTGCGCCAAGTGCGAATATTGCCGGAAGGGCATGTTCTCGCATTGCACGACGGGCGGCTGGATCCTGGGCAACACGATCGACGGCACGCAGGCCGAGTTCGTCCGCACGCCGCATGCCGACACGAGCCTTTATCCCATCTTGGAGGGTGCGGATGAGGAAGCGTTGGTGATGCTGAGCGATATCCTGCCGACCGGGTTCGAATGCGGGGTGCTGAACGGCAAGGTGCAGCCGGGCGCGACCGTCGCAATCGTCGGATCGGGCCCGATCGGCCTTGCAGCACTGCTGACCGCGCAATTCTACTCCCCGGCCGAGATCATCATGATCGATCTCGATGACAATCGCCTCGAAGTCGCCAAGCGGTTCGGGGCGACGCAGACCGTCAACAGTTCCGATGGCAAGGCAATCGAGCGAGTCATGGCGCTGACCGGCGGGAAGGGCGTCGATACCGCGATCGAAGCGGTCGGCGTGCCGCCAACGTTCGAGCTGTGCGAGCATATCATCGCGCCGGGCGGCGTGATCGCCAATGTCGGGGTGCACGGCACGCCGGTGTCGCTGCATCTCGAAGCCTTGTGGGACCGCAATATCGCGATCACCACCCGGCTGGTGGACACGTCCACCACGCCGATGCTGCTGAAGGTGGTCGGCTCGAAGAAGATCGACCCTGCGCTGCTGATCACGCACCGTTTCAGGTTCGACCAGATGCTGGAGGCCTACGAGACGTTTGGCAATGCGGCGAAGACGGGCGCGCTGAAGGTCATCATCGAGGCGTAGGGGCGCGGATCGGCGGGGCGCGCCACCGAGCGGGGGCGGATCATCTGCGAGGCGCGGGCCGATCGCCTAATGGTACCTGCGGATGATCTCGCTGCCGATGATGATGAGGGCCGCGATCGCGAACACGTAGAGCGCGACCACGGCGGCATTGCTGGCCGTTCGCTCGGGGCGCTTCCACCGTTTCATGGCGCCAGCCTCGCATGGGGGCGAGGCCAGCCCTATCGGGGATATTACGCAAGCGCTGAGGCCGCCCCTCGGCCGCCCCTCGGCCGCCCCGCGACGTATCAGAACAAGGGCGCGGCGGTGGTGAGGAGATTGTCGAGGAACCGCCGCGGCAGCGAGCGGGCGGTGATGTGACCGTGGGCGATCTCGATCGAGTCCGCCAGCCACCGTTGCTGGTGCTTGCCCACCTCCAGCGCGAGCGCAGGTGATTCGAACAGCACGTTGTTCTCGAAGTTGAGATCGAGGCTGCGGCGATCCATGTTGGCCGAGCCGACCAGCGCCAGCGCCTCGTCCGCCACCAGCGTCTTGGCGTGGAGCAGCCCGCCGCGGAACTCGAAGATGCGTGCCCCTGCCTTCGCGAGCACGGGATAATAAGCGCGGCTGATCGCGCCGGTCACCCGGCTGTCGTTTCGCCGGGGGAAGACGATAGTGAGCTGAACCCCGCGGCGCGCAGCGGCGATGATCGCGTCGAGCAGCGGGGGATCGGGCGCGAAATAGGGTGTCGTGATCACCACCCGGTGCTGCGCGGCGGCGAGCACGGCGGCGAAGATGTTGGTCATCGTGGAATGCGGTGATAATGGCCCGGTGCCGACGGCGATGGCGGGGAAGCCACCCGGCCGCGGGGCTGGCCGATCGGCCGCAAGCACCGGGCGCAGATCCTCGCCAGTTTCCGTCATCCAGGCCGAGGCGAAGATCAGCTCCGCCTGGCGCGCGACCGGCCCTTCGTAGCGGATGAGGATATCGACCCAGGGCGCATACCGGCGCTTGGGGAGGAAGGCCGGGTCGGCGCAATTCTGGCTGCCGCACCAGGTGGTGTCGCCATCGATGACGATGATCTTGCGGTGGTTGCGCAGATCGGTGCGGTGGCCCTTGAGGAAGCCGAGCCCGAACGGCACCGGCAGGGATGCGCACAGGTGCGCCCCCGCATCAGCCATCTCCTTCCAGCGGGCGGAGCGGATCAGGGCACGCGATCCGATTGCGTCGGCGACGATGCGGCACGGTACCCCGCGCCGGGCGGCGCGACAGACGGCGTCGACGACCTGGGTGCCGTTGTGATCGGTCAGCCAGATGTAGAAGGACAGGTGGACCGTTCGCGCCGCGCTATCAATATCGGCCACGATCTCGGCGATCGCTTCGTCCGCCCCGGGGGCGACGTGCCCTGAGTTGCCGCCCGACACGGGCCAGCGGCTTGCCGCCTCGCACGTACGGAAGGCGTTTCGGGCTGCAGTCGAAGGCTGCTCGCGCGAGGCAGGCGGCGCGTAGGGGAGGAGGAGTTCGTAAGCCTCGCGCCGACGCCTGCGAAATGTAGGGGAGACCCAGGGCTCGCCGAACAACAGGTAGAGCACGGTGCCGATCCTGGGCATCGCAACCAGCAGCAGCAGCCACGCCGCACGCGCATAGGGCTCGCGCCGTTCGAGCAGGATGGCGCGTATGATCACGGCGATATAGACGGCGCCAAGCGTCAGCCATGTCGCCTTCTGCAGATCGACCATCCGGCACCTCGCAGCGCTTGCGCAGCCATATATCACCGGTTCGGTGGCGGGGGCCTGGCGCTTGAAGATGGGTATGGATCGATGACGCGCGATGCAATGCGGGGAAGCGCGGCGTTCCAATGATCCGGCCAAGCACTGGAGCTCCCTCGTCCGGGGCGCTCAGCTTTCCTCGATCCGGCGCTCGTCTTCGGTGCGCAGCGTCACTTCGCTGAAATCGAGTTCTTCCTGAAGGATGAGGAAGGCGTCCGGCCCGATGCGGCTGGCGTCGCGTAATTCGTCAAGGCGCTGGCGCTGCAGGGCGAGCGCGGCGAGGCCAAGGGCGTGCTTGTCGTCGAGCGACGGCTGGTCACCGGCAAGCTTCAGCTGATAGCCCCAGCGCCAGTAATCGGGCACCGCGCCCTGCTTGCCGTCCAACGTGGCGAGCGCGGCTTCGGCAAGGGCGCGGCGGGCATCCGCGAGTTCGTCGGCCAGCCCGTCATCGCCATCGAGGCCGAGGCGCCGAACGATCGGGGCGAGCGTCAGCCCCTGGATGACCAGCGTGGCGAGCACGACCGCAAAGGCGGTGAGCACGATCAGGTCACGCTGCGGGAAGTGGAGCGGCAGCGCGAAGGCGGTGGCGAGCGTGACCAGCCCGCGCATGCCGCACCAGCCGACGATCACGCCTTCACCAAGGCTGGCGACACGATAGTCGCCTCGCAAGGCCGGCAAGACGGCGGCGAGGCGGTTGTAGAGCATGACCCAGGCCATGCGCACGACGATCAGGCTTGCCACCACGACGGCGGCGAAGCTGGCCGCATGGCGAAGCCGGTCCGCATCCATGCTGCCGAGGATCGTCTTTGCCTGGAAACCCATGAGGAGGAAGGCAAAGACATTGAGCAGGAAGACGGCGGTTTCCCACACCGCGAAATCATGGATGCGGGCGCGCGGCGGGGTGGAGAGGCTGGCCGAGCGCGCAATCACCATCGCGAAGGTGACGAGGCAGAGCACCGCCGACAGGTGCAACCGTTCCGCGAGCAGCCAGGCGCCGAAGCCGGTGACGAATTGCAGGATGTTGCCGCTCAGCGTGCCCCAGACGTACGGCTGAATGAAGCGGGTGATCCGCGCGAGGACGAAGCCGAGCAGGATCCCGCCGGGCGCGGCGATGCTGACGGTGAGGAGAAGGTCCCCATCCACCCGGCCGTGGCTTTCCAGCATGAGGGCGGTGGAGAACAGCAGCAGCGCGGCGGCATCGTTGAGGAGGCTTTCGCCCTTCAGCACCGATACCATCCGGCGCGGCATCCGGACGCTGCCGGAGATGGCAGTGGCCGCGGCGGCATCCGGCGGCGCGACGATCGCCCCCAGCGCCAGCGCGGCGTAGAAGGGCAGGCCGGCCCAGGCCATGCCAAGCCACGTCACCACGCCGGCGCTGAGCAGGACCGCGACGACGGCGAGGGCGAACAGCGGCCGCCACAATCGCCGTGCGGTGCCGATCGGAAAATCATAGGCGGAATCGATCAGGATCGGCGCGATGAAGAGTGCGAGCGCCGTATGTGGATCGAGCGCGATCACCGGTGCGCCGGGCACCCAGGCAAGCGCGACCCCGGCGGCGGCGAGCAGCGCGGGATAGGGAACGGCCGTGCGCCGCGCGAACTGCAGCAGGGCGATCGCGATGCCGAGGAGCGCGAGCAGGCTTTCGAAGAAGGTCATGCCAGGCCGGCGTGAATGTGCCGGGCGGCGGCGAGGCCGCTTTGCCAGGCGCCGTGGGCGGTGGAGAAATCGTGCGGCGAGCACGCTTCGCCCGCGAGGCACAGGCGCTCGCTGATCGGCCTCCCCAATGTCGCCCGCGCGTCTGCGTGCCCGGGAAGGGCGTGGCTGTAGGAGCCGAGGATCGTCGGTTCGCGCCGCCAGCGCGTGGCGTGCAAGGGCGCCAGACCATCGGCGAAGCCGGAACCGAGCAGCGCGCGCAACTCGGTGATCGCGAAATCGGCAGCGGCACCGTCCTCCTCCAGCGCCTGCGCGTTCGCGCCGCCCAGGAAGCATTCGATGATCGGCTGGCCGAACGGGCGCAGATAATAGCTTCCCGTCGCGGCCCGATCGAAGCGGCCGAGAAGATGGGATTCCGGCGGCACTGCCTCGGGATCGGCGAGTGAGAGGAAGACCTTGTCGGCAAGCCCGAGCGGCACCTGCGCGGCGGCGTGAAGGTGCCCGTCCGCCGCCGTCGGCAAGCGAATGTTCCCGCGCGCCAGCACGGCGGTGGAGGCGGTGACGATGACGGCGCGGGCGCGCACGTCCCCGCGCGGCGTTTCTAATACATATCCCTCACGGATCGTGCTGACCGGGGTATCGAGCGATAGGGGGAGAGACTTGCCCAACCCGGCGATGAACGCGCCGAGCCCGCTGGGAAGGCGCCAGTTATTGTCGCTGGCGTGACTGTCGTAGGCGGTGAAATCCCGCGCGGAGAGCCGCTCGGTTTCTACTCCGTTGATGAAGCTGCTGAGCGCGTCGATGTAGGGTGCCGCTTCGGTCAGGGCGTCGCTGGCTCGGTCACTCGCCGGCGGCTCGTTCGCCAGCCGATCGACAAAGGCGTCGTAGGCGGACCAGGCCGCATCCTGCGCGGCGCGCGGGAAGCCGAGATCGCCGAGCTGATCGCCCCAGGCGGCCTTGTCATGGTTGATCGCGACGCCCTGTTCCTTCGCCAGCGCGGCGAGCGGGTTGCGCTCGGCGGAATGGAGCCAGCCGCAGCCGAGATCGAGCGGCATGCCGGCGATCGTGACGCCGTGCGCCCGGCCGCCGAGCCGCGGCAGTGCCTCGAGGATAAGGACTGAGCGGCCGGCGGTGACCAGCCAGCGCGCCGCAGCAATCCCGGCCGCACCTGCGCCAACGATGGCGACATCGAGTTCCGCATCGCTCATGGGGTAGGGGCCATATCGTCGCCGAAACGACCGAGATGGCCGAGCGATCCATCGCAGGAATCGTTGTCCGATCAGCGGCCGGCGGCCTTCAGGATGAGGCGGGCAACGGCCTGTGGGTGCGACACCAGGGAGAGGTGGCCGGCGTCGATCTCCACCGTCTCGGCCTTCATCCGCCGGGCCATGAAGCGCTGGAGATCGGGGTCGATGGTGCGATCCTGCTTCGAAACGGCGTAGAAGCTGGGCTTGGAGCGCCAAGCGGCCTGCGTGGTGCGTGCGCTCGTCAGGGCACGGTTGAAGGGCGCCTGGACGGCGTAGAGCACCTTTGCCTCGTGCGCCGGTACGCCATTGGCGAAATCGTCGAGGAAGGCCTGTTCGGTAAGCGCGCCCCAATCCCCGTCAAACTGGATGCCGGCAGAGGCGGGCGGGGTGGGGAAGCGCGCGGCGAGCGCGGCGTAATCCTCGCCAGCGTCGGGCGCGCGCGCGGCAATATAGACGAGCGAGGAGACAGCGGGATGAACGCCGCTTTCGCTGATCAGCATGCCGGCGAAGCTGTGACCCGCCAGCACCGTCGCCCCGCGCTGCCGATCGAGCACGCGCTTCACGGAGGCGACGGCGGTAGCGAAATCGTCGAGCGGGTTCTGCACGGATGTCACGTTGAGGCCGGCAGCCTGAAGGTATGGGATCACGCCGGCCCAGGAGGACCCATCGGCAAAGAGGCCGTGGACCAGGACGACATTATCCGCGGGCGGCGCGCTGGTCGTCGCTGTGACTGCGCGGGGCACGAGAAGCGTCGTCGCAAGCGCGGCGGCAAAGGTACGGCGATCGATGATCATCGCGAGGCTCCCTGCTTCTGGAACCCCCAGCATAGGTGCCCGTCAGCCAGCGCCCATCAGCAATAGGTTTAGGGTCGCCTCGTCCCCGCCACCTGAATCGGAGCCTTCATTGCTCGAGTTCGTGCGGGTTGCGCTTGCCAAGATCGCCCGGCTCGACCGGGGAGGGCGCGCCGAGCGGTCCTTCCTCGACGCGGTTGCGATACAAAGCGGAGCGCGCGAGGAGCATGAAGGCGACGGGCGCGGTGCAGGTGATGAACACCATCACCAGAATCTCGTGGATCGAGAGGCGCGAGCGCAGCACCGAGAAGCAGACGATCGAGGCGAGGACGATCAGCATCGCACCCATGCTGCTGCCGAGCGTCGGCGCGTGGACACGATCGAAGAAGGAATTCAGCCGCAGCAGTCCGAGCGAGCCGAT
This sequence comes from uncultured Stakelama sp., assembly GCA_964390515.1. Lineage (GTDB taxonomy): Bacteria > Pseudomonadota > Alphaproteobacteria > Sphingomonadales > Sphingomonadaceae > Sphingomonas. The sequence goes on from CAYMIU010000007.1 coordinate 9,331, forward strand.
CAGCGTGATCCCGGCGCCGGCAAGCACCAGCAAACCGACGATCAGCGCGGCCCAGAGCGGAAGATCGGGTGCCTGGATCATTCGATCACCTCGCCGCGCATCAGGAACTTGGACAGCGCCACCGTGCCGACGAAGCCGAGCAGCGCGACGGTGATGGCGGATTCGAAATACAAGGTGCGGCCCGTCTGAATCCCGAAGGTCAAAAGGAGGAGCATCGAGTTGGTGAAGAACGTGTCGAGCCCAAGCACGCGATCCTGCGCGCGCGGGCCGGCAACCATGCGATAGGCGGCGCACATCATGGCAAGGCCCAGCATGACCTGTGCGCCGGTGATGGCGAAGGCGAGGACAAGCGCGGTCATTGCTCGAAGATCTCCATGAGCAAGGATTCGTAGCGATCCTTGATCAGGCGCACCCATTGCTCCTCGTCGACGAGATCGAGGACGTGGAGCAGCAGGATGCCGCGGCGGCGATCGAAATTGACCCAGAGCGTGCCCGGGGTCGCGGTGATGATGAGCGCCAGCATCGCCAGCGCCTGGCGATTCTTGAGCGCGATCGGCACGCGGATGAAATCGGCGACCCGGTCCCTGCGGCGCGACACCACGATCGCGGCGACGGCGATGTTCGATCGCATGACGTCGACGAAGACGAGCCGCGCCAGCTTCAACATCGGGCGCAGCCGGATGCGCGGCGCGGGATCCGGGCGGAGCGCCGCATAGCCATGGGTGGCGATCAGCGACGCGAGCGCGCCGAGCAGGATCTGGCCGGGTGACAGCGACTGGGTGAGCAGCAGCCACAGGATCAGCAGCGCGAACGCCAGCAAGGGATGGGGGATCAGGCGCGTCATGGCCGGTTCGCCCCTTCCGTGCGCGCGCCGAGCACCGCCTCGATATAGCCGTGGCGGTCGGCCAGCGACTGGCTGGTGCGTTCCATGTAGCGCATCACCGGGCCGGCGAAGACCATCAGGCCGAGGCACACCGCCAGCAGCATGCCGACCGGCAACGCCTCGCTGATGCGCAGCGACGGCTGCGAGCCGGGCTCGGAATCCCAGATGAGGTCGATGCCGGCGCGGCTGCTGGAGATCAGCATCGCCATGCCAGAACCGATGAGGAGTGCGATCAACAGCCACGTTTCCGGGGCGATGGATTCGCCAAGGTTGAGGAGGCCATCGATCATCGCAAACTTGGCGACGAAGCCAGACAGTGGGGGCAGGCCGGCGATAAGCAACGCGCAGAAGGCGAAGCCGCCGCCGATGATCGCCAGCGTTGCCGGGATGACCACGCCGATCTCCGTCTCCCGCGTGTCGGCCGGGCCGACATATTCGTCATCGAACACCGGCTCCCCGCCGGTCAGCGGGGCGGTCTCGCGGCGGTCGATCATCTCGATCAGGAGGTAGAAGGCGCTTAGGCCAAGCGTCGAGCTGACGAGATAGAAGAGCGCGCCCGCCAGCACGTCGCCGCGCCCAGCGCCGATCGCGGCAAGCAGCGTGCCGGCCGAGACGATCAGCGAATAGCCCGCGATCCCCGTCAGCGTGCGTGCGGCCAGCACGCCGATCATGCCGAAGCCGAGCGTCGCCATGCCGCCGTAGAGCAGCCATTCCGCGCCGAAGCTCGCCTGCCCGGCGTTGATGCCGAACAGGAGGAGATAGACGCGCAGCAGCGCGTAGATGCCGACCTTGCTGAGGATCGTGAACAAGGCGGCCACCGGCGGCGCGGCGGCGGCATAGGTGCGCGGCAGCCAGAAGCCGAGCGGGTACATGCCGGCCTTCACCAGGAAGGCGATGCCGAGGATCCCCATGCCGCTTTGCAGGATCGACAGGTCGTCCGCGCTCGCCGCCGGTATGCGGATAACGAGATCGGCCATGTTGAGCGTGCCGGTGACGCCGTAGACGGTCGCCGCGCCGATCAGGAAGACGAGCGAGGTGGCGACGTTGATCGCGACATAATGAAGCGCGGCCTTGATCCGCGCCTTGCCCGATCCGTGCAGAAGGAGGCCGAACGAGGCAGCGAGCAGCACCTCGAAGAAGACGAACAGGTTGAACAGATCGCCGGTCAGGAAGGCGCCGTTCAGCCCCATCAGCTGGAACAGGAACAAGGCGTGGAAGCGGGGACTGGCCTTGTCCCAGCGCGCCGTGGCGTAGATCAGCGAGGTGACGCCGAGGATCGACGTCAGGACCAGCATCATTGCCGAAAGCCAGTCGAGCACCAGCACGATGCCGACCGGCGCCGGCCAGTCACCCACCAGATACGCCGTCGTCGCGCGCTGGCCGGCGAAACCGGTAGCGGCGAGATCCGCCAGCAGGACGACCGAGATGCCGAGCATCGTCAACGCGGTGCCGAGCGCGATCACGCGCTTTGCCAGCACGCGGCGATCCTTGATCAACAGGATGATCGCGCCCGCCACCAGCGGCAGCAGCACCGGCGCGATGATCAGGTGGCGCATGAAATCACCCGTCATTCGCCGTCGTCCCCGTCGACATGGTCAGTGCCGGTGGCGCCGCGCGAGGCAAGCAGCACGACCAGCAGCAAGGCGGTCATGGCGAAGGAAATGACGATCGCCGTGAGCACGAGCGCCTGGGGCAGGGGATCATCATAAAGGCCCGGATCACCGGCGATCGCACCCACTACCGGGGGGGCATCCACCTTCAGCCGGCCCATGGCATAAATGAACAGGTTCACGGCATAGGACAGCAGCGACAGGCCCAGGATCACCTGGAAGGTGCGCGGACGAAGGATCAGCCACACGCCTGACGCGGTCAGGATGCCGATGCCGAGGGCGAGAACGAGTTCCATCAGATTCGCTCCGGCGCCGGTTCAGGGGGAGCGTCCTTTTGCCGGACGGGCGTTCGGATCGACTGGTGGGCGATCGCGATGAGGATCACCGCCGTCGCGCCGACGACGAGCAGGAACACGCCAAGATCGAAGAGGAGCGCGGTGGCGACCGGCACCTTGCCGATCAACGGCACCTCAACATAGCGGAACCAGGAGGTGAGGAAGGGCCGGTCGAACAGAAGCGCCGCTGCGCCCGTGGCTGCCGCCCCGAGCAGGCCGGTCGCCATCCAGTTGATCGGCTGGACGCGCAGGCGCGATTCGACGCTGCGCGTGCCGGTGGCGATATATTGCAGGATCAGCGCGATCGACATGGTGACGCCGGCCGCGAAGCCGCCGCCGGGCAGATCGTGGCCGCGGATCAGCAGGTACAGGGCAAAGACGATGATCACGGGGAACAGCCATTCGATGATGACGCGCGGCGCGAGCAGGTAATCCGACAGCGTGTCGCCTGGCTCACGGCCCTCGCCCGCCTCGTCATAGGCATCCTGCTGGCGCTGCTGCAGCGGATTGCGCAGGCTTTCGCCCGCCGGCCGGAAGCGGCGCAGCAGCGAGAACACGGTGAGCGCGACGATGGCGAGCACCGTGATCTCGCCCAGCGTATCGAAGGCGCGGAAATCGACCAGGATGACGTTGACGACATTGCGCCCGCCAGCGTCGGGATATGAGCGCTCAATGAAGAAGCGGGAGATCGTGTCGGGTAGCGGCCGCGTCATGACGGCATAGGAGACGAGCGCCATGCCTGCGCCCGCCGCGATGGCGATCAGCAGATCGCGCGCGCGGCGGATGCGCACCTTGGCGGGGGAGCCCGAGCCCGGCCACACATCCGGCAGGCGCTTGGGGAGCCAGCGCAGCCCGAGCAGGAGGAGCACGGTGGTGACCGTCTCCACAAGGAGCTGGGTAAGCGCGAGATCGGGAGCGGACAGCCAGACGAAACTGATGCAACTTACCATGCCGACGCCGGAGATCAGCACGACGGCAGCGAGCCGGTGGTATTTGGCCTGCCAGGCGCCGGCGATCGCCAGCACCCCGCCGATCACCCACAGGATGCCGAAGCCCGGATCGAGCACCGTGCCGAGCCGGTTGCCCAGCGAATAGCCGTAGCGAAGGAAGGGCAGCACGCCGGCCAGGATCACGATCAACACAAGCAGCCGGAGTTGCGGCTGAAGCCGGTTGGTGCCGAGCCGCAGCAGCAAGCGCCGGGCGAAGGCGACGATGGCGTACAGCGCGGCATCGAAGACGCGGCGGCCCTTCAGCAGGCCGACGAGCGGCGGCGCGCTGATCGCGTTCAGGCGATTGGCGAACAGCATATAAGCGATCGCACCCAGCACCAGCGCCGCGACGCTGAGGAACAAGGGGCGTGTGAAGCCGTGCCAGATCGCGAGGCTGTATTCGGGCATCCGATCGCCGAGCACGGCATGTGCCGCAAGCTTCAGCACCGGGCCGATGGTGACCGCGGGGACGATGCCGATCAGCAAGCAGAGGAGCACCAGCACCTCGATCGGCACGCGCATCCAGTGCGGGGCCTCATGCGGCACGCGATCGAGCTTCGCGGGGGGGCCGAAGAACGTCTGGAGGATGAAGCGCAGCGAATAGAGGACGCTGAAGATCAGCGCGATCGTCACGATCCAGGGCAGCGTCTTGTCGAGCCAGGTGTCGTTGTAATCGTGCAGTGCCTCCGCCAGCAGCATCTCCTTCGACAGGAAGCCGTTGAGCAGCGGCACGCCTGCCATGGCCGCCGCGGCGACCATCGCCAGCGTCGCGGTGATTGGCATGAAGCGATAGAGGCCGCTCAACTTGCGCAGGTCGCGCGTGCCCGTTTCGTGGTCGATGATGCCCACCGCCATGAACAGCGACGCCTTGAACGTGGCGTGATTCAGCGTGTGGAAGACCGCGGCGACGAAGGCGAGCGGGCTGCCGAGGCCAAGCAGCAGCGTGATGATGCCGAGGTGGCTGATCGTCGAATAAGCCAGCATGCCTTTCAGGTCCTGCTGGAAGATCGCTGCCCAGGCGCCGAGCGTGAGGGTGATGAGGCCGGTACAGGTGACGATGAGATACCATTCGTCGGTCCCGGCGAGCACCGGCCAGAGCCGCATCATGACGAAGATGCCGGCCTTCACCATCGTTGCCGAGTGGAGATAGGCGGATACCGGCGTCGGCGCAGCCATGGCGTGCGGCAGCCAGAAGTGGAACGGGAACTGCGCGCTTTTGGTGAAGGCGCCTACCAGCACCAGGATGAGGGCCGGCAAGTATAGCGGGTGAGCCTGGATCTGGGGCGCCGCGGCGAGCACGACCGACAGATCGTAGCTGCCAACGATCTTGCCGATCAGGACGACGCCGAGCAGCAGGCACAGCCCGCCGGCCACCGTGACGATCAGCGCCATTCGCGCGGAAATACGCGCGCTTTCGTTCTGGTGCCAATAGCCGATCAGCAGGAACGAGGTGAGGCTGGTCACTTCCCAGAAGAAGGCGAGCTGCACCAGATTGCCCGACATGACGAGGCCGAGCATCGCGCCCATGAAGGCGAGCAGGAAGGAGAAGAAGCGCGGGACCGGATCTTCCGGCGACATGTAGTAGCGCGCGTAGATGACGACGAGGAATCCGATCGCCGTCACCAGCAGCGCGAAGATCCATGACAGCCCGTCGAGCCGAAGCACGAGGTTCAGGCCGAGCGAGGGCAGCCATTCGACCCGGCTTTCCAGCACCGCACCGGCCGAGAGCGCCGGATAGAGGAAGATCACGATCACCGTTGCGGCCAGCGCGGTCGCGCCCGCCAGCAGACCCGCAGCATTACGCGCGCTTGTCGCCAGATGGGCAGCGACGAGGCTGCCGGCAAACGGCAGCAGCAGGATCAGCCACAACAGGCTAGCACTAGGCGTCGTTATTCATCGTCTCCCGGTTGGTTGGAAACGTTATCCACAAGGTGGCAGTCGGTGCGAGAAACAAGGGTTATCGCGAAAAGGCCGACGGGGCCACCCCGGTTTCGTCGTCTGCCGGATTCACCGGGAAAAGCGGCGAAAATCCGGTTGCGGACGGTGCGCCAACGGTCAGCATTGCACATGCATGGCCGCGGCATGTGCAAGGATGCGCACGCTTGAGCGCGGCTGGCAGCGCAATGCGCAGCCGCGCCCGGCGGGTCGCCGAAATCAGCGCGCGGGCTGCTGCTCGAACAGGCGGCGCAGGAACACGGTCTCCACTTCGCGGCGAAGATCGTTGTTCGGCTTCTTCAGGAAACCATGGCCTTCGTCGGCGAACAGCACGTACCAGGTCTCGTTGCCGTTCGCGCGCAGCTTCTCCACCACCTGGTCGGATTCAAGCTGCGGCACGCGCGGGTCGTTGGCGCCCTGCATCACCAGCATCGGCTTCTTGATGCGATCGACATTGGTGATCGGCGACACGCGCTGCAGCACGGCGCGCATCTTGGGATCACGCTCGTCGCCATATTCGGCGCGGCGATTGTCGCGGCGATAAGCCTCGGTATTCTCGAGGAAGGTGATCCAGTTGCTGATGCCGTAGCGCTCGACGCCGCCGACTAGCCGATCGGAATAATGCGTCATCACCGCAAGGCTCATATATCCGCCATAGGACTGGCCATAAACGGCGACGCGATTGGCATCGAGGTTCGGCTGCTGCCCGATCCAGTCGAGCAGCGCGCCGATGTCCTTCACCGAATCCTCGCGCTTCTCGGCATTGTCGAGGTTGAGGTAGCGCTTGCCATAGCCGTCGCTGCCACGGACGTTGGGCAGGATCACCGTCGCCTTCAGCACGTCGGCGAAATATTGCGCGCCATAATTCCAGATCGGCCGCGTCTGCGCCTCCGGCCCACCGTGGATATCGATGATCACCGGGGTGCGCGTCCCCGCCGGCACGCCCTTCGGACGATAGACGAACGCCGGCACCGACAGGCCATCGAACGACTTGAAGCGGATCAGCTCGGGCTCGGCGAGCTGCGCGGGATCGAGGTCGCCCAGTTCCGACGTGGTCCAGCGCGTCAGCTCCCCACCATCGACGTCCCAGCTCCACACGTCCCCGGCGGACGTGGCGGAGGTGAGGCCGATCGCCAGCTGCTTGCCATCGGGCGAGAATTTCGGCGCCGTCAGCACGCCCTTGGGCAATGTCGGCTGCGGCAGCGCGCGCCGGGTGATGCGATCCTGCACGACGACACGCGAGAAACCGTCCTCGTTTACCGCATAGGCCAGCACCCGGCCGTCGTCGGTCAGGTCATAGCTCTCCACATCCCATTTAAGGCCCGGCGTCAGCACCGCCTGCGCGCCGGTGGCGAGGTCGATCTCGACCAGCTGGCGGGTGTCATTGCCGCGATCGGAGATGGCGATCAGCTTCTTTCCGCCCGGCAGGTAACGCGGGGACTGATAGACGGCGACTTCGGCCTTGGGCGCGATGCGGCGGGCCTTGCCGGTGGCGAGATCGAGCTCGAACAGCTGGTCCTCGCGATTGGACAGGCTGCGCACGAAGATCAGCCGCGACTTGTCCGGCGCGATATCCGCCGGGGCAACGGCACCATCCGCCTGATAGAGCGTGCGCGGCGTGCCGCCCGCCTTGGGATCGACGCCCAGGATCGTGTAGGCGGCGCTGCCCTTGGTGGCGCGCGCCCAGGCGAGGAGGCTGCCGTCCTTGCTGAACACCGGGGATCCGTTGCGGGTGCCGGCCTGCGTCAGCTGCTGCGCCGTCCCGGCGAGGCCGCGCGTGTAGAGCTGGAACCATTCGTCGCCGCCGGTATCGCGCGTCATCACGAAACGGTCGGTGCCGGGGATGACGGTGGCGCTGGCGATCGGCTCCGCGCCAAAGGTGACCTGCGTGCGCGTCGCGCCGGGCTTCGCCACGTGATGCAGCTGCTGCGTCGCGCCAAAGCGCGTCGCGATCAGCATCGAGCCATCGGGCAGCCAATCCTCGAACTGCGCGGCGCGGCTGTTCTGATAGCGCTGCACCGCCTCGCGCACATCGGCCGGGATTTCGGGCACGCCGGACAGGGTGGCACTGCCGACCTGGCGCTGGGCGACTGGCTGGGCGCCGGCGGTCTGCTGGCCGGCGGCCTGCTGGGCGATGGTCTGGGCGGACGCGCCGGCGGCGAGCGCGACGAGGGTGAGCGAAGCGGCGAAGTGCTTGAACATAGGGCCCTGATCGAACAGCGGGGCCCGGAGCGTCAAGCCGGATGCGCAACGATCGCACAATGATCGGGCATTAATTCGCCGGCGCGCGCGGATTGCGGCATGCGGTGGGGCAGCAGGATCAAGATCAGTAGCTGAAACGACCCGGAACGTGCATCCTCGGCCAGCAACAGGCGTGAGCCGCCGACCGGAAAGCCAGATGATGGACGCAATCAAGGTAGAGGATGCCACGATCGACGATGACGCCGAGGCGCTGAAGCTGGAAAACCAATTGTGCTTCCCGCTTTATGCCGCGTCCAACCTGCTGACCCGGCTGTACCGCCCGGCGCTGGACGAGATCGGGCTGACCTACCCGCAATATCTGGTGATGCTGGTGCTGTGGGAGAATGATGGCCAGAGCGTGAGCGAGATCGGGCGGCGGCTGTATCTCGACAGCGGGACGCTGACGCCGCTGCTGAAGCGGATGGAGGCGAACGGTATCCTCTCCCGCCAGCGCGACAGCGCGGACGAGCGGCGCGTGGTGGTGTCGCTGACCAGGGCGGGCGACGCGTTGCGCAAGGCGGCCGCGAAGGTGCCGGCGAAGATGGTGAGCAGCCCTGCGCTGACGGTGCAGGAGGGCGAGACGCTGCGCACGATCGCGCGCAAGCTGGTGGCGAACCTGGCCGCCATGCCGGATCTGGCGAAGGGCAAATAGGGGGGGCGGTTGACGCCCCCCGAAGGAGACCTGCCCGCGCCGGTGCGCGGCGCGGGCAGGGGGATCAGAAGTTGATACGGCCGGTGATGCCGTAATAGCGATCCGCCTCACGCGGGATGATGTAGCGATAGGAACCGCCCGGGCCGCCGCTGGTGATCGCGGCGGGGAAGCTCTGATCGAACAGGTTCTTGACCTGCGCGGTCAGGCGGAAGCGATCGTCCGCATCCATCACCGAAGCGCTGAGATTGACCAGCGTGTAGCCGGGGATCCGCGTCATCTCGCGGATCACCGGATTGGCATCGAACTGGCCGGTCTGCTTCGTCTGCGCGCTGATCTGCGTGCCGAGGCCGAAATCGACCGCCCCGCCGGTGCGGATGCGATAATCGGCCGCGACCGAGCCCTTCCACTTCACCGCGGCGCCAAGCTGCGTCCCCGACGGGATCACCGAACCCACGGTGCCGTTGGTCGGCAGTTTGAATTGATCGACGTGCGCGTCGGTATAGGCGACGCCGCCCGAGATGCTGAGATCGCGCACCGGCTGGACCAGCACGTCAAGCTCGACGCCGCGGGTGGAGATGGTGCCCGCATTGGTGAAGCGCGTGACGAGGACGCCCGCCACCTCATCCGGGTTGTTCGCCTGGTAATTGTTGTACTTGGCGTAGAAGGCGGCGAGGTTCAGCACCAGCCGGCCATCGAACAAGGTGTTCTTGAGGCCGACTTCGTAGCTGTCCGCAGTTTCCGGCTCGATCACGTTCGTGCCGGTGGCGGACAGATTGTAGAAGATGTTGAACGCCGGGCCCTTATAGCCGCGCGAATAGGTGGCGTAGGCGGTCGATTCACGCACGATATCGAACTGCACGCCGGCCTTGCCGGACCAATTGTCGTTGGTCGTCTTGCCGCGCCACGGAATGCCGTTCGACGCTGCCACCGCCTGCGTCTGGGCCGCCGTCGGCGAGACGCCCGAGGCGACGAGCTGCTGGTAGCGATCGAACACGCCCTGGTCGAAATTGGGGTTGATGCCGGGGCCAGCGAGCGCCGTCACGCGGCTGTGGAACACGTCCAGCTGATCGGCGGTGTAGCGGATGCCGCCGATGACGCGGAAGCGATCGGTGAGGTTCAGCGTCGCCTGGCCGAAGAAGGCGAGGTTCTTGAACGTCGAGCCGAACACCGCCGTGCCGGTCGGCCGGGTGACGGTGAGCCCCGGCGTGGTGCAGGGGATCAGCGACGTCGGCGTGGCGGCGGGCACCGTGTTGCACACGATATCGTCACGCCGGAACGTGCGTTCCGAATAGGCGCGCGAATAGAAGGCGCCGACGACATATTCGAGGAACTGGTTGGACGGCGAGGTCAGCCGGATTTCCTGGCTGAACGTATCGCCGGTCTGCGGGCCGAAATCGTGCAGCTGGTTCAGGCCGACATAAGCGGCGGGCAGCCAGTCACCGTCGCGGATCTCTTCGTTGCGATAGTCGCGATAGGCGGTGATCGCGGTGATCGTCTGCGTGCCCAGCGTCCAATCCGCCTGGAGCGAGACGCCCCAGCTCTTCTCGTTGGTGCGGGTGATGAGATCCTGGTTCACGGTGCGCGACTTGTCTCCGCGCACGTCCGGCAGAAGCTGCGCGGCGAGGCCGGTCGCGGGGGTGCCGATCACTTCGGCGCAGCAATCGTCCTTCGCCTCGCGATAGTCGCCGATCAGGGTGAACTGCAGATCGGGCGTCGGATCGGCGACGATCATGCCGCGCACGCCCCAATGCTCGTAGCCGTTCACGCGTCGGCCGCCGTGCGCGATGTTGCGGATGTTGCCATCCCACGAACCGTAGAAGCCGGTGACGCGGCTCTTGATGCCTTCGGCGAGCGGCAGATCGACCGCGCCGCGGACGCGATATTCGTCACCGCCGGTGTAATAGCTGCCCTCGATATAGCCGCCGAACTCGTCAGCCGGGCGACGGGTGACGATGTTGATGACGCCGGCCGAGGCGTTCTTGCCGAAGAGGGTGCCCTGCGGGCCGCGCAGCACTTCCATCCGGTCGATATCGACGAGATCGCTGAACGCCTCGCCGGCGCGCGAATAGACGACGCCGTCGACGACGGTGGAGATCGACGGTTCGCCCGCGATCGAGAAAGTGGAGGTGCCGACGCCGCGCAGGAACAGCGACTGGTTGATCGTCGTGCCCGATTTGCGGAAGTTCATCGTCGGCACGAGATACTGGGCGTTCTCCAGGTTGACGCCGCCAAGCTGCGCGATCGCATCACCCGACACGACCGAGACGGCGAGCGGCACGTCCTGCAGCCGTTCCGAACGCTTCTGCGCGGTGACGACGATATCGCCCAGCCCGCTGCCGTCGCTGTCGTCGCTGCTCGCCTCTGCCGAGGCCTGTACGTCGCTGCCTGGCGCGGCGGCCGTGGTTCCCACGTCCTGCGCCGCTGCGGGCACTGCGAACGCGGCCAAGGCGACGCCAGCCGCCCAAATCCCCTTTGACACTTCTGTATCTCTCCAAAACCTACCGGATTCGTGGATTATCAACTTGACACCGGTGTCACAAGCCTATCCGCGATTTCCCACCTTTGCAAAAGAGGTCCGCTTTCGGCCGCTGTGCATCGAGCTTTCCCAAAGCATGGCTTGACCTGCCGCCGGCTGCCCGGTTTGACCCGGGGCAAGAGCCGGGCGCAGCGCCGAAGGGTGCGGACCGCCGGCCAAGCGGGAGAGAGCATGATGTTGAACGGCATTCGCGTGGTGGAACTGGCGAGCTATGTCGCCGGGCCGGGAGCGTGCGGGATCCTGTCCGACTGGGGCGCGGAAGTGATCAAGGTGGAGCCGCGCGAGGGCGATCCGTTCCGCCAGTTCTTCACCTCGCTGGGGCGCGACGATACCGAGAACCGCGTGTTCGACACCGACAATCGCGGGAAGAGATCGATTGCGCTGGACCTCACCGACAGCGAGGATGCGGAGGTGCTGCGGCGACTGATCGCGACCGCCGACGTGTTCGTCACCAACACGCGGCCGGCGAGCCTGGAGCGGCTGGGGATCGGCTGGGAACAGCTGAAGGCGATCAAGCCGGACCTCATCTTCGCGAACTTCACCGGCTATGGGGCGCAGGGACCGGAGGCGGACAAGCCGGGGTTCGACATCACCGCCTTCTGGGCGCGATCGGGGCTATGCTCGCTCACCAGCGTCAAGGATGCCGATCCGGCGCCGCTGCGCACCGGGATCGGCGATCACATGGCGGCGATGGGCCTCGTCAGCGGGATCATGGCGGCGCTGTTCCACCGCGAACGGACGGGCGAGGGGCAGAAGCTGGAGACGTCGCTGCTGCGGATGGGGGTCTATGCCGCCTCGTCGGAACATGCTGTGCAGCTGCAGCTCGACAAGCTCGCCTCCACCAAGGCGCGGCCCGAGGTGGTGAACGTGCTCAATAATTTCTTCCGCACCGCAGACGGCCAGTGGTTCGTCACCGTGCCGCGGCAGGGATCGGGCGACTGGCCCAAGCTCGCGCGCGCGATCGGGCGGCCCGAGCTGGTGGAGGACCCGCGCTTCCGCGGGGTGCGTGACCGGCGCACCAATGGCGCCGCGCTGCTCGCCGTGCTGGACGAGGCATTCGGCGCGATGACGTGGGCGGCGGTGCAGCAGGCGCTGGAGGCGGAGAAGCTGATCTACGGCCCGGTGCAGACGGTGGGGCAGGCGACGCGCGACCCGCAGGCAATCGCGGCGGGATGCTATGTCGACCTCGAGGCGCCGGACGGGCGCGCGATCCGGCTGCCGGCGACGCCGATTGACTTTGAGGCGCACCGACCCACATCGCGCGTCGCGCCGGCGCTGGATGCCGACGGCCCGGCGATCCGCGCCGAGCTTGGGCTTGCGCCCGCAACGACTGCAGCGTCCGGCTGAGCCTTCGTGCCGGCGGGCGGCGGGACCGGAGCGGCGGGCGGAACGTTGGCGATGCAGCGGGGCAGCGACCCCGATCATGACGGAGCGACGATATAATGGCTTATCCCGACACCCAGCTTTTCATCGGCGGCACGTGGCGCGATGCCGGCGACGGCCGGACGCTGGGAGTGGAAAATCCCGCGACGGGCAAGGAGATCGGCCGCGTCGCCCATGCGGGCAAGGCGGACCTCGATGCAGCGCTCGACGCGGTGCAGCGCGGGTTCGAGACGTGGCGTGACTATACGCCGGCGGCGCGCAGCCGGATCATGCGCAAGGCGGCGGGCCTGATGCGCGAGCGCGCCGGCGACATCGCGCTGCTGCTGACGCAGGAACAGGGCAAGCCGCTGGCCGAGGCCAAGGGCGAGGCGATGGCCGCGGCGGACATCATCGATTGGTTCGCGGAGGAAGGCTTCCGCGTCTACGGCCGGCTGGTGCCGCATCGCTCCAACCTCGCGATCCGGCAGATGGTGGTGAAGGATCCGGTGGGGCCGGTGGCGGCGTTCACGCCGTGGAATTTCCCGATCAACCAGATCGTGCGCAAGATCGGCGCCGGGCTTGCCGCAGGCTGCTCGATGATCGTGAAGGCGCCAGAGGAAACGCCGGCGAGCCCGGCCGCGCTGATCCGCGCGTTCGAGGATGCGGGGCTGCCCGAAGGCGTGCTGAACCTCGTCTTCGGCACGCCGTCCGAAATCTCGGAATATCTGATCGCCAGCCCGATCATACGCAAGATCACCTTCACCGGATCGACGCCGGTCGGCAAGCTGCTCGCGAGCCTCGCCGGCAAGCACATGAAGCGCGTGTCGATGGAGCTTGGCGGCCACGCGCCCGTCATCGTGTGCGAGGACGCCGATGTCGAACTGGCGGTGAAGAGCGTCGGCAGCGCGAAGTTCCGCAATGCGGGGCAGGTGTGCATCTCGCCGACCCGCTTCCTCGTCCACAACAGCGTGAAGCAGCAGTTTGGCGAGGCGTTCGCCGCGCTCGCACAGGGCATCAAGGTGGGCGAGGGCACGGCGGACGGCACGCAGATGGGGCCGCTCGCCAATCCGCGGCGGCTGGCGGCGATGGCCGAGTTCCAGGCCGATGCGGTGGCCAAGGGCGCGACGGTGCTGACCGGCGGCAGCCGGATCGGCGAGGCGGGCAATTTCTGGGCGCCGACGGTGCTGGCGGACGTGCCGCTCGACGCGCGGCTGTTCAACGACGAGCCGTTCGGACCGGTCGCCGGCATCCGCGGCTTCGACGACCTGAACGAGGCGATCGCCGAGGCGAACCGCCTGTCGTTCGGGCTGGCGGCCTATGCCTTCACCCGCTCGCTCGCCAATGCGGACCTGCTGGCGCGGCGCGTGGAAGCGGGGATGCTGTGGGTGAACACCCCCGCCGCGGGATCGGCCGAGCTGCCGTTCGGCGGGATCAAGGATTCGGGCTACGGCACCGAAGGCGGGCCGGAGGCGCTGGAAGCGTATCTCAACGTGCGCGCGGTGGTCGTCGCCAACGTCTGACCCCGCACACGATGCAGCCGCGCCGGTGCGTGACCGGCGCGGCTGCAATGTCGCTGCGAGCGATTCGACTAGAGCAGGTCGCCGCCGCAGGCCGAGGCGGTGGTGCCGGTGCGCTCATAGGCCTTGATGACGTTGCGGCCGACCGTCCAGCGGTGCACCTCGTCCGGGCCGTCGACCAGCCGCTGCGAGCGGATGTGGGTGTACCAGGCGGCGAGCGGTGTATCGAGGCTGAAGCCAAGCGCGCCGTGCAGCTGGATCGCGGTGTCGACCACCTGATGCACCATGTTGGCGAGGAAGATCTTGGCGATCGAATTTTCCTGCCGGATGTCGTCGCCGCGCTCCGCCTTGTAGGCGATGTGGAGCAGCATCAGCCGCGCCTTGTAGATTTCCGCCGCGCAATCGGCGAGCATCCACTGCACACCCTGCCGCTCCTTCAGGAGCTTGCCGAACGTCTCGCGCTGGATGACGTGCGCGGTGGCGAGGTCGAGTGCGCGCTGCGCCATCGACACATTGTGCATGCCATGGCGCAGGCGGCCGTAGGCGAGGCGATGCTGGCCCATGTTGAAGCCATTGCCCTCGCCGCCGAGCAGATCCTCCGCCGGGACGACGAGATCCTTGATCTCGACCTCCGAATGGCCGCCGCCGAGGATCTCGGTCAGCGGGCCGTGCACTGCCATCGTCTCGATATCGCGGACGATGCGATAACCGGGGTTGGGCAGTTCGACGATAAAGGTCGAATAGCGCTGATGCCGCGGCGCGTCGGGATCGGTCATCGCCATGACGAGCGCAATGTCGGCGACGCTGGCGGCCGACGAGAACCATTTCTCGCCGTTCAGCACGTAATTCTCGTTGCCGTCCTTCACCGCGCGGGTCTGCATGCCGGTGGCGTCGGCGCCCGCCGCCTTCTCGGTCATCGAATAGCAGATGCGCTTTTCGCCGTTGAGCAGCGGCTTCAGATACTTTTCCTTCTGATGATCGGTGCCGTGCGCCAGCAGCGTCATCATCGTCGCGTCGTCGGGGCCCTGCGTGTTCATCGACAGCGCGCCGAGGTGGCTTTCGCCGAGCTCCATCTGGACGAGTGCATTGGCGAGCGGCCCAAGCCCCATGCCGCCATATTCCTTGGGAATGAACGGGCACCAGAGGCCCTGCGCGCGGGCCTTGGCGCGCAGTTCATTGAGGACGGTCTTGTAATCCTCGCCATCGGTCAGCCGCTTTTCGGCGGGCTTGCATTCGTCCTGCACCCATTGGCGCACCTTGGCGCGGATCGCCTTTGCCTCGGCCGGAATCTCGAAATCGATCGACATGCTATCACTCTCCTGATGGGGCGTCCGGGCTTGTTGCCGGTGCTTATTCCTTCATCGCCGCAGCGGCCTTGTTGAGATCGGGCGCGTTGGGCGACCGCATCGCGACATTACCTTCCATGCCGGCCTTGAGCGCGGCGGCGGCGCCTTCGTGCGACATGATCTTGGACAGGACGGCCTGGCCCGCGCGCTCGAACGCGTCGCGGTGGTCGACGACATATTGGCGCGAGGTGCGATAGCCCTCGAGCAGGCCGTGGATTTCCGGGATGACGTAGCGTGCGACGAGATCCCAGCTTTTCGCGGTATTCTCGCGATTGGCCCAGTCGTGGACGAAGCCGAGCACGGTGCCAAAGCCGCCCGCCGAGGCGTGAAGCTTGCGGATCGCGGCGACGAGATCGTCGGGCGTGCCGATCACCGCGGCGGCACCGTCGACGAAGGCGGTCAGGTCCACCGCCTCGTCGGGCGAGGCGAAGGGCTTGGCGCCGGGGCGCATCAGCGTGCCGACGGTATATTCATTGTGCCATTTCATGAGGCCGGCGCCGGCCTGGGCGCGGGCCTCCTCGCGCGTTTCGGCGATGTGCCAGCTCATCAGCACGCGCCAGTCGTCGCGGCTGACCGTCTTGCCGGACTTGGCGGCGGCCTCTTCGGCGAAGCCCCATTGGGTCGGCAGCGCGGCGAGCCCCGCGTCGGAATTGGAGCCGATCGAGAGCGCGCCGATGCCGTATTTGCCGGCGAGCGTCATGCCCGAGGGGCTGATCGAGGAGGCGACGACAAAGGGCATGTCCTCCTGCAACGGGAACAGCTGAAGCCGCGCATCCTTCAGCGTGAACCAGTCGCTTTCATGGGTCACGCGCTCGCCCGCGAACAGCCGGCGGATGACGCCGATCGCCTCGTCCTGCCGATCGCGCTGCGTCATCGGATCGATGCCGAGCATGTATGCGTCGGACGGGAGCGCGCCGGGGCCGGTGCCGAAGATCACGCGCCCGCGCGTCATGTGATCGAGCTGGACGATGCGCTGCGCGACGTTGAACGGGTGGTGATAGGGGAGCGAGACGACGCCGGTGCCGAGGCGAATGCGCTGGGTGTGCTCGCCGACCGCGGCGAGGAACATTTCGGGCGAGGCGATCACTTCCCAGCCGGTGGAATGATGCTCGCCGACCCAGAATTCGTCGTAGCCAAGCTCGTCGAGGTGCTTCGCGAGGCGGATGTCCTCGCGCATCTGGAGCATCGGATGCTCGCCGATCGGGTGGTGGGGGGCGAGGAATGCGCCGAACTTCAACCGAGCCATGACAATCTCCGGACCGAGTGGATCTACGGCGACGTCACTGGCCGGCACGGGGCAGCGCGCCCCGCGATACGGACTGTCTCGTCACCCTCTCCCGGAAGCGCCGGACGGCGCTCCGCTAGAATTAAGTCGCTTCGCTTATTTGCGACTGATCCGTGGAACGGCGGGCTTTGTCAATCGTTCGCGGGCCCGGTTGCCCGCGAGGAGGGGCTGGCGGGCGTCAGCCAGCGACGACCGCTTCCCCGGCCTCCGCCTCGGTGGCGGCGCGCCGGGCATAATGCTGCGCGATGCTGGCGCAGACGAGCAGCTGGAGCTGGTGGAAGATCATCAGCGGCAGGATGATCGGGCCGACCTGCGCCGCGGGGAACAGCACGCCGGCGATCGGCACGCCCGAGGCGAGGCTCTTCTTCGAGCCGCAGAAGAGGATTGCGATTCGGTCCGCGCGGTCGAAGCCGAGGCGCGCCGCGAGGAAGAGGGTGATCACCATCACCAGCGCGAGGAGGACGACGCTGAACAGGCCGACGAGCAGCAGCTGCCAGATCGGGATTCGAGTCCACAGCCCCTCGACCACGGCGGCGCTGAAGGCGGTGTAGACGACGAGCAGGATCGAGCCGCGATCGACCACCGAGAGCATCGCGCGGTTGCGCTCCACGAAGGCGCGGGTGAGCGGGCGTGAGAGGTGACCGGCGACGAACGGCACCAACAGCTGGAAGATGATTGCCCAGATCTGATCGCCCGAGACATGCGCCTCGCCGCCCATGAAGGCAGCGACGAGGATCGGGGTGAGGCCGATGCCGATGAGGTTCGACGCCGACGCGCTGCACACCGCGGCGGGAACGTTGCCGCCGGCGATCGAGGTGAAGGCAATCGAGGACTGCACCGTCGAGGGGAGCAGCGTCAGGAACAGGATGCCGGCGGCGAGCGAGGGGGTCAGCACGCCCAGAGCCAGTTCGCGCGCGCCGAGGCCGAGCAGCGGGAAGAGGATGAAGGTGATCGCCAGCACCAGCAAATGGAGCCGCCAGTTGGTGATGCCCTGGACGATCGCCTCGCGCGACAGCTTCGCGCCGTGGAGGAAGAACAGCGCCGCGATCGCGGCGATGGTGACCACGTCGAACACGCGCGCGACCTCGCCTTCGCACGGCAGCAATGTCGCGACGACGACGGTGGCGAGCAGGATCAGGCTGAAGCGATCGATGAGGCGGAACAAGCGCGGCTGACCTTGGCAAGGAATGGCGCGCAGCGGCGCCGGTATGGCGGAGGAAGCGGCCTAAACGCACGACGGTGGCAGAGGAAGCAAAACCAAGAGGTGGTTGCCAAAGCGCGCGTTCGTCGCAACATCCCGGCGCCTAGCGCATTGGCCTGTACCTGCCGATGCGATCACCATCATGCGCGCGGCGCCGGAACTCCGGCGGCGATGCGTGCCATCATTTCCAGGAGAGCTTGATGAACAACGACGCGGCCGCCCTGCTCCATGAACCGCTGACGCTGACGCGCGGCCGGGCGATGAAGAACCGCTTCATGCTGGCGCCCCTCACCAACCAGCAGAGCCATGAGGACGGCCGGCTTTCGGACGAGGAATTTCACTGGCTGACGATGCGCGCCACCGGCGGCTTCGGGATGACGATGACCGCGGCGGCGCACGTGCAGAAGGCGGGGCAGGGCTTTGCCGGGCAGCTGGGCGTGTTCGGCGACGAGCATCTCGACGGGCTGACGCGGCTGGCGACGAAGATCCGGGAGGCGGGCTCCGTCTCGTCGGTGCAGCTGCATCATGCCGGGAACCGTTCGCCCAAGGACCTGGTCGGCACCCCGGTGTGCCCGTCGGACGACCCAGCGACGGGCGCACGCGGGCTGACGCTGGACGAGGTGGAGCAGCTGCGCGACGATTTCATCGCCGCTGCGGTGCGCGCGGAGCGTGCCGGCTTCGACGGCGTCGAGGTGCACGGGGCGCATGGCTATATCCTCGCGCAGTTCCTGTCGGCCGAGATCAACCATCGCGAGGATCGCTATGGCGGGAGCCTGGAGAATCGCGCGCGGCTGATCTTCGAGATCGTCGATGGCATCCGCGCCAGCTGCGGCGCCGACTTCCAGCTTGGCGTGCGGCTGTCGCCGGAGCGGTTCGGGCTGAAGCTCGCCGAGATTCGCGAGGTCGCGGCGCAGCTGCTGGCGAAGGGCGACATCGACTATCTCGACATGTCGCTGTGGGACGTGACGAAGGAGCCCTATGAGGCGGAGCATCAGGGCCGGTCGCTGCTGAGCTATTTCACCGATCTGCCGCGCGGCGACGTGCGGCTGGGCGCGGCGGGCAAGATCATGACCGGGGCGGACGCCGCGGCGGTGATCGCGGCCGGCTGCGACTTCGCGGTGATCGGGCGTGCCGCGATCCTGCGCCACGACTTCCCGAAGCGGGTGGCGCGCGAGGCGGCGTACCAGTCGCCGCCGCTGCCGGTGACCGCGCAGCATCTGCTGGACGAGGGGCTGAGCCCGCAGTTCGTGACCTATATGCGCAACTGGCCGGGCTTCGTGGCGGACGAGCTGGCCGCCTGAACCGCCGGCCGGGGCGGGGGGGCGGCGGCGACGCCCCCCGCGCTTACTGGCCCTGGAAGCGTTCGTTGATGCTGGCGGCGGCGGCGCGAAGCTCGGGCACCAGTTTCTCGCGCATCTCGTCGACGGCGAAGCGCATCGAGGGGCAGCAGGCATTGAGCGCCGCGACGACATGGCCGCCGGCGTCGTAGATCGGCACCGATAGCGAGCGGACGCCGACTTCCAGTTCCTCGTCGACCAGCGAATAGCCGAGCGCGCGCGTCTCCTCGATGATCGCGCGCAGCTGCTTCTTGGAGCGCACCGTGTTCGACGTGTGCTTTTCCAGCTCGATGCGATCGAAGTAGCGGGCGAGCGCCTCGTCCGATTCGCCTGCCAGCAGCACGCGCCCGGTGGACACGGCATAAGCAGGCAGCCGATTGCCGATAGTGATGCTGACCGAAATCACCCGGTCGGGCGTCGATCGGGCAAGATAGGTCACATCATCGCCGGTCAGTACCGCGGTGTAGATCGATTCCTGCGTCCGCTGTGACAGAGCATTCATCACCGGCTGGACGACATCGAGGATGCCGACCGACGACAATGCCGAATAGCCGAGCTGAAGGACCTTGGGGCGAAGCGAGAAGATCCGATCACGCTTGTCCGCGTACCCCTCCCGAACCAGCGTCAGCAGCAATCGACGAGTGGTGGCGCGCGACATGCCGGTGGCCTTGGCCACATCGCTCAACGTCATGGTCGGCTTGTCCCGGGTGAAGGCGCAGATCACCTCGAGCCCGCGAGCGAGAGATGCGACATAATCCCGGTCGCCATCTTCCTGTTCGTGGCGCCCGTCTTCCTGTTCGCCGGGGAAGGCCTCTTCTTCCTCCCCGGCGTTTTCGATGGCCTGTGTACTGCGCGGCATTTCGCACGATCTCCTGATCCGTCGGCGTGGCATTAGCCGCTCACTGTCCGATTACGAACAATTTTGCTCGATCGGCAGCCGTTGTGAGCAACGGCGCGTGCGGTCAAGAACGTTCGCTATTGCAACTGTCGTTCGCTATGCGATCAAAAATTCATTGACAATGTCTGCTTTGCGGACAATTCCAGGCGTCGGCTGAGCGGGGAGGCTCGCCGACATTGGGGGATTGGCGATGCGAAAGACATTCGCAGTCGGCGCTGCAATCGCGGCGCTGACAACGGGGACGCATGCGCTGCATGCAGAGGAATTCCGCGTCGAGCTGGCGGCGCCGGCGGCCAAGGAAGCGCCGTATGAGGGCCGCGTGATTCTGGTGCTGGCGGCCGACGACAAGAGCGAACCGCGCTTCCAGGTCGATGCCAGCCACGACGCCGCACAGGTGTTCGGCATCCCGGTCGAGGGGTTCCGCAACGGCCAGGCGCGCGTCGTGGGCAAGGACGTGCTGGGTTATCCCGGCCGCAGCCTCGCCGATGTGCCGGCCGGCACCTACACGGTGCAGGCCGTCCTCCATAAGTACGACACGTTCAAGCTGGGCAACGGCAAGGTGGTGAAGCTGCCCGCCGCACGCGGTGCGGGGCAGAACTGGCGCAAGGAGCCGGGCAACATCATCAGCAAGCCGATGAAGGTGAACTTCGATCCCAAGCGCCCCGGCGAAATCAAGGTGGCGTTGACCGAGGTGATCGGCCCGGTCGAGGAGCCCAAGGACACCGAATTCGTTCGCCGCTTCAAGTTCAAGTCTGAGCGGCTGTCAAAATTCTGGGGCCGCGACGTCTATATCCGCGGGCACGTGCTTGTCCCGAAGGATTTCGACAAGCACCCCGAGGCGAAATATCCGATCGCGATCTTCCACGGGCATTTCCCGGACGATTTCGGCGGTTTCCGCACCACGCCGCCCGATGCGGATATCAAGTGCGAGCCCAGCAAGCGCTTCAAGAACGAAACCTGCTACGCCCGTACCGAGCAGCAGGAAGCGTACGACTTCTACCAGAAGTGGATCTCGCCCGATTTCCCGCGGATGCTGATCGTCGAGATCGACCATTCGAACCCGTATTACGATGACAGCTACGCGGTGAACTCCGCCAACATCGGCCCCTATGGCGATGCCATCACCTATGACTTCATCCCCGCGCTGGAGAAGAAGTTCCGCGGGATCGGCCAGGGCTGGGCGCGGTTCCTGTACGGCGGATCGACCGGCGGCTGGGAAGCGCTGGCGGCGCAGGTCTTCTATCCGGACGAATATAACGGCGCCTTTGCCGCTTGCCCGGACCCGATCGATTTCCGCCAGGTGATGGTCACCGATCTCTACAAGGACAAGAACGCCTATTTCTGGACGGGGCCGTTCGGGAAGGTCGCGAAGCCGGGCAAGCGCGATTACCTGGGCCATCTGTCGCACACGATCGAGGACGAGAACCGGCTGGAGCTGGTGCTGGGCGACAAGACCCGATCGGGCGGCCAGTGGGACGTGTGGGAAGCGGTGTATTCGCCGATGGGCGAGGACGGCTATCCCAAGCGCATCTGGAACAAGGCGACCGGCGAGATCGACCCCAGCGTCGCGGCGCATTGGCGCGACAATTACGACCTGCGCCACATCATGGAGCGCGACTGGGCGACGCTTGGCCCCAAGCTTCAGGGCAAGGTGAACATCTATGTCGGCGACATGGATAACTTCTACCTGAACAATGCCGTCTATCTGATGGAAGATTTCCTGAAGAAGGCACAGCCGGCCTACGGCGGGGAAGTGCTGTACGGCGACCGCGACGAGCATTGCTGGAACGGCGACAAGACCCAGCCCAATTCGGTCGGCCGCCTGCGCTACAACTGGATGTACGTGCCCAAGATCCTGCAGCGGATCGAGGCGGCGGCACCCAAGGGCGCTGACCTGACGAGCTGGCGCTACAAGTAAAGCGCGCAAGATCAGGCCCCGGCCGGCGAGGGACACCGGCCGGGCGCCTTTCACAACATTATTGAACGGGGAGACTGACAATGATTGCCAGGTCGAGACTGCGTACCTTCTTACTGTGCTCCGCGGTGGCGGTTGCCGGCGCGGCTAGCCCCGCGCTGGCGCAGGACAGCATCGCGGATGCGCCCGCCGCCGCGCAGGATCCGGGCGACATCGTCGTCACCGGTTCGCGCATCCGCTCGCCGAACCTCGAGAGCGTGAGCCCGGTCACGACCGTGGGCGCGGAGGAATTCGCGGTTCGCGGCACGGTGCGCACCGAAGACCTCGTCAATCAGCTGCCGCAGGTGTTCGCGGCGCAGGGCGCGGCCAATTCGAACGAAGCGACCGGCACCGCACAGGTCGACCTTCGCGGCCTCAGCCCGTCGCGCACGCTGGTGCTCGTCAACGGACGCCGCCTGCCGTACGGCTCGCCCAAGAACATCCCGTCGGACTTGAACCAGGTCCCGACGCCGCTGATCCAGTCGGTCGAAGTGCTGACCGGCGGCGCTTCCGCCGTTTACGGCTCGGACGCGATCGCGGGCGTCGTGAACTTCAAGCTGATGGACAATTTCAGCGGCATCCGCTTCTCCGGCAGCGTTTCCGGTTTCCAGCACACCAACGATCGCGACGAATTGCGCGACCTGCTGGACCGCAACAATGCCAACGTGCCGGGTGCGTATGAGAAGCCCGAGAAGAACGTGTGGAACGGCTTCACCACCGAATTGTCGGCCGTCGTCGGCGGCAACATCGACGATGATCGCGGCAACGTGACGGCCTATGCCACGTACCGCAAGGTCAACCCGATCCTGCAGGCCGACTACGATTACAGCGCCTGCGCGCTGGGCGCGACCGGCGTCGGCGGCAACGACTTCTCGTGCAGCGGCTCGGCCACCAATGCGCCGGCGAACTTCACCAACACCGGCGGCGTGCCGGGCCTGCCGACGTCGTTCCGCGCGTCCGACGGCCGCTTCGTGCCGGGTTCGGCGACGTACAATTTCGCGCCGTACAATTATTACCAGCGCCCCGACGAGCGCTACGCGCTCGGCGCGATGGCGCATTACGAGGTGAACGAGAACTTCATCCCGTACATCGAAGCCTCGTTCATGGAGGATCGCTCGGTCGCGCAGATCGCGCCGGGCACCAACAGCGCCGGCATCGCGATCAACGCCGGCGGCATCAGCGGCATCAACTGCGACAATCCGTTCCTGAGCGCGCAGCAGGCCGATTATTTGTGCACCAGCCGCGGGCTTTCGACCGGCAGCATCTATGACGCGGCAGGCAATTACGTCGGCCCGCAGTCGATCGCGAACGGCGTGCTCGTCGCGCGTCGCAACGTCGAGGGCGGCAACCGCCAGGACGACATCCAGCACCAGAGCTATCGCATCGTGCTGGGCGCGCGCGGCGATATCGCCGGGCCGTTCAAATATGACGTGTACGGCATCTATTCGAAGGTGAATTACCGCAGCCGGTTCTCGGGCGATGCGAACCGCCAGCGGACGGCCAACGCCTTCTATGCGGTGCGCAATTCGGCCGGCCAGACCGTCTGCGCGATCAACGCCGACGCGAACCCGAACAACAATGATCCGAACTGCGCGCCGCTCGATTATTTCGGTGCGGCAGCAAGCGCGGACGCGGTCGATTACGTCTCCGAAGTGAAGACCATCACCGGTGACACGAATCTGGTGAACGTCGTCGCCGCGGTGAACGGCGATCTTGGCGAATGGGGCATCCGCTCGCCGCTGGCGAACAGCGGTGTCGCGGTCGCCTTCGGCTATGAATTCCGCAAGAATTCGGTCGATTACCAGCCGGACGAAATCTACCAGGCGGCGGCCAGCCCGGAACTGCCGATCAAGGGATCGGTCGCGGTGAAGGAGTTCTTCGGCGAGTTGATCGTGCCGCTGGCCGAGCAGCAGCCGTTCTTCCACAGCCTGTCGTTCGAAGGCGCGTATCGCTATTCGGACTATGACAGCGGGTTCAAGACCGACACGTACAAGCTGGGCCTGAACTGGTCGCCGGTGCGCGATTTCCGCCTGCGCGGTTCGTACCAGCGGGCGGTGCGTGCGCCGAACGTGATCGAGCTATTCTCCAGCCAGCAGCTGTTCGAGGTCGAGCTGACCGAGAACGCCAACGGTTCGTACGATCCGTGCTCGGGCCCGACCCCGATCGCGACGGCGGCGCAGTGCGCCCGCACCGGCGTGACGGCGGGGCAGTATGGCAACATCGTCGACAACCCGGCCGGCCAGTTCAACTCGCTGATCGGCGGCAACGAGAATTTGCAGCCGGAAACCGCCAAGACGCTGGCGCTGGGTGCGGTGTTCGAGCCGCGCTTCATCCCGGGCCTCACCATCTCGCTCGACTATTTCGACATCAAGGTCGAGGATCTGGTCGGCAGCGTGAACCCGAACCTGTCGATGGCCAACTGCATCAGCAACGGCGATCCGTATTTCTGCAGCCTCATTCAGCGTAGCCCGTCGGGTTCGCTGTGGCAGGGCGAGAACGGCTATTTCCGCCGCTTCAACGTCAACACCGGCTCGCTGCAGACCAAGGGTGTCGACGTGGTGGTCGACTATCGCCTGAACCTCGACGATCTGGGGATCAACGCCGGTCGCCTGAACTTCAACCTCGTCGGCACGTATCTCGACTCGTACAAGACGGTGCCGCTGCCCAACTCGCCGCAGGCGGACGTGTACGAATGCGTCGGCCTCTATGCGGGCCTGTGCGGTCGTCCGCGGCCGGAATGGCGCCACAAGTTCATGACCACCTGGGCACCGGCGGACCGGTTCAGCCTGACGGGTACGTGGCGCTATGTGTCGTCGGTGAAGATCGCCCAGACCAGCAGCCAGCCGGCGCTGACGGGCAGCTTCTCGGGCGTGAACCGCGAACTCGGGTCGCGCAGCTACTTCGACCTCGCCGCGTCCTATGAAGTGCGCAAGGACTTCACCTTCCGTCTCGGCATCAACAACCTGTTCGACAAGGATCCGCCGCTGACCACCACCGCGGCGATCGAGGACGGCGGCAACGGCAACACCTACCCGCAGTTCTACGATGCGACGGGGCGCTATCTGTTCCTCAGCGCCACGGTCGGCTTCTAAGAACATTGCCAATGGCCGGAGGCGCGCTGTAGCGCCTCCGGCATCTTTTGTGGGTGGGGAATTGTTATGAAATTGCGTTGGTGTGCCGGTGCCGCGATGGCGCTTGTCCTTTCGTCTGCCGCCGTGACGGCTTCGGCCGCGCCCGTGACGGACGCCGACCGGGCGATGGCACGCCAGATGCTGGAGGAGGCGATCGCGACGCCGACGGCCAAGGGCCGCGGGCAAGTGCCGACGCTGATCGAGAATTATTCCAGGCGGCTGCGCGAGGCCGGCTTCACCGCCGACGAGATCATGACCGTGCCGGTCGAGATCGAGGGCGAGAAGACCGCCGGGCTGGTCGTCCGCTACACCGGGCGCAACGCCAAGGCGAAGCCGATTGCGTTCCTCGGCCACATGGACGTGGTCGATGCGCTGAAGGAAAACTGGTCGACCGACCCCTATGTGCCGACCGAGAAGGACGGATATATCTACGGTCGCGGATCGACCGACAACAAGGCCGGCGTGACCGCGCTGGTCGCAAGCTTCATCCGCCTGAAGAAGTCCGGCTTCGTGCCGGAGCGTGACTTGCTGCTCGCCTTCTCGGGTGACGAGGAAAGCGGCATGATGACGACGCGTGCGCTGACCAAGCACCCGCTCGTCTCCCGCGCCGAGTTCGCGCTCAATTCCGACGCCGGTTCGGGCGCCATGGGCGCGGACGGCAAGTACCGCTTCAACATCCAGGCGGCCGAGAAGACCTACGCCAATTTCGCGATCGCGGCGAAGAATCCGGGCGGGCACAGCTCCGCGCCGCGCGCCGACAATGCGATCTATGATCTCGCCCGCGCGCTGACCAAGCTGGAGGCGCTTCGCTTCCCGGTCGAGTTCAACGAGATCACGCGCATCATGGTCGCCGACATGGCGAAGGAGAAGGGCGGCGAGCTCGGCACCGCGCTGACCACGCTGATGGCGAACCCGAACGATGCCGCGGCGCGCGGCGTGGCGGAGAAGTATCCGCACCAGGCGAACATCCTGTGGACGACCTGTGTCGCGACGATGCTGCAGGCGGGCAATGCGCCGAACGCGCTGCCGCAGAATGCGACCGCCAACGTCAATTGTCGCATCTTCCCGGGCACGTCGGTGGAGGACGTGCAGAAGACGATTGCGCAGGCGATCGGCAATGACAAGCTGACCGTCTCGCTGGTCGGCGAAGGAGTCGCCAGTCCGGTGTCGCCGGTCAATCCGGCGCTGTTCGCGCGGCTGCAAAAGGCGATGGACGCGACCTATCCCGGCGTGACGCTGAAGCCGAGCATGTCGTCGGGCGGCACCGACGGGCGTGAGTTCCGCAGCGCCGGGATTCCCACCTATGGCGCCGGCGCGCTGGCGCTGGGCGCGGACGACAGCCGCGCACACGGCACCGACGAACGCGTGCCGATCGCAGGTTATCTGAAGCAGCTCGACTATTGGGACTTCCTCTTGCGCGACCTCGGGGGCCGCAAGTGATCGGCAGGCTCGCGCGGCGCGACGTGCTGCGCGGGGCGGCGGCGGGCGGTGCGCTCGTCGCGCTGCCCGGCGTAGTGTTTGCCGGGCAGGGCGCTGCCCCCACGCCATCCTTCCCGCCGATCGCGCCGATTAGCCGTGCCGAGCGTGAGGCCAGGCTTGCCCGGATGCAGGCCGAATTGCGCCGCCGGAATATCGGCGCGCTGCTCGTCGAGGCCGGATCGAGCCTCGTCTATTTCACCGGTATCGACTGGTGGCGCAGCGAGCGCACCACCGCAGCGGTAATCCCGGCGGATGGCCCGGTGCTGATCGTCACGCCCTTCTTCGAAGAGCCGTCGATCCGCGAAATGCTCGACGTGCCGGGCGAAGTGCGCGTGTGGCAGGAGGACGAAAGCCCCTTCGCGCTGATCGCCGGCTGGCTGAAGGAAAAGAAGCTCGGCGCCGGCACGCTGGCGGTAGAGGAGACGGTGCGCTTCTTCATCGTCGATGGCGTGCGCCGCCTGCTGCCGGGGCTGAAGACCGTGTCCGGTGCCGGTGTCGTCAACGCGCTGCGCATGATCAAGAGCCCGACCGAAATCGCGCTGCTACAGCGCGCGAACGACATCATGATCGCCGCCTATCGCGCCACGCACGGCCAGGTGCAGGCGGGAATGACCGGCAATGACATCAACGCGATCATGGAGCGCGAGCTGAAGCGTTTCGGCGGCCAGCGCGCGTCAAGCAGCGCGCAGGTCGGGCCGGGCAGCGCGCTTCCGCACGGCTCGAAGGAGCGGCTGAATCTGACCGAGGGCACGGTCGTCCTGATGGATTGCACGTGCAGCACGCACGGCTACGTCTCCGACATCTCGCGCACCTTCGTCTTCGGTGAGCCGACGGCGGAGCAGCGCCGCGTGTTCGGCCATATGCGCCAGGGCATGAATGTCGCGATGGACGCCGCAAAGGTCGGCGCGCCGGCGGGCAGCGTCGATGATGCGGTGCGGGCCTATTACGAGAAGCTGGGCTACGGCCCGCGCTACGCGTTGCCGGGCCTGTCGCATCGCACCGGGCACGGCATCGGCCTTGATGTGCACGAGCCGGTGAACCTGGTGCATGGCGAAACCACGCCGCTGGCGCCGGGCATGTGCTTCTCGAACGAGCCGGGCATCTATCTGCCGGGCAAGTTCGGCATCCGCATCGAGGATTGCTTCTTCATGACCGAGCAGGGGCCGCGCTTCTTCACGCAGCCGCAGTCCTCGCTCGACAAGCCGTTCGGATAATAAGGGAGGGGGCTGAAATGCCACGATTGAAGAGCCTGTTGGGCGGCGCTGCGGCGTTCGCCATGGTGGCGCTCGCGCCCGCGGCGATGGCGCAGGAAGAACAGTCCATGTCGCCGGCGCTGCCGAAGATCATGAGCCAGCGCGACCAGGCGCAGCTGCGCGATGCGTGGCTGGAGCGCCGCTTCGAAACCGTGCTGCCGCAGCTGATGCGCGGAAACGGCATCGACATGTGGGTGCTGATCGCGCGCGAATATCTGGAAGACCCGGTGGTCTCGACGATGCTGAACGCCACCAATCTGCGCGCGCGCCGGCGGACGATCATCATTTTCTTCGATCCGGGTGCAGGCAAGCCGATCGAGCGGCTGGTTGTCAGCAAGCACGGCATGGGCGATCTCTACACGCCCGTCTGGGACATGGAGAAGCAGCCCGACCAGTTCGCCCGCGTGCGCGAGCTGATCGCCGAGCGTAACCCGAAGAAGATCGCGCTCAACATCTCCTCGCTGACCGCGTTCGGTGATGGCCTGACGCACAGCCAGTACACCGATCTGATGAAGGCGCTGACGCCGGAGCAGCAAGGCCGGATCGTCTCGGGCTATCCGCTCGCGATCGGCTGGCTCGAAACGCGCACCCCGGAAGAGATGAAGGTCTATCCCGAGATCGTGCGCGTCGCGCATGCGATCATCGGCGAAGGCTTCTCGCCGGCGGTGGTGAAGCCGGGTGTGACGACCAACGAGGATCTCGTCTGGTGGTATCGCCAGCGCGTCGCGGACCTCGGCCTTGCATCCTGGTTCCATCCGTCGGTGGAGGTTACCCGCAAGGGCGTGCCGGGCGTGCTGCGCGAAAAGGCGAGCGTGATCCAGAAGGGCGACATGCTGCGCGTCGACTTCGGCATCCATTACCTCAATTTCAGCACCGATACGCAGCACGTCGCCTATGTTCTGCGTGACGGCGAGACCGATGCGCCCGCCGGCCTGAAGGCGGGGCTGCGCGACAACAACCTCGTGCAGGATGCGGTGACCAGCGAGTTCCGCGTCGGGGCGACCGGCAATGAAGTGCTCAACCGCGCACGCGCCAAGGCGATCGCGGCCGGGCTGAAGCCAACGATCTATTCGCACCCGATCGGCTATCACGGCCATGGCGCGGGCAGCTCGATCGGCCTGTCGGAAGAGCAGAAGTTCGTGCCGACCGGCGAATACAGGCTGCGGCCTAACATCGCCTGGTCGATCGAGCTGATGGCGACCAAGGCGGTGCCCGAATGGGATAACCAGATGGTCGATTTCAAGAGCGAGGAAGACGCCTTCTTCGACGGCAAGACCGTTCGCTACATCGACGGCCGCCAGACCAAGTTTCACCTGATCGGGGCACGCTGACGATCCCTTTTACCTGCCGCCCCCGCGGCGGGCCGTTGCGTGTTTCCAAACCTGGTGGGTCTCATCATCCTCGATGAGACCCACTTTTTATCAGTGCGTCACGGACGCGGCAGGAGGATGAATTCGTCCTGCGCGCCGTCCAGGAAGCGGAAGGTGCCGTCCGCCGCGAGGAAGCCGTCCTCCTCGTGCATGAAGCGCACCTTTTGGCCGCCCCATTCGGGCACGTTATGTTGCGCGTTCAGCTCGATCGACCAGGCGGTGTTCGGATCGATGCGATAATCGCCGCGGCCCGGCGCCGGCTTCTGGCTTTCCCAGGCGCCGATCCAGGTGCCCGCGCCATGGCCGTGATAGCCGATCGGATGCGAATAGATCGTGCCGTCGATCTTCTCCGCCTCAACCTGCCGGCGTGCCGCTGCCAGCACTTCGTTTCCGGTGCGGCCGGGCTTCAGCGCCGCGACCGTCGCCGCGCGCACGCGGTTCATCGCGGCAAGCCCGTCCTTCAGGCCTTTGGGCGCATCGGTCTCGCCGGGTTTCAGCACATAGGCGAGGCGCTGGATATCGGTGTTGAGCCCGAGATAGGTGATGCCGAAATCGACGTGCAGCATGTCGCCCGGCATGATGATCGTGTCGCCGCGGTGGCCCATCTCCTGCACGCTGAACTTGCCGCCATCGGCGCGCTGGATCGCGACGCTGGGCTGGAACCAGGTGTCGAGCCCGAGCGAGTTGATGCGGTTGCGGAACCACCAGACGACATCGTCCGACGTGGTGACGCCGGGCGTGATGACGCGTTCGGAGAAGCCTTCCTCGATGATCGAGTGCGAGATGCGCGAGATGATCGGATAGGTCGCCATCTCTTCCGGGATGCGCGTTTCGAGCCAGCCAAGCGCGAGCCGTTCGTGCGCGACGAGGCGCTTCGACATGTCGGGCCCGAGCGCGCGGACGATTGCCTCGTAATGGGTGGAGCTGAGGCCATCGGCGAGCGGGAAGCCTTCCGAACGGTTCAGCGCTATGGTTGCGGGGTTGCGCTGGGCGATGATCTTGGCCAGCTCCGCCCATTGATCGGGCTGTTCGTCCGGGTTCCAGGCGGGCTGGAAATCGCCGACGGGGTAGCGTGCGAGCGCGAGCTTCTCGATCGGCTTGCCTTCGCCCGGATCGAAGAAGACGAGGATGGTGCGGCGGCGCGCATGGAGCCAGGTGGCGGGAAGCATCGTCGCCATCACGGGATCTTCGTTATACTCGCCGGCGACGAGCACCCACATCTGCACCTTGTCTCGGCGCATCAGCGTGGGAAGAACCTGTTCGAAGCGCAGCTTCAGCCAGCGGTCCTCGGTTTCGGCGCGCCGTTCGAGCGGCAGGATCGCCGGCATCGCCGGCACCGGGCCGGTGCCTGCGGCGACGGGAGCCGCGCCGAGCGCCGCGGCCAGAACCAATGAAATCACTCTATCCCCCTTGTTCGCGTTTCGAACTTTTGTTCGCTGACTGGTGGTATCGGCTGCAGGCGACATTGGGAAGAGCGGGCGGGCAACCGCCTGTCACACTTTTCGGCGTGCGATGCGCCGGCGCGCGCGGCATAGTTCCGTCCAGCCGGCGTTGGACCGGAAAGCCAAGAGGAAGAGAGGCCAATGCAGACCATCGCCGCCGTCGCCCGTGTTCCCGAGGGGGACTTTTCGATCGAGCCGGTGGAGGTGGCGGCGCCGCGTGCGGGCGAGGTGCTGGTGCGGATCGCCGGCGTCGGCGTGTGCCACACCGACCTTATCTTCCGCGACCAGTTCGCGCCTTATCCGCTGCCGGCAGTGCTGGGGCATGAGGGCGCCGGCACGATCGAGGCGCTGGGCGACGGCGTCGAGGGGCTGGCGGTGGGGGACAAGGTGGTGCTCGGCTTTTCGAGCTGCGGCCACTGCCCGCGCTGCGACGAGGGCCTGCCGAGCTATTGCCGCACCTTCCCGCCGCTCAATTATGCCGGGATGCGGCTGGAAGATGGATCCAAGGCCTTCTCCAAGGGCGATGAAGCGATTTCATCGCACTTTTTCGGCCAGTCCTCGTTCGCGGCGCTGACCGTGACGCGCGCGCGCAATGTGGTGAAGGTGGAGACCGACGCGCCGGTGGAACTGTTGGGGCCGCTCGGCTGCGGTTTCCAGACCGGTGCGGGCGGGGTGATGCGGTCGCTGGCCGCCGCGCCCGGATCGTCGATCGCGATCATCGGCGGCGGGCCGGTGGGCCTTGCCGCCGTGATGGGCGCAGTGATCCAGCGCTGCGAAACGATCGTGCTGGTCGAGCCGATCGCCGCGCGGCGCGAGATCGCGATGCGGCTGGGCGCGACCGATGTGGTCGACCCGGCGGCGGGCGACATGACGGCAGCGCTGCGGGGCATCGTGCCGGAGGGACTGGACTATGTGTTCGATACCAGCGGCAACGTTGGCGCGATCGAGGCCGGGCTGGCATCGCTTGGCAGCCATGGCGCGATCGGGCTGGTCGGCGTGCCCAAGCGGGCGGACGCAGCGATCAGCGTCAACATCTCGGCGCTGATGACGCCGGGCCACCGCATCATCGGCATCATCGAGGGCGACAGCGATCCGCAGACCTTCATCCCCGAACTGCTGAGCCACCATGCGGCGGGGCGCTTCCCGTTCGATACGCTGATCAGGACGTATCGCCTCGACGAGATCAACGAAGCGATCGCGGCGCAGGCGCGCGGCGAATGCATCAAGGTGGTGTTGATCCCGTAACTTCTGTTATGGGAGGCGCAAACAGAATCAGGAGAGAGACGCGATGAACTTCGACAGTGACTATCGCATGTTGATCGGCGGCGAGCTGGTGACCGGCTCCGCGACGCTCGACGTGGTCAATCCCGCCAATGAGGAGGTGATCGCCAGCGTGCCGGACGCGACGCGCGAGGATCTCGACAAGGCGGTCGCGGCGGCGCGCAAGGCCTACCCCGGCTGGGCCGCGACGCCGATCGGCGAGCGCAAGGCGAAACTCGCCGCGCTGGGGCAGGCGATCATGGCCAATGCCGATCCGCTGATGCGCCTCCTCACCAAGGAGCAGGGCAAGCCGCACGCGGAATCGCAGGGCGAGGTGATGGGCGCAGGATACTGGCTGATGGCGGCCTCGCAGCTCGACCTGCCCGTCACCGTCAATGAGGATTCGGACGAACGCTACAGCGAGACGCGCCATGTGCCGCTGGGCGTGGTGGGGGCGATCGCGCCGTGGAATTTCCCGATGATCCTGGCGATGTTCAAGGTCGGCCCGGCGCTGCTCGCCGGCAATACGATGGTGCTGAAGCCATCGCCCTTCACCCCGCTGTCGACGCTGAAGTTCGGTGAGCTGGCGGCGCAGCTGCTGCCGCCCGGCGTGCTCAATATCGTGACCGGCGGCGACGATCTGGGTCCATGGATGACGAGCCATCCGGGCTTCGACAAGATCAGCTTCACCGGGTCGACCGCCACCGGCAAGCGCGTGATGCAGTCCGCCGCGCCGACGCTGAAGCGCGTGACGCTGGAGCTGGGCGGCAACGACGCGGCGATCGTGATGCCGGATGTCGATGTCGAGAAGGTCGCGGAGGAGCTGTTCTGGGCGGCGTTCCGCAACAACGGCCAGATCTGCATCGCGACCAAGCGGATGTACGTCCACAAGGACATCTACGATCAGCTGCGCGACGCGCTGGTCGCTTATGCCAGGACGGTGAAGGTCGGCGACGGATCCGAACAGGGGACGCAGATCGGGCCGATCAACAACAAGCAGCAATATGCCCGCGTGCTGGAGCTGATCCAGGATGCCAAGGACAAGGGTTACAAGTTCCTCGTCGGCGGCGAGAAGGCCGATGTGCCGGGTTACTTCGTGCCGGTGACGATCCTCGACAATCCGCCGGAGGACGCGCGGATCGTGCAGGAGGAGCAGTTTGGCCCGGTCCTGCCGCTCTTGAAGTTCGACGACGTGGACGACGTGGTCGCGCGCGCCAATGCGACCGATTATGGCCTCGGCGGCTCCGTCTGGGGCAATGACGAGGACAAGGCGTTCGAGATCGCGCAGCGTATCGCCAGCGGCACCGTCTGGGTCAACGAGACGCAGCATCTGTCGCCGATGGCGGCGTTCGGCGGCATGAAGCAGTCGGGCGTGGGCGTCGAAGGCGGGATCGAGGGCCTGCTGGAATATACCAACGCGCAGACGATCGTGCGCAAGAAGCGCAAGGAAGCCGTCGCGGCCTGAGCCGCACAAGCTGCCGGCCACAGCCGAGCACCGGGGCCGGGCGGCACATCGCCCGGCCGCGTTTGCTTGTGCACGGGCGCCCGGGCTTTTTCGGGCACTGGCGGCGCGGCGCAAATATTTGGTAGGGTTTCCATGCCATTGTGTCCGTTGGCGTGATGCCGAACAGACAAGGGCGGACGGCATTGGGGCGCAAGTTTGAACTTTTCCTGCGACGATCCTGATGCGGATCGTCCAGCGGCTTGTCCTGATCGTATTGCTTGCAGCGATCCCGGTGGGGATTCTGCAAAGCATCAACCTGCGCCAGCAATATCGCCACGAGCATCAAGAATTCGCCCGCACCGCGCTCCAGACGGCGACCCGCGCCGCGGCCGAGCAGGGCCGGATCGTCGATGGCGCCCATCAGTTGCTGGCGGCGCTGGCGCAGCTGCCGGCGGTGCGCGAGGGCGACGCGGAGGCCTGCGGCGTCATCCTGCGCCGGCTGAAGGCGGAATTCCCGATCTATCTCGGAATCGGCGTCATCAATCCCAAGGGCGAAGTGTGGTGCAGCAGCATCCGGCCCGGCATGGTGGTTGCCGACCGGCTCTATTTCAAACAGGCCGTGGCGACGCGGCGCTTCACCACCGGCGGCTATGTCGTCGGGCGCATTTCAGGCCAGCGAAGCCTGAACTTCAGCCTGCCCTTCACGCAGCCATCGGGCGCGCTTGGCGGGGTGCTGGTAGCGGGGCTGGATCTCGACGTACTGGCGCGCGATCTGGGCAAGATCCAGCTGCCGGAAACCGCGCGGCTGGTGGTGGCGGGGCCGGACCGGCGGGTGCTGATGGACCTGCCGGGCAACCGGAACGTCGGCACCGTGCTGCCGGCTACATTCGGCGCCGCCTTCGATGCGCAACGCGGCGGCGTGGCGAACCTCGACTGGATCGACGGCAGTGCGCGGCTGGTAGGCTTCGTGCCGCCGCGCGCCGAGCCGGGCGGCCCGTTCCTGATCGCCGTCGGGATCGATCGCGATCACGTGCATGCCACGCTGGGCCGCCGCGCCTCGCTGGAGGCCGCAACGCTGCTGGGCACGTTGCTGGCGGCCCTTCTGATCGCCTGGTGGGTGGCCACCCGCTTCGTGCGCGAGCCGATCCAGCACCTCACCTCCGCCGTGCGTGCATGGCGCGAAGGGGACACCCGCGCCCGCGTCGGCCCGATGGGGCGCGGATCGGAGTTCGACGATCTTGGCCAGGCGTTCGATGCGATGGCCGAACGGGTGGACGAGCGGCAGCGGCTGCTGCGCGCGGTGCTGGAAAGCACCACCGATACGGTGATCACGTTCAACGCCGAGTGGACCGTCATTTTCGTCAACGAACGCGGGCGGCTGCGGCTGGGCGGTGACGATCTGGTCGGCCGAACCGTGTTCGAGCTCTTCCCCGAGACTCATAGCGACGAAGCGGCCGAGGCATTCCGCGTTGCGATGGAGGAGCGCCGGCCGATGGTGATCGACTTCGACTATCCGCCGCTGAACGCGCGGTTCGAGGCCAATGCGTATCCGACCCGCGAGGGCGGCCTTGCCATGTTCATTCGTGACATCAGCGAGCAGCACCGCGCGCGCGAGGAGCTGCGGTACCAGGCGCTGCACGACTCGCTCACTGGCCTGCCCAATCGCAGCAACGCGATGAGCATGGCGGCAGAGCGACTGACGGAGGGCGCGCTTTCAGCCCTGATCCTGATCGATCTCGACGGGTTCAAGCATATCAACGATCGCTACGGCCATGCGATCGGCGATGCGATGCTGCGCGAGATGGCGGCGCGGCTGGGCGAGTGCGCGGTGGAAGGCGGGCGCAATGGCGGCGCGATGGTCGCGCGGCTGGGCGGCGACGAGTTCGTCGCGCTGCTGAGCCACACGGCGCGCGAAGCCTGTATCGCGTTCGGCCATGCGATCACCGAGCGGATCGGGAGCGAGCCGTTCCTGGTCGACGGCAAGCTATATCATGTGACGGCGAGTTGCGGCGTCGCGCTGGTCCGCGATGCGGCGCACGAGGATATCGCCGACCTGCTGGTGGGCGCCGACCTTGCGCTGTACCGCGCCAAGGAGGCGGGGGGCGGTGCGTGCCACGTCTATTCCGCGGCGGATCGCGCCGAATATGAGGCACGCCGGCTGCTGGAGGACGAAGTGTCCCGCGCCGTCACGGCCGGCGAGTTCGAGCTTTATTTTCAGCCGCAGGTTCGCCTGTCCGACGGTGCCTGGGTTGGCGCGGAGGCGTTGCTTCGCTGGCGCCATCCCGAACGCGGGCTGATCGGGCCCGCATCATTCGTCGAAATCCTGGAACGCAGCCGCCACGCGACGGCCGTGGGCGAATGGGTGCTGGACGAGGCGTGCCGCGAAGCGGCCGGCTGGTGGCGCCGCGGGCATCGCCTTCGCGTCGGCGTGAACCTGTTCGCCGAGCAGATCCGCTCCGGCAATCTGGTGGCGACGGTGGAGGCGAGCCTCAGCCGCCACGGCCTGCCGGCGCAGGCGCTGGAACTGGAGCTGACCGAGAATATCGCGCTCAGCTACGAGGACGATATATCCGGCAAGCTGCGTGCGCTGCGCACCATCGGGGTGCGGCTGGCGTTCGATGATTTCGGTACTGGCTTCGCCTCGCTGACGACGCTGAAGAACATCCCCGTCCACCGGTTGAAGATCGATCGCGGCTTCGTCGCGCAATTGCCCTCGGACGAGCATGACAAGGGGATCGTCGAGGCGGTGCTGGCGCTGGCCCGCACGCTGGGACTGGCGGTGATCGCCGAGGGCGTGGAGACGTTCCAGCAGGAGGAATATCTCCGCGCGCGCGGGTGCGAGGAAGCGCAGGGCTATCGCTATGCCCGCCCGATGCCGGCGCGCATGTTCCGCGCCGAGCTTGTGGCGACGCGCGAAGCGGCGGCGGTGGGCTGATCCGCCGCGCCCGGCTCCGCAAAGGGGCTGGCCTCCCTCCGCCGGCGGGCTACCGTGCGGCAGGCCCGGACAACGGGTGAGGAGAGGATGATAATGGACGCCGAGATACTCGAACCCGATCTGCCGATCATCGACCCGCATCATCATCTGTGGGATTTCCAGCCGCTGCTGCCGCGAATGCCGGAGATCGCGCACCCGTTCGGCCGCATCACGCGCCAGAGCCCGCGCTATCTGTTCGAGGAGCTTCACGCTGATTGCCGCGGCGGCGGCCATAATGTGGTGGGCACCGTCTTTCTGCAATGCGGCGCCTTCTATCGCGCCGACGGGCCGGACGAGATGAAGCCGGTGGGCGAGGTGGAGTTCGTCAACGGCGTGGCGGCGCGATCGGCAAGCGGCATCTACGGCCCGTTCCGCGCCTGTGCCGGGATCGTCGGGCAGGCGGACCTGATGCTGGGCGCGGGCGTCGGCGCGGTGCTGGATGCCGAGATCGCCGCCGGCAACGGGCGCTTCCGCGGCATCCGCCATATCGGCGCGCATGATCCCGATCCCGAGGTGCTTGGGCCGCTCGGCCATGCGCCCGCCGGCCTCTATGCCGATCCACGCTTCCGGGAGGGATTTGCGGAGCTCGGCAAGCGCGGGCTCACGTTCGATGCCTGGGTGCTGGAGCCGCAGATCGCGCAAGTGACCGATCTCGCCCGCACCTTCCCGGAGCAGCCGATCGTGCTGGATCATGTCGGCACGCCGCTTGGCCTTGGCAGCTACAAGGGCCGGCAGGAGGAGCGCTTCGCCGCGTGGAAGGCGGCGATCGACGAACTGGCGACGTGCCCCAATGTGACGGTGAAGCTGGGCGGCCTGGCCATGCCCTTCTGCGCGCTGGGCGAGCTCGGCCCCGACACGCGCACCGATGCAGCGACGCTGGCGGCGCTGTTCCGCCCCTATGTCGAGGCGTGCATCGCCGCCTTCGGGCCTGAGCGCGCGATGTTCGAGAGCAATTTCCCGGTCGATCGCTGGGGCGCCGATTATGCGACGTTGTGGAATGCCTTCAAGCTGATCGCGCGAGGCGCGAGCGCGGACGAGAAACGTGAATTGTTCGCCGGCGCAGCAGTGCGCTTCTACCGGCTGGAAAGCCTGCCGGGCTGAAGGGAGCGGAACGGGGCGGCCGATGTCATGCCGCCCCGCCAGCGCGCTTATTTCGGCATGCCGCTCATGCCGCTGGCCTTGCGCAGCGCGTCACCGTCGAGGCGATAGCCGTCCAGGAACACGGTGCGGACGTGACGCAGATTGCCGAGATCCTGCGACACGTCGCCGTCGACGAGGATGATGTCCGCCTTCTTGCCCGGCGCGATCGATCCGGTGCGATCCGCCATTCCGGTGAGGCGCGCAGGGATGATCGTCGCGGTCTGCAGAGCCTCGGCATTGGTGAGGCCGGCGTCCTCGTAGAGTTCGAGCTCGCGCACCAGCTCGACGCCCCAGCCGTCGGTGCCGGCGACGATCGGCACCCCGGCCTTGTGGAGCCGCCCGACGACGCCCACCATCTTGGCGAAGCTGGCGCGGAAATCCTCGCGCGTCAGACCGTCGAACAGCGGATAGCCGGGGATCTTCCAGCCGCGCGCCACTGCCGGCGGCGAGACATGCACGAAGGGCGCATATTCGGGCGCGACGGCCGAGCCGTCCGACGTCATCAGCGGCTCCCACACCGTCAGCGTCGGATCGATCACCGTCTTGCGTTTGGCGAGTTCGGCGTAGAAGGCCTTCATCTCGGGGGAATCGAGATCGATGTCCTTGCCGTATTTCGCCGGGCCTTCGAGCCGCGCGGCGGTATTGGCCTTGTCCACCACCTCCTGCGGCAGCGCCTGCATGATGATGAAGTTGATGTGGGTGATCTCGTCATAGCCCGCACGTACCGCATCGAGCGGGCGCATCCCGGCGGGGATATGGCCGTGGACGTGGAGGCCGAGCTTGTGCGCCTCCGCCGCCGCGGGCGCGATCCACGCGGGGTTCATCGAGGTGTAGAATTTGACGCCCCACATGCCGGCGTCCTTCACCTTGCGCACCGCGGCGATCGCCTCCGCCTCGGAGCTGACGGTGAGCGCGCCCTGCGCGGCGAGCGGATCCTTGCGATCGATGATGATCGACACGACGCCGTCGGGCGCCAGCAGATCGCCGGTCGCGCGGCGCTTCTGCAGGCTCACCGTCTCGTCGATCATCGAGCCGGGGCTGCGATAGTTGGTCATGCCGGTGGCGAGGTTCTGGAGCAGGTTCCAGTCGTCGCCGCCGACGTGGCGGTGCGCGTCCCACAGCCCCGGCGTCAGCGTCTTGCCGCGGCCGTCGATCACGGTCGTCCCGGCGGGCGCCTTGATCGAGCCGCCCGCTCCGACCTGCGCGACCTTGCCGTCCGCGATCAGCACCGCGCGATCGGGCACGTAGCGCCCGGCTTCGGAATCGAACATCAGCACATGGTCAACAAGCGTCGCGGTGCGGTTCGCCGGGCTGAGGAAGCCGCGCGCGACGTTGCGCACCATCGCGGCAGTCGCCTCGTCCTGAATGTCCTTCAGCTTCGGCCCGGCTGCTTCATAGCCCGCCGGCAGTAGCGAGATCACGCCGGCCATGCCGAAGAAGCGGTTCTGCTCGTCCAGCCAGACGGGTGAGGGGGAGAAGCCCCAGCCCCGGATGAAGGCGAGCTTCACCGTCTTCGGCCCGTTCGGCCCGTCGATCTGCACCGAGCGATCGATCGTCAGCGTGGCATGGCCGCCCGGGAGCAGATCGACGCCCTTCGGGCCGGCGGCGACCAGCGCGTCGACGTCGTGCTCGCTGGCGAGCCATGGGCCGCCATAGCTGCTGTAGCGCTTGCCCGCGAAAGGCGCGGAGCCCGAGTCCACCGCCGTCTTCCAATGCGCGACGCCCTGGTCATCGACGCGGAATTCCTCCGTCGCGTCACCGCTGTCGGTGAAGCCGCGGATCGCCATGCCGGTGGGGCGACGATCGGCGCCGAGCGTCACCACCTCGTCCGTCTCCGTCACCCAGCCGCGCAGCGACATCGACATGCGATAGGCGATGCGCGAATCCGGCATCGTCCACGACCAGACATCCCCGTGCTTCCCCGCGGTAGAGCTGATCGTATAGTGCCGCGCGTCCGCCGGCGGCTTCAGCAGCTGATCCTTGGTGATCTGAGTCGGCGCTGGTTTGGCCGCCGCGGCTGCGGCCGGCGCGGCGGCTTGGTGCGCGCTGGCAGTGAACGGCACGACGAGCGCGGCTGCAGCGAGCAGCGACGCGAGCATGGAACGACGCATGGTGTGAAGATCCCCCCCGATCGATTGTGGCGGCGAGTGTGACGGGGAGGCGGGGTTTAGGCAACGGGGGCGGCGGCGGGACGATGTCGACATGCCGCCCGGCGCCACGATCAGTTCAGCGGCTCACCCGAGATGGTGATGCGGTGCATCAGCCGGCGATGGCCGTGATAATCGTTCATCGCATAATGCCAGGTGGAGCGATTGTCCCAGATCGCGATCGAACCCGGCGCCCATGAGACGCGGCAGTGGAATCGATCCTGCATCGCTACCTGGTAGAGATAGGTGAGGAGCGGTACGCTCTCGTCGCGCGTCCAGCCTTCGAAATGGAGCGTGAAGGCGGGGTTCACGTAGAGGATCTCGCGGCCTGTGCGCGGATGGCGGATCACCACGGGGTGGACCGCGCGGGTGCGCTCGTCATGACCCTTCAGGTCCGCGCCCTGATCGGTCTTCGCGTAAATGCCGTCGGCGCTGTAGATATGGTCGGCCGAATGGACGGCGCGCAGGCTACGCAGCGTTGCCTTCAGCCCTTCGGATAGGGAGTCGAACGCAGCACCCAGGCTGGCGAACAAGGTGTCGCCGCCGGTCGGCGGTGTCTCGCGCGCGAGCAGGATCGATCCCATGGCGGGCACCTGATCGTAGCTGTGATCGGTATGCCAGCCGCCGCCGATATTGGTCTGCTGGCTTTCCGCCTTGCGCACCTCGGCGATCTCCGGGTGGCCGCCGTTCGCGGGGAAATATTTGTTGACGTCGATCGGCCCCCAGCGGCGCGCGAAGGCGATATGCTGTTCGGGGGTGAGCGACTGATCGCGCACGAACAGCACGCCATGGTTCGCCACCGCATCGCGCAGGGTGGCGAAGGTCGCATCGTCCAGCTGGTTCAGGTCGACGCCGTGCGCTTCGATCCCGACATGATCGGACAGCGGGCGCATCTCTACTGACGTCATCGTTCCTCTCCTCATCTGCATTGGCGAAGATTAGCGGCTGCGGTGGCGCACGAATGTCACCTCCGTTACATTCGTGCGATGGCTGATCGCGACGACTTGCTGGGCATCCGCTGGTTCGCGCGCCAGCCGGTGGCGGTGCGGATGCGGATCGCGGCAGAGGCGCGGTCGGCGACGCTGGCGGCTGGCCAATGGGTCTATGGCGAAGGAGACGAGACGACGGGGCTGGTGATGGTGGTCACCGGGATGCTGCGGCTGGAGGCGGCGGTGGGGGAGCGCATGGTGCTGGTGGGCGTGGCGCGTGCCGGCGGTGCGTTCGGCCAGTCGAAGCGGCGCGGCGGCGGGCCGCGGATCGTCACCGCGCGCGCAGGGCCCGCGAGCCGGATCGTGACGGTGAGCGATGCAGCCTTGGAGCGGA
Source organism: uncultured Stakelama sp. (assembly GCA_964390515.1). GTDB lineage: Bacteria > Pseudomonadota > Alphaproteobacteria > Sphingomonadales > Sphingomonadaceae > Sphingomonas. The sequence continues at coordinate 50,375 of CAYMIU010000007.1, forward strand.
TCGGCGCCGAGCTGCCGATGCTTTGGCAGGGGGTGAGCGAGCTGGTTTATGGCCAGCTGGACGCAAGCGTTCACGGCCTGGCGCAGATGCTGGCGCTGCCGCCCGCGGCGCGGATCGCGGCCCGCCTGATGCTATTTGTAGACGACGGCGAGGTGCCGCTGAGCCAGGCGGACCTCGCCGAACTGTGCGGCCTGTCACGCAAGACCGCCAATGCGCACCTTTCGTCGATGGAAGCGGCCGGCGTGATCGCGCGGGGCTATGGCAGCATCCGGCTGCTCGACCGCGCCGCGCTGGCGCGCCTCGCGGGCTGAGCGGCGATCAGGAGGACTGTACGGTCAAGAGGGCTGGGCGGTCGGCGTGCGCGGCGTGACGGAAGCCGACGCAACGCGGCGCGCGGGGCGGTGGAGCAGCGCGAGGCCGCCGGCGCCGATCACCAGCAGGGCGATATCGATCGCGAGCACGCCGCCGCTCGCCGGGAAGGCCATTGCGGCATGGCCGAGCGCGGTGACGACCAGCGCGGCGAAGGTCGCGCTGCGCAGCCGAAGCTGGTCGATCCGACGCGGGGCCGCGGCGCCGAGCGCGAGAAGCGCGGCAAGGAACAGCCAGAAGCCGGCGACGAGCGGCGCCTGCGCCCCGGCGAGGCCACGCAGCCAGGCAGTGAGGATGAGGCCGAGCGGCGTGCCCCAGATCACCACGTGCCAGCATGCCTCCAGCCGATCGCTGCCCAATCCGCGGCGGCGGCGCTTGGTGAGCCAGAGCGTCGTCCCCGTCGCGGTGATGACGCAGAGCGCAAGGCCGAGCAGCATGTAGGCGATCTCGACCGGGAGGCCGCCGAAATTGCCGAAATGAAGATTGTAGGTGGAGGCGGCGAGCTGCTTGCCGATCGGGCCATCGGACAGCCCTACCGGCCCGTGCCAGTTGCCCGCCGCGTCGAAGGTATAGGTTTCGCCGTAGATCAATCGGCGCGGGTGCTCCGCGATGACCTGAACGTGCTGGCCGCGCGTGCCGGGATCGTGCGCGATGATATAGGTTGGGAAGGTGCCGGGCACGCGCGTCTGCACCGCGCTGAGCGCAGCGGCAATGTTCGGCAGCGGGGCCGGTGCAGGATCCTCCGCCGGCTCGTCGCCGAAGATGTGCGAATAGACAGCGTCCGTGTCCCCACTGGTATAGGCCTTTGCCAGAACGCTCGCGCCAACGGTGCTGAGGCCGATGAACGCGCCGGTCAGGGTCACCGCCAGCACGAACGGCAGCGTCCAGACGCCGAGCCGGTTGTGCCAATCGGCCCGCGCGATCTGCGGATCGTGGCGGGTGCGCAGGCGGAAGGCGTCGCGGACGATGCGCGGATGGGCGAGGACGCCAGTGATCGCGAGCGCGGCCAGTGCGACGCCGAGCGCGCCGACGATGATCATGCCGACGATCATCGGCAGGTTCAGATACTCGTGCATCCCGATGACGAATTCGGTCCAGCTATGCGCCTCCGGCGCGACGACCTTGCCCGTGCCATCGACATACCAGGCGCCATTGTCGGTGGTGACGACGGCGCGGGGCAGATCGTCCGTCGGCATGCGGATATAGAGGTGCGTGGTGCGGGGCTTGCTGGCCTCGCTGGCGACGACCGCCTCCATTGCGGCCTGCGCGGCGGCGGGCGACAAGGTGGCGCTTTCCGCGACGCCAGGCTGCTCCCACCGCTGCCAGCGATCGTGGATGACGACGATCACGCCGGTCAGCGCGATGATATAGATCAGCGCACCGGCGAGGAGGCCGAGCGTCGCGTGGCCGCCGAGCGCACGCTGGACGAGCGTCTGCTGCTTGCCGGGCCGGGCAGTCGTTTCGACGGACGCGTTCATGCGAGACCCCACAACAAGGTGCCGAGGAGAGCGGCGATCGCCGGCGGCGCAATCATCTGCGCCGGTCCGCTACGTGTCATCTGCCACGTCATGAGGGCGCTCCACAGCAGGGGTTGAAGAAGGAAGGTGAGGACGACCGCGTCGGTGTCGCCGCTGCCGTTGCGGCGGGCGAGCGCCTGGGCGCCGAAGGCCAGCCATTGCGCGGCGGCGAAGGCGACCGGCACGACGAGGACGAACACGGCAAAGCGGCGAGCAAGGTCTCCCGAGCGGCGCGGTAGGCTGATCGAGGGCGGCTCGCGCGGCGGGCGCCCGGCGCGTGCCGGCTCGGTCCAGCCGGCGTAGAGCACCGCAAGAAGCGCGGCGACCATGCCGACTACGCCTCCCATGGCGAGGCCCCAGGCGCCGTCCTGCGCCGTCAGCACCCAGAGCGCCGCGATCCCCAGCGCCCAGCCAGCCACCGAGATGCTGCGCCGCCCACCCCAGCCGATCCGCACCAGGATCATCGCCAGGACGATCGCGAGGAAGGCGGCGGCGGCGTTCATGTCAGAACCCCGCGCCCGGCCCGAAGCGCACGCTGATCGTGCCGAGCACGGTGCGCGGCGCGCCATAATAGCCGCCGTCGAAGTTGAGCGCGGTCAGATACTTGGCGTTCGTCACGTTGCGCACGTTCACGCTGGCCGCGACGTTCGGCGTCAACTCGTAGCGAGCGAGCAGATCGAGCAAGGCATAGCCGCCCTGCTTCACCGTGCGCGCGGGCGTGAAGATGCGGCTTTGATACTGGCCGGAGGCGCCGAGCTTCAGCTGCGGCAAGGCGGGCGGCGAGTAGCTGAGGTTGAGGCGAGCGGTGTTGCGCGGCACGAACAGGCGGGCGGCAGCGCCGGTCTCGTCCTCGATGCGCATCAGCGTGTAGCCGCCGGTTGCCTGCAGCCCTTCCGCGATGCGCCCGCCGACTTCGATCTCGATCCCCTCGGAGCGGGCATCGACGCCGCGCGAAATGGTGCGGCCGTCGACGAAGTCGACTGCTTCGGCCGTATTCTGCTGCCGGGTGCGGAACAGCGCGACCGTGGCATTGAGCCGGCCGCCGAACCATTCGCCCTTGACGCCCGCTTCCAGATTGTTGCCGCGGATGGGATCGAGCACCCGGAAGTCCGCGCCGATCGCGGTTTGCGGATTGAAGATCGTCGCGTAGCTTGCGTAGAGGCTGAGGCTTGGCGTCACATCCAGCGTCGCGCCGGCGAACGGCAGGAAACGCGTGTTGTCGAAATTCGTGTCGACGCCGTACGAAAAGCCGCGGCTGACGGCATGGGTGACGTTGCCGCCGACCATCACCTTCAGCGGATCGGCGAGGTTCAGCCGGACGAGGCCGTAGAGCGTCTCGCGCCGCGTCTGGGTGTTCTGGCTGGAGGCATAGGCCGTCGAGAAGTCGGTCGGGAAGTTCGGCCGCGGGAAATTGCCGGCGAGAAGATCCGGGAAGGGCAGATAGAGGTTGATCGTCGGAACGTCGTAGCTCGAACGCTGCTTGTAATCCTGCGCGCTGCGATTGACGCCGATGTTCACGTCATGCTCGCGGCCGAACAAGGTGACCGGGCCGGTGACATAGGCCTCCATCGTCAGGTTGCGGGTTTCCGCACGGAAGGCGCCGGGATAGCTCTGGATGCCGAGCAGCACGTTCGGGTCCGTCGGGCTGGGCGCGATGCCGTCGGGATCGCCGCGCACGGGTGAACCGAAGACGTAGAACAGTTCGTCCGCCTCGCTGGTCGCGCGGCGGATCGCGCTGACCCGCGCGACCCACTCGTTGCCCAGCTGATGCGTCACGTCGCCGAAGATCTGGCGGTCGATGATGTGCCAGTTGGACCAGTCCGGCGCGACGTTGGCGGAGCGATCATAGTCGATGCGCGTGCCATCGGTGTAGCTGAGCGGCAGCGCGCCCCACATGGCGCCGCGGCTGTGGTGATCCTGATGGCCGTAGCCGCCGCTGATCACCGTGTCGGGGCCAAGATCCGCCTCGACGATGCCATAGCCGACCCAGCGGCGCAGGCCGTAGCGATCGAGATGACTGTCGGTATCGGTGAAGGCGCCGACCGCGCGGGCCCGGACGCTGCCGTCGCTGGTGAGCGGGACGCTGACGTCGCCTTCCAGCCGGAGATTGTCGTACGAGCCGTATTGCACGCTGCCGCTGGCGCGTAGATCGCGCGTCGGGCGCTTGCGGATGAAATTGACCACCGCGGAAGGGTTGCCGGTGGAGGACAGCAGCCCCGGCGCGCCGCGCAGCACCTCGATATGATCGTAGAAGGCGGTGTCGATCGACCCGGTCTGGATGCCGAACGCGAAGGGCACACCGATGCCGTCGACCTGGAAGGTCTGGATGTCAAAGCCGCGGGCGGAGAAATAGACCCGGTCGGTCTCGTTCGCCTGCACGTTCACGCCCGGCACGGTGGTGAGCAGCGAATTGACGTCGTTGAGCTGGAAATCCTCGATCTGCGCGCGGGTGACGACGCTGATCGATTGCGGCGTTTCTCGCTGGGTGAGGTTCAGCCGGGTCGCGGTGCTCTGGCCGGTGATCGTATAATCATCGCTGCCTTCGGTGCGCTGACCGGTGACGACGATGTCGCCGGTCTGCTGCGTGTCGGCGGCGTCGACCGGAGCCCTGGCGGGTCCCGTTGTGATCGCTGCGGCAGACGCCAGCAGCGAGAAAATGGTCGTCAACGTCATTCTCCCTGATGACGACCGCTGTAACCATGTAGTCCGCTATTGCAAGTCGTTATCAATCGCGGTCCGCGGCCCGGGAGGGAGGATCAGGTGGCTTGCTCGCGCTTTTCCGGGCGGATGTAGACCGAGCTGATATCCGGCAGTTCCGCCTTCAGCTGCTCCTCGATCGACTCGATCAGCGTCTCGCCCTCACCCATGGTGAGCGCGTCGTCGAAGTCCGCGCTGATCGCGACGAAGACGTTGTGCGGGCCAGTGTGGATCGTGCGAACATGATTGACCGCGGTGATCTGCGGCCGTGCGCCGACGATCGCGCGGACGCGGGCGACGACGCGCGGGTCGGCGCGCTCGCCGATCAAGAGGCCCATCGATTCGCGGGCCAGCACCACCGCGACGAGACCCAGAAGCAGGCCGATGGCGATCGAGGCGAGGCCGTCGATGCGTGGATCCTCGAACCAGTGGCTCGCCCATACGCCGACTGCCGCTATCCCCAGACCGACGAGTGCCGCCGAATCCTCGAACAGGACGATGAACGCGGCGGGATCCTTCGACTCGTGTACCGCTTCCCACCAGCCCATCTCGCCGCGCGCCTTGTCGAACTCGCGCACCGCGATCGCCCAGGACGTGCCTTCAAGCAGCACCGCGACGCCGAGGACGATATAGTTGATCAGCGGATCGCGCAGCGGCTCGGGCGAGCGGAAGTGGAGATAGCCTTCGTAGATCGAGACGCCCGATCCGCCCGCGAAGATCAGGATCGCGACCACGAACGCCCAGAAATAGAGTTCGCGGCCATAGCCGAACGGGCGTTTCGCATCCGGCGGGCGCTTCGCGCGCTTCTGGCCGTAGAGCAGCAGCAACTGGTTGCCGCTGTCGACCAGCGAATGGACGCCCTCCGTCAGCATGGAGGAGGAGCCGGTGATCGCGGCCGCAACGAACTTCGCCATCGCAATGCCAAGGTTCGCGGCGAGCGCACCGAACAGGACGATGTTCTCGCGCCAGCCGCCCGTTCCTTCCGCCTGCGCGTCGTTCATGCATCATCCCATGGGCGGAGCGCCCAAGCGGGTGGGACGCGCCGGGGGCGTTGCGGTTCCGCTCCCGAAGCTTCCCCGATCGGGACCCGGCCTGAACAGGAGGACTCGGAGCCGCAGCAATGATAGCATGATCGCGGTGCTGTCGGTTTGGCCCGTTCATGTCCGTTTTCGCCAAGCGTTCCGCCCGCGCCGCTTCCACATGACACACGATGCGCGGCGCTTCGGCCCGCGATGATGGAGGACAGGACTCATGGGCATCATCACCACCACCGACGGCACGGAGATCTTCTACAAGGACTGGGGCCCCAGGGACGCACAGCCGATCATGTTCCATCACGGCTGGCCGCTGTCCGCCGACGATTGGGACAATCAGATGATGTTCTTCCTTGGCGAAGGCTTTCGCGTCATCGCCCACGATCGCCGCGGCCACGGCCGGTCGAGCCAGACGGACACCGGCAACGAGATGGACACTTATGCCGTTGACGTCGCCGAACTGGTGCGCGCGCTGGATCTAAGGGACGTCATCCATGTCGGCCATTCGACGGGGGGCGGCGAGGTGGCGCATTATGTCGCGCGGGCGGAGCCGGGGCGGGTGGCCAAGGCCGCGCTGCTCGGCGCGGTGCCGCCGGTGATGGTGAAATCGGACAGCAACCCCGATGGCGTGCCGATCGACGTGTTCGACGGCTTTCGCGCCTCGCTGATAGCGAACCGGCCCGAATTCTATCGGGAGGTCGCGTCCGGGCCTTTCTATGGCTTCAATCGCGACGGGGCGAAGGTGAGCCAGGGGCTGGTCGACAATTGGTTCCGGCAGGGCATGACCGGCGGGACCAAGGCGCATTACGACTGCATCAAGGCGTTTTCGGAAACCGACTTTACCGAGGATCTGAAGGCGATCGAGGTGCCGGTGCTGGTGATGCACGGCACCGACGACCAGGTCGTGCCCTTCGCCAATCACGGGCCGAAGTCCGCCAAGCTGCTGAAGAACGGCAGCTTCAAATCCTATGACGGCTTCCCGCACGGCATGGCGCAGACGCATCCCGACGTCATCAACCCGGATCTGCTGGCCTTCTTCCGCAGCTGATCCTGACCGGCCGGCGGGTGCTACCGCGCCCGCCGGGCCGACAATGGGTCTCAGGCGGTGGCCTCGACCAGCTTCAGCAGAGTATTCCAGTTGCGCCCGGTGGATGGCGGAAGCTTCGCCTTCGCCATCACCGAGGGCAGCTTCGACGTGCCGACCCCGTCGGGATAATCGACGTAGAGCTCGCGACCGACCGCCTGGAGGCGCTCCGGCCCCGCATGATGGGTAAGCAGCGCATCGATCACCGCTGGCGCGATCGGCGCATGGTGGAAGAGCACCTGCACGCGGTTCGGCCGGCTCGCGGCCGCGTCTGGGAACGGATTGGCAGCGGCGCTCGCGGCGAGATCGGCGTGGTTGCGCACGAACCACAAGGTATCGAGCTTCAGCCTGTCACGGGAAGCGGCGTGGAGCCGTGCCTCCAGCGCGGCGCTGTCCTCCATGTCGCAGCAGAAGATCGCATTGCCCGACGCGAGCAGTGTCTTCACCTCCGTCATGCCCTCCGCGGCCAGGAAGGCGCGCAGATCGGCCATGGCGAGCGGCTTGCCGGCGTTGATCGCACGCGGCAGCGCCGCCCAGCGCATCACCGTTCTTCCCGCAAGGGCCGCGCGAGCAGCTCGCCGATGATGTCGCTTGCGGCTGCCCCCGCCAGCAGGCGCGTGACGGCGGCGGTGATCGGCATGTCGATGCCGGCGGCCTGCGCGATCTCCGCGAGCACCGGCGCGGTGAAGGCGCCTTCCGCGACGGTGCGCCGGTCCGCCAGAAGCTCGGCGGCGGGGCGCCCCTGGCCTAGGCCGAGGCCAAGCGAGAAATTGCGGCTGCTGGTGGACGAACAGGTGAGGACGAGATCGCCGAGGCCGGACAGCCCCGCCAGCGTCTCCGCGTTAGCGCCGCGTTCGATGCCGAAGCGGGTCATCTCCGCAAAGCCGCGCGCGATCAACGCCGCGCGGGCATTCTGGCCGAGCCCGGCGCCCTCGACGACGCCGCACGCTATGGCGAGGACGTTCTTCACCGCGCCGCCGATCTCCGCGCCGATCACGTCGCTGGAGGCGTACGGGCGGAAGCTGGGGCTGGCGAGGCGGGCGGCGAGCCGCGCCTGCAGTTCCTGATCGGAGCACGCGAGCGTCACCGCGGTGGGCAGACCGGCGGCGACTTCATGCGCGAACGTCGGCCCGGAAAGGACGGCGATCGGTGCATCGGGATGCGCGGCGCGCGCAATCTCGCCGACCAGCCGCCGCGTGCCGGCCTCGATCCCCTTGGCGCAAGGGACGAGCGGCGTTCCGCCCACCGGCGTTGCCGCCAGCACCGCCCCGACATGTTGCGCCGGTGCCACGACCAGGAGCGCGTCGCGGTCCGCCAGATCGTCCAGCGAGGCGGTCGCGTGGATCGCGGGCGACAGCGCGATGCCGGGCAAGAACAGCGGATTCTCTCTGCGCTGATTGACGCCTTCCACCACCTCGGGCTCCCGCGCCCAGAGGAGTACGTCGCCGCCGCGCGCCGCAACCTGTGCCAGGGCCGTGCCCCAGGCACCCCCGCCGATGACGCCGATCTTCATGCCTTCACCCCGGCACCGCGCACCGCCTCTGCGTCCGGATCGAGCGGCCAGCGCGGGCGCGCCGCGACGCCCAGCGAATCGGTGAGCCCGGCGGCGAAACGCTCCGCCCCGGCCCAGGCGATCATCGCGGCATTGTCGGTACACAGCCACAAGGGCGGGGCGACGAAGCGCAGGCCATTGTCGGCGGCGAGCGCGGAAAGCGACGCGCGCACCGCGCTGTTCGCCGCGACCCCGCCGGCGACGACCAGTGCCGTCGCGCCGGGCGCGCGATTGATGGCGCGCGCGGTGCGATCGATCAGACAATCGACGACGGCGGCCTGGAACGAGGCGGCAATGTCTTCCGGCGGATAATCGCCCACGATCCGCGCCACTGCGGCCTTGAGGCCGGCGAAGGAGAAGTGCGGCTCGGGCGAGCGGTATAGCGGGCGCGGCAGCGGCACGGCGGTGGGGCTTCCGGCGAGCGCGGCGCGCTCCACCGCCGGTCCGCCCGGAAAGCCGAGACCGAGCAGCTTCGCCGTCTTGTCGAACGCTTCGCCAGCCGCGTCGTCGATCGTCGTGGCGAGCCGGCGATAGCGGTCGACGCCCTCCACCAGGAGCAACTGGCAATGCCCGCCCGAGACGAGCAGCAGCAGATAGGGGAATTCAAGATCGGGATCGGACAAACGCGGGCTGAGCGCATGGCCCTCCAGGTGGTTTACCGCGATCAGCGGCTTGCCGGCGGCATGGGCCAGCGCCTTGCCGGTGACGAGGCCGACCATCACGCCGCCGATGAGGCCGGGGCCGGCAGTCGCGGCAATCGCATCCACGTCGCTGAGCGTGACGCCCGCATCGGCAAGGGCGCCGGCGACGAGCGGCTCCAGCGCCTCGACATGCGCCCGCGCCGCGATCTCGGGCACCACGCCGCCGAACGGCCGGTGCGCGGCTTCCTGCCCGGCGAGCCGGTGCGCCAGCACTTGCCGATCGCCGGTGACGAGCGCCGCCGCGGTTTCATCGCACGAGGATTCAAGGCCGAGAATGAGCATGGCGCCGGCTTACCCGTTTGGCCCAATCTTGTCGCCAGCCTTGTCAAAGCTGGAGCTTGTCGAAGCGGGAGCGGGGGCCGATAGGGCTGTCGTTGTGAGCAAGACCTTCAAACTGGGAACCCGCGGCTCCCCGCTGGCGCTGACGCAGGCGGGCATGGTGCGCGATGCGCTGATGGCTGCACCGGGCTGGGCCGGGCACGGCTTTGACGATGTCGAGATCGTCGAGATCCGCACTACCGGCGATCGCGTGCAGAACCGCGCTTTGGCCGAGATCGGCGGCAAGGCCTTGTGGACCAAGGAACTGGATCGCGCGCTGCTCGCCGGGGAGGTTCATGCCTGCGTCCATTCGATGAAGGACGTGGAGACGGTTCGCCCAGCCGAGATCGTGATCGCCGCCATGCTGCCGCGGGCCGACGTGCGCGACCGGTTGATCGGCGTCGATGCGATCGACGATCTGCCGCAGGGCGGGGTGGTGGGATCAAGCTCGCCCCGGCGGCGCGCGCAGCTGCTTCGGCGGCGGCCGGATCTCAGCATCGTGCTGTTCCGCGGCAACGTCGACACGCGGCTGGGCAAGCTGGCGACGGGCGAAGTGGACGCGACGCTCCTCGCGGCGGCGGGGCTGGAGCGGCTTGGGCGGCACGACACCGGAACGCCGATCCCGACCGAGGTGATGTTGCCCGCCCCGGCGCAGGGCGCGATCGGGGTGGAGACGCTGGCCGGCGCACCGGCGCTGGGTCTCGTCGCGGCGATCGGCTGCGCCGACACCATGGCCTGCGTTCTGACGGAGCGCGCGTTGCTTGCCGCGTTGAAGGCAGACTGCCACTCCCCGGTCGCGGCGCTGGCGACGATCAGCGGCGGCACGATCACGCTCAAGGGCGAGCTGCTCGCGGAAGACGGCCATGCGCATGTCACTGGTAGCGTGCAAGGCGCCGACGGTGCGGCGGTCGGCGCGGCATTGGCGGCGGATCTGCTTGGCCGCGCGCCGCCCGACGTTCGGCGGCTGTTCGAGGGGTGAGGGCGTGAGCGCGCGCGCTGCGCGGCGCCCGGCGCTGGTGCTTCGCCCCGCGCCCGGCGACGCGGCGACGGCGGCGCGGCTGGCTGAGGCTGGGCTGGCGGCGATCCGGCTGCCGCTGTTCACGATCGTGCCGCTTCCCTGGGCGGTGCCGGAAGGCGGTTTCGACACATTGCTGCTGACCAGCGCCAATGCGGTGCGGCAGGCGGGCGCGGGGCTGGCGGCGCTGAGCGGCATGCCGGTGATCGCCGTGGGATCCGCAACGGCCGAGGCGGCCGGAGCGGCGGGGCTCCGCGTCGCGGCAGTTGGCGACACTGATGGCGTCGCGGCGATCGCGCTCGCTCATGCCAGGGGCTGGCGCCGGATCCTGCGGCTGACGGGACGGGAGCGGACGGCGCTTGGCGGGATCACCGACGTCGCCGTCTATGCCAGCGATCCGCTGCCGCTGCCCAAAGGCGCGCTTGACGTTGCACGCGGTGCGGTGGCGTTGCTGCATTCGACGCGTGCTGCCGAGCGCTTTGCCGAGCTGATCCGCCGCGACGGGGTGCCGCGCAGTGAGGTGCGGCTGGCGGCGATCAGCGACAAGGTGTCGCGCGCGGCCGGCAGTGGATGGGGGGCGGTTGGCATCGCTGACGCGCCCGATGACGCCAGCCTGGTGGCAACCGCGGCCACGCTCGCGATTGACCCCTGAGGCGCAGGCGGGGATAAGACCCCCCATGGACGATGCCGCGCCGCCGCAAGATGCCGCCCCGCGCCGATCCCGCATCGGCCCCTTCGCACTCGCGGTCGGATTGATCTTTGCGATCGGATTGGCCCTGATGTGGGTGGGGATGCGCAACGATAATGCCTGGCTCGCCAATGGCGCCGAGCCGGCGGCCGAGCCAAGCCCCGTGCTCGAGGCGCCCGTGCCGCCGGCAACGACCCCGGAACGCCCTGCAGCGCCGACCGGCGGCGACGCCATGTCGCTGACGCGCGAGAACGCGCTGGCTGCTCAGCTCGCAGCGCTGGAGGCACGCGCCGCCGGCATCGGGGCGGACGTGTCCAACGCCGCCGACCGCGCCGGGCGGGCGGAGGCGATCCTGGTCGCCTTTGCCGCGCGCCGCACGATCGACCGCGGCACCTCGCTCGGCTATCTCGAGGATCAGCTGCGCATGCGCTTCGGCGCGACGCAGCCGGACGCCGTCGACACGGTGATCGAAGCTGGTCGGGAGCCGGTGACGATCGAAGCGCTGCGTCAGGCGCTGGACGCCAATGCCGCGGTGCTGCTCAACCCCGGGGCCAACGGCTGGTTCGACGGGCTGCTGCAGGAATTGCGCAGCCTAGTCGTGCTGCACGAGGCGACGACGCCGTCGCCGTTGCCAGCGGACCGGCTGGCGCGGGCACGGCGGATGCTGGACGCGGGGCAGGTCGAACCGGCGCTGGAAGAAATCAGCCGGCTCCCCGGCGCTGCCAAGGCGGCGAAATGGACGAACGCCGCCGCGCGCTACGTCGCCGCACGCCGCGCGCTCGACACGCTGGAGACCGCCGCGATCATCGGCACGATCCCCACCGCGCCCGTGCAGCAGAGCGCGCCTGTGCGCGGCGACGATGCGGCGCAGACGGGGGATCAGGAGACGGAGAAGCCCGCAGCAGCGGCAGCGGAAGGAACGGGCCCGACTTCGGCGACCTGAGGCTCGGCCCGCC
>CAYMIU010000007.1:62315-114111 GCA_964390515.1 uncultured Stakelama sp.
CCCCATGGTGGTTCGATGAGCTCACCATCCTGTCTTCGACCTTGAGGCCTCGGCCTGAGGCTCGGCCCGCCTGCGCTCACTTTTGCGGGCAGGAAGTCTGTTCGCCTGCGCGGACGCTCGCCCCCCGCGCGATGTCGGGTGGGTGGTTAGTTCCGCAAGCGGACCACGGCCTGACAGATCAACGACTATCCCTGCAACCGCTCGATCATCGCCATCGCGCCGTTCGGGGCTCTTTCCTTGAACCCGTTGATGAAGAACACGAACACGTCCCGCGGCGTGGCCGCGAGAGGATCGGCAACATAGGGCAGGCCATCGGGCCGGCCGCCCTTCGACCACAGCCGGGCAGCGTCGGTCCAGCGGTCCAGCGCGGCAGGTGAATAGCCGGCCGGCTCGTCCTCCACCGCATCCTCCAGCCGGGCATAGACGAAGTCGGCCGAGACGTCGGCGATCGTGGGGTAGTCGCGCGAATCCGCGTAGACGATCGCCACGCCCGCCTTGCGGCACATGGCGAGGAACTCGGGCACGGCGAAGCTTTCGTGGCGGACATGGACGGCGTGGCGAAGCGCGATGCCGTCCTGGCTGGCGGGCAGCAACGCGAGGAACGCGGCGAAATCGTCCGGGTCGAACTTCTTGGTCGCCATGAATTGCCACATGATCGGGCCCAGCTTGTCGCCAAGCTCGGTGATCCCCTGGCTGACGAAGCGCTGGATCGATTCGCCGCCCTCCGCCAGTACCTTGCGATTGGTGCAGAAGCGCGAGGCTTTGAGGGTGAAAACAAAGTCGTCGGGGACGGTCTTGGCCCAGCCGGCAAAGGTCGCCGGCTTGAAGCCGCTGTAATAAGTGCCGTTCACCTCGATCGCGGTGACGTGGCGGCTGGCATATTCGAGTTCGCGCTTGATCGGCCATCTCGGCGGGAAGAACGTGCCGCGCCATGGCTCGTAGGTCCAGCCGCCGATGCCGACGCGAATCGCTCTCTTCGTCATGGCCTTGATGTAGCAAGGTCGCGGCGCGACCGCGAAATCCGCGGTTTCCCGCGCCGTCAGGGGCGTTCCGCCTGCGCGGCGTGGAGCACGGTTCGTCGCCGCGGGGGAACGCGAGCGGGGGTGGCTGCGTACCGACGTGCATGACGATCCGTCCCATCCGCCTACGTCACCTCCTGCCCGTCCTCCTTCTCCTGGTAGCGCTCCTGTTTGCGCCTGCGCGGCTGAATGCGCAGGCCGCCGACACTGGCAATGCCAGCGCGCCGGCAGCGGCCGACCTTTATGGCCGCGGTACGCCGCGCGGCCTCGCGACCGGGCTGATCAACGCCCTGTCGGCGCAGGATTACGACAGGGCGAGCCAGTATCTCGACCTGTCACGGATCGCGCGGTCGCGGCGCGCGGCGGCGGGACCGGAGGCGGCGCGGCGGTTGCAGGCGGCGCTCGACGCCGGCGGATCCCTGATGCAGCCGGTGCAATTGTCGAACGACGCGACCGGCCGGATCGACGACCAGCTGCCGATCGATGAGGAGCGGGTCGGCACGCTCCCCGGCAAGGACAAGGCGGCCGAAGTGCCGCTGATCGCTACCCAGTCCACCAACGACGACGGGCAGGCGATCTGGCTGCTCAGCGCGGCAAGCATCGCCTCGTTGCCGGCGGCAAACGTCGAGGCCGCGGGCAGCCGGCTGCGCAGCCTGTTCCCCAGCGCGATGCGCGATACCGACATCGGAGGCGCGCCGCTGGCCGACTGGATTATCCTGATCGGCGGCGCGGTACTGTTCTACCTCGCCATCCGGCTGATCGTCGCGCTGCTGCTGAGCGGCCTCGGGCGCGTGAAGCGGCGCGAGGACGGCGGGCTGTTGTGGCGGCTCCTGTGCGCCGCGCCGACGCCGTTCAGCCTGTGGGTGTCGATGCTGCTGTTCCTGGGCACCACGCGCACGCTGGAGGTGGCGTTCGTCGCGCGGCAGCTGACCGGGCGGTTCGCCGGGGCGATCGCCTTCGTCGGCTTCTGCTGGTTCCTGTGGCGGATGATCGGCGTCGGCGCCGATCTCGTCGCGGCGCGGATGGAGCACAGCCAGCGCTTCCGTGCGCGGTCGATCATCATCTTCGTTCGCCGCGCGCTGAAGCTGCTGCTGCTGATGTTCGCGACGGTGCAGGCGCTGAACATCCTCGGCGTCGACGTGACGACCGGCATCGCCGCGCTCGGCATCGGCGGTATCGCCATTGCGCTCGGCGCGCAGAAGACGGTGGAAAACGTCGTCGGATCGATCTCCGTCGTCGCGGACGAGCCGGTGCGCGTCGGCGATTTCTGCAAGGTGGGGGACGTCAGCGGCACGGTGGAGGATATCGGCATCCGCTCGACCCGCATCCGCACCAACGACCGAACGCGAATCACCATCCCGAACAGCGTCTTCTCCTCGCAGCAGATCGAGAATTTTGCCTGGCGCGATCGCTTCCTGTTCGCGCCGACGCTGAAGCTTGCCTATGGCATCGATGCGGACACGGTGGAGCGGGTGCTGGCAAGCATCCGGGAGGCGCTGGCCGAGGCGGATTATCTGCTGGAAGGCGCGCGGGCGAGCCTCAAGGGGTTCGGCGAAAGCTCGATCGACATCGAGATCTTCAGCTACGTCGATCGATCGGACTTCAACGAATATGTCCGCCTTCAGGAAGGGCTGCTGCTGGAGCTGATGCGCCGCGTGGAGGCCGCCGGCGCGCGTTTCGCGGTACCGGCGCGGTTCGTTCGCGTGGACGGCGGCGGCGATGTTGCGAGCACGCAGGGGGCAAGCGCGCCGGCCTGATCCGGCGGCCGCCGTCGATGCTGTTCGCGATGGCGGTGGACCCGTCCGGCAATGGAGTTCCGCTGCCTGATGCAGCAGGAACTGGAGCGGGCGAAGGGATTCGAACCTCGCTTGAAGTTTCCTGACGTTGCAAGCGTCCGATCTCACGTGAAAGACTTAAGGCGTCCTGTCCCCTGCTGCGGGATGACCACCACCCTTGGTCGCCGCAAAGTGATTGCCGGGTGCTTGTCACGAGGAGCAGTTATGACAACGGGACGCCTCGACAAATCCCGCGTAAGCAGGCTTCGGCCTCCCTCAGCTGGTAAGAGATTCCTTTGGGATCAGAGTTGGAAGGGGTTCGGTACAAGCATCACCCCGATCGGCCGGATCAGCTACACCGTTCAGTATCGCGTCAACGGGGGAGTGGCCAAAAGGTACAGGATTGGTCGTCGCGGTAGCCCATGGACGCCGCAGCAGGCGTGCGAGGCAGCCTTGTCGCTTCTGAGCCACGTCGCCAAGGACATTGATCCAATCCAGAAGTGGCGCATGTCTCGTGTGCGTGAACTCGAAAACGAACAGCTAATTTTTAGAAACTTCCAACGTGAATTTATAAGGCTGCATATGGAAGCCTAGAATTTAAATCAGGAAATACAGTTTGGACAGGTGATCCGGTACTCGGTCCTGCAAAATATAGTAAATGAGTAATCTTATTGTGCGTCGATCTGTGCCCTCCCGGGCATATGCCGTGCCAAGAAACTCAGCACTGCTTTGTTGAACGCATCATTGCGGTCGCCCGCGATCATGTGACCGGCCCCGCTAACATTTGCCACTTCTGCCCACGGCAGGAGATCGCGAAACGCTGCGACGCTCTCGTCCGACACGATGTCGCTGCTAAGCCCGCGGACCAGCAGGAGCGGAAACGGGGTTCTGGCCGCGATCAGATTTGCGGAGGCCTGAACGGTTTCGTGATGGGTGGCGGGCGGGGTGGCTAGGATCTTCGGATCCCAGTGCCAGTAGAGGCGCCCGTCGGCACGCTCTCGCAAGTTGCGTCTCAAGCCGCCCGGATCGCGCGGGCGGGGACGATGCGGGTTGTAGGTGCTGACGGCGTCCACTGCCTCATCGAGGCTCGCAAAGCCGTCGGTGTGGCGGCTCATGAAGGCCGTGATCCGCTCGATACCGGCAGGCTCGGGGTGAGGCGTGATGTCCACCAGCACCAGCGCGTCCGCTGCCAACCCATGCGCGACGGCATGGATCGCGGTGGCGCCGCCCAGTGACGCACCAACAAGGGCGAGCGGTCGCGTCTGACCGACAACCGCGCGCAGGTCGGAGGCTCGGTGGTCGAGAAGATAGTCCCCATTCGGCGACCACATACTGTCGCCATGGCCGCGCGCGTCGAAATTCAGCACGCGGTAGCCGGCGGCGAGCAAGGCGCGCATCGCTCCTGCCCAGCTATGCCGAGTCTGACCGCCGCCGTGGAGCAGGACAACCGTGGGCGCGCCGACCGGGCCACCTTCGTCTAGTGCGATCGTCAGACCGTCCGGCGTTCGGACCTCGCGGCGGTGGATCACCTCAGCCGGCGTCACGAGCAAAGCTGGGCAGATTTGCCGGGATCTCGACCCACGGCAGCTTGGACTGTGTCCAGACGTGGATCGCAGGTGGGTAATCGCCGGGGCGATCCGCCGTGCCAGCCTTGATCGCGACGATCGCGGCGTTGGCGGTGATCACCGACTGGATCGGCGAGCCGCAGTCGCGGCAGAATTGTCGTAGCACCGGCTGGCCGCTGGCGGTCGCTGTGTCTTCATGGGTGCCGATCGGCCCCTCGACGACAACTGACCGGGCCTTGGCGACGATGTTGACCGAGTAGGCAGCGCCCGATTGCCTGCGGCAATTCGCGCAATGGCAGGCCGCGACGGCGAGTGGTGCGCCATCGATACGCCACGTCACCGCGCCGCAATTGCACCTTCCCGTGGCGGGATCCTGTGCCATGTGCCTCTCCTTCGTTTGATATCCCCGGGCGAAACTGATCAAAACTGGTTGGCGAAGATCGCGGAACTGACCGTCGGGGCGCCGGGGCCACCAGCGAGAAGGCAGGTCCGCGCGCCTGGCACCGGGTTTGCGCTTTCCCCGCGAAGCTGGCGCACCGCCTCGATCGGGAGGCCGATGCCGTGAATGAAGCCCTGAGCCAGATTGCCACCCGACGTGTTGATCGGCAGCTTGCCGCCATCCGCGATGAGATTCTCGAAGCGGATCACCTCGGATGCATTTTCATAGGTGCAGAAGCCGTGGTCGATCAGCGACATCACGCCCTGCGCATCGAAATTCTCGTAAAGCTGGACGACGTCGATATCGGCAGGGGTGAGACCGCTTTCGGCGTAGAGGCGCTTCGCGAGGCGCCGGAAACCGGCGGTGACGTACAGATCGGCGTCGTCATTCTCCAGCAGATCGCCCCAGCCGGCTTCCGCGCCTTGCGCGCAGCCGAGCATGTAGACCGGCGGCTTTGCCAGATCGCGTGCCCGCTCGGCGGAGACCATCAGGAGCGCGCCCGCCCCGTCATTCTCGCGGCTACAGTCGAACAAGCGGAATGGCTCCGCGATGAGGCGCGACTGACGCAGCGTCTCGACGTCAAAGGTCTTCCCGTAGCTGACCGCCTCAGGATTGCGACTGCCGTGATGGTAGGAGGCGCGCACCAGATCTTCTACGATGTCACGCGGGACGCCGTGATGATCGAACAGCCGTGTCGCCCGCACCGCGCAGGCCTGCGCCGGCGAGACCATCCCCGTGGCGCGCAGGTGATCGTTGAGGTGGTGCGCCATCACGGCGGCGGACATGCGCCCGCTCGACCCCTCGACCAGTGCGCGGAAGATCACCACCGCATTTGCCTGGCCGGACAGGATTGCCCCGGCCGCAACGCCGAATGCACCGGCGATCCCGCCGCCGCCGCCGCCCCACACCTGTGCCGACCAGCGAAGCTCACGACTGCCCAGTTCGGGCATCAGGCGGACGGGTTCGTTCTTGTCGTCACCATAGGAAACGAAGCCGTCGACGTCCGCCGGATCGAAGCCGGCCTCGTTACAGGCGGCGATGATCGCCTCGACGAGGACGCTGCGTTCCGGCAGCGGGGAAGAACCGCGCTTATACTGCTTCAAGCCGACACCAGCGATTGCGGTGGTGCCGTAAAGGGGATGCGTCACTCGGGCCGGCTCCAGATGATGACAGGAATGGAGTCGTTGTCGACGATGGTAGTTCCGGCACGCCCGACCAGCTTTTCTCCCAGCGCCGGATCGACGCGATCGGGATCTTCGAGGCGGCCGAGCAGGCGAATGCCGCAATCGTCGATCTCGGCCAGGACGGTCGTGAACGGAAGGCCGAGTGATTCCGCGCCGCCGAACGCATGCCAGGTGCGCGTCCAGGAAAAAACGGTCGCTGTCATCGGGCGCTCGACCCAGTGGAGACCGGTCGTTCCGCAGGCGCCGCAACGATGGCGGGCAGGCCACGTCCAGCGCGTGCATCCGTCGCAGCGCGGCAACACCAGGCGCCCTTCTTCCAGGCCTTGCCAATAGGGCGCATCCGCTCCGTCGATACGGCTCATGCCAGTGCCCATTCGAGCGGCAGGTTTTCCAGCGCCATCACCGTGCCAGTGCGAAACGCGTGCTTCTCTCCGGGCACGGCGCGGAAGGCCGGGATGCGCTTCACCCATTCCTCGGTCAGGATCCGCAGCTCCGCCCGGCCGAGCACATGGCCGATGCACAGATGCGGGCCGCTGGAAAAGGTGAGGTGCGCCGTCCGTTTGCGATCAAGATCGAAGGCATTGGGCGCATCGAACCTGGCAGGATCACGGCTGCCGAGGCACAAGACGCACAGCACCATCTCGCCCGGGTGGAGCGTCGCACCGCCGATTGTTTGTTCCTGGACGACGAGCCTCGGCGTATTAACCACGCCATAAAGCCGGATCGCTTCGTCGGCGAAGGCGGGGATCAGCGACGGATCAGCGGCGAGACGCGCCTGCACGTCCGGCATCTGCGCCAGCTGCTGGTAGGCAAAGCCGGTGACGTTGGTGACGGTGTCCATCCCGCCCAGGAACAGGACGAAGCTCATCGCGAGGATCTCGTCCTCGTTCATGGTCCGCCCGCCGATGTCGACGTTGATGAAATGGCTCATCAGCTTGTCGTCGGGATTGGCGCGCTTGTCGTCGATCAGCGCCTTCATCTCGCCGAGGATCTTCGCGGACAGACGGCCCATTTCCTCGGCGTTGTTCTGATTGTCGAAAAAGGCTTCGGCCAGGTCGCGGAACTCGCGCAGCCGGGCGAGATCCATTCCCATCAGCTCCATGAAGACGCTGACCGGGAACACCTTGGAAACCTCGCCCTGGAAGTCGCAGCGGCCACGCCCTGCTACTTCCTCGACCAGTCGCTCCGCCCATTCCCGGATGCGCGGCTCCAGCGCCTTGATCGCGACCGGGCCGAACATCGGCATCATCGCGCGCCGGTATGGCAGGTTCTCCGGTGGATCGAGGCTCAGCGGAATGAAGAAGGGCGGGTTCTCCACCCGAGGAATCTGCATCTCTCGCACGGAGAAATGCTCGGGATCGGTCACGACCGCGGTAATTGCGTCGAACGATTTCGCGATCCAGTGGCCACCGTTGCGGGGCGTCCAGAAGATCGGCGGTGCATCGGCAAGGGCGGCGGCGTAAGTGCCCTGTACATCCTCGCCGATGCGGGGATCGGCATAGATGTCGAAATCAAAGACGAGGTCGGGCGATACGTGCGCGGGCACGCTGCTCGGCGCGGCGGCAAGGGCGTGAGCGGTCATGGCGTGCTCCTCAGCGAAAAGTCTCAGCGGACCCGGGGAAGGCGCTCGTGCGCGCCGGCATAAAGTTCGCGAACTGCCGGCTTCGACAGCTTGCCCGTCGCCAGCCGCGGCAGCGGATCGGCGGAGAAGGCCACGTAGCGCGGAACCTTGTAGTTGGAGAGATTGTCGTCGCAGTAGCGGATCAGCGCGGCGACATCGATTTCGGCGGGGCCGTGATAGACAACCAGTGGCGTCTCGCCGAACTTCGCGTCTGGCGCGGCGATCGCCAGCGCTTCGGCGACACCCGGGAATTCGCACACCACACGCTCCACCTCGGCAGCTGAGATGTTCAGGCCGCCGGATATGATCAGGTCTTTCAGCCGGTCGACAAAGGTGAGCAGGCCGTTCTCGTCCAGCATGCCGATATCGCCGGAATGCGGCCAGCCGTTGCGGATCGTGCGGGCGGTTTCTTCCGGGTTGCGCCAATAGCCCTGCATCATGCCCGGGGACCGCATCAGGATCTCGCCCGGCTCGCCGGGATCACAGTCGCTGCCGTCCGGTCGAACGACCCTCAGGTTCATGAAGACGTTGCCCCAGCCACACTTTTCGGGCGCGTCCATCGCCAGATGCTCGGGCATCATGGTCGCGTTGCCGCCAACTTCCGTCTGGCCGTAGATCTGCCGGATCGTGATGCCCTTCGCCTTGTAGGTTTCGAGCAGCTGCCGACTGACGCGCGCGCCGCCGGCGGTGGCGAGCTTTATCGAGGACAGGTCGGCGGTGGCGAATTCGGGGAGGGCCGCGATGAATTCGAAAAAGGCCGGAACCGCGCCGAAACAGGTAATCCGTTCGCGCTCGATCAGGCGCAGCGCGTCGGACGGCACGAACTGCGGCATCATGTAGATGGTGCAGCCCTGCGTCGTGTAGTGCATCAGCTGGACGAAGCCCGCCGACGTGTTGAGCGGCGCCAGGCTGATGACGCGCGATCCTGGGGCTGAGCTTGTTTCCTCCACGGCCCAGCTCGCGGCATAAGCCGTCATCGATCGGTTCGTGAACACCACGCCCTTGGGCTTCGCGGTGGAGCCGGAGGTGGCGATGATGACGACCGGTGCGTCAGGTTGCGGATCGTGCGAGGGGATGACGGGTGCGCCCGTGCGCAGCCCTTCGATCTCTGCCATCGGGCGCGGTGAAAGCCCGGCAGCCGACATGGCGGAGATATGTGCATCATCGGCGAAGGAGATGGTCGGTTCGGTGCTCTCGACCAGTTCCGCGATCTCCCGCGGCGTGTAGCGGAAGTTGACCGGGTTTACGATGCCGCCGGCACGGATCGTGCCCATGATCACCGCGACATAGGCGAGGCTGTTGGTCGCGCAGATGGCCACGCGATCGCCCGGTTGCAGCCCGTCCGCGATCAACATCGCGGCGATCCGGCCGGACCAGTCATGATAGTCGCGGTACGTCAACACGTCGCCTTCGAGCACGACGGCCGGCTGATCCCCGCGCATCCTGGCCCACCAAGCGATGGCATTTGGCAACGTCTGCGACATGCACTCCCCTCCGGCGCCGACACCCCCGGCGCGCCTCTTTCTTGTTAGCCCGCAAGTTAAAAACCATCCAACCTAATTGCAATAGTTTTTTGTGTCGGGCGGGCTTGCCGCTCGCTCGAAGATCGCGTTATCTAATCGTAATAGGTTGAACGGCGGTGCTGCCGGCAGCCAGGAGAGGTGCGGGGATGGGCTACGATTACGTCATCGTCGGGGCGGGGGCGGCAGGATGCGTCCTCGCTTATCGCCTCTCCGCCGATCCTGCGCTGCGCGTCTGCCTGATCGAGGCAGGCCCGCGCGATACCCATCCCTTCATCGCGATGCCCAAGGGGCTCGCCAAGGTGATGGCCGATCCGAAGCACCTCTGGGCCTATGCGAGTGAGCCGGACGACTGCACCGGTGGCCAAACCGAGGTCTGGGTGCGCGGCCGGGTGCTCGGCGGATCCACCTCCACCAACGGCATGATGTACGTGCGAGGCCAACCGGCTGACTTCGACGCAATCGCCGACGTGTCGAGCGATGAATGGAACTGGAAGCATATCGGTGCTGCTTATGCCGCGCTGGAGGGGCACGAACTGGGCGCAGCGGAGACGCGGGGCGCCGATGGGCCGCTGAAGGTGACCATGCCGACCGTGAGGGACCGCCTGTCCCAGGCGCAGGTCGCCGCGGGCGAGGCGATGGGCTGGCCGCGCAAGGAAGACGTCAACACGCCCGACGATGGCGAGGGCATCGGTTTCACACCCCGCACCATCGCCGGGGGCAAGCGGCAGAGCGCGGCGACTGCCTTTCTTCGCCCGGCCGAGACGCACCCCAACCTGACGGTGATGACCGACTGCACCGTTGATCGCGTCGTCTTCACCGGCAAGCGAGCAACCGGCGTCGAGGTCGTCCAATCGGGCAAGCGCCAGGTGATCGCCGCGCAGGGCGAGGTGATCGTGTGCGGCGGCGCCATGGCGAGCCCGGCGATCCTTGAGCGTTCCGGCATTGGTGATCGCGATCGGCTGGCGGCGCTCGGCATCCCGCTCGTTCATCATCTGCCCGAGGTAGGCGAAGGGTTGATCGAGCATCGCGGGCTCATCATTCAGTGGGAGCTTAAGCGCGATCTGTCGCAGAACAAGCAGTTCCACGGCTGGCGCCTGCTGCGGTCCGCTGCGCGATATTACCTTACTCGCTCCGGTCCGATGGCCGCGGCCGCTTACGAGATCGGTGCGTGGTTCCGCACGCGCCCGGGGCTTAACCGGCCCGATGCACAAATGCTGGTGGCGCCCTTCTCATTCGATTTCGCCAAGCAGCGCCAGGATGTCGAACGCTTTCCGGGGATGCACGTGGTCGTATATTCGCTGCGCCCGACATCGCGCGGCAGCGTCCACATCACGACCCGCGATCCTGACGCGGCCGCTTCATTTCAGCCCAATTACCGCGCGAACGACGCAGACCGTCAGTCGATGATCGGCGCCGTTCGCGTGGTGCGCGACTACGTTCGCCAGTCTCCGCTCGCCGAATTGATCGCGGAGGAGACGATGCCTGGCGAGGCGTATGCAAGCGATGCCCAGATCCTGGAGGCGTACGATCGCTTCGGCACGTGCGGCTACCATGCGGTGGGAAGCTGCCGGATGGGGAAAGACGCCGCGTCCGTGGTCGACCCTCGCCTGAACGTGCGCGGGGTCGAGGCACTGCGCGTAATGGACACGTCGATCATGCCCGCGATTCCTTCTGGAAACACGCAGGGCCCGACGATGGCCATGGCGTGGCGGGCGGCCGACCTGATCCTGGCGGATCGCGCGGCGAGTGCTGGCTGATCATAATCTATTGACATTAGGTTTGTGTCGGACGAATTGTCGCTTGGACGCGGCAGAGAAGCGCGAACCAGGCTTTTTTGGGAGGATGTTGAAGGATGAACCGTAAGCTGCGGCTTGCCCTCGTGGCGCTTACTACTACCGCGTTGGTGCCGTTCGCTGCTTCCGCGCAGACGGCGCCGGAAGGCCAGCCGTCGACGGCGCATGAGCCCGCTTACGCCGCACAATCCGGGTTTGACGATGGCGAGATCATCGTGACAGCCCGTCGCCGGGATGAGCGGCTGCTCGATGCGCCGGTGGCAATTACCGCGGTGGGCGGTGAAACCCTGACTCAATATCAGGCGACCCGCGTCAGCGACATTGCGACGCTCGTTCCCTCGCTCATCGCCGGCAAGGCCGCGTCCGGTTCGTCCGCCAGCATCTTCCTTCGTGGCGTCGGTTCGACTGCGCTCAGCGCCGGCTTCGATCAATCGGTGTCATTCGTCATCGATGGCCTGCCGATGAGCCGCGGTCGCGAGATCAGCCTGCCGCAGTTCGATATCCAGCGCGTGGAGGTGCTGAAGGGCCCGCAGGCGCTGTTCTTCGGCAAGAACACGACGGGTGGCCTGATCAGCGTTGCCAGCAACAACCCGACGGATACGTTCGAGGGCGGCATCAAGGGCGGCTACGGCTTCAATGCCGACGAACATTATGTTGAAGGTTTCCTCTCCGGTCCGGTCACGGAGACGATCCGCGCGCGCGTGGCGGGGCGCTATTCCAAGGCGGAAGGAGCGTTCAAGAACACCGCGGCCGACACCTATACCAACTACATCCCTGGGCAGGTCCGCACCCGTCATTCTGATCGACGCGGCTTCTCGGAAGCGTATGGTGCGCGTGGTACGATCGAGTGGGAACCGAGCGCAGCCTTCAACCTGCAGGTGAAGGGTGGCTTCACCAAGGTGAAGGACGGCGGGCCGACGGATATCGTGGAGCGGCTGTGCGGTGGCGGGCGAACGACGCCGCTGGCTGCCAATGGCATTCCACCGAGCCCCAATGCCGATTGCCGCATCGATGGCCGCTCGGACCAGTCGGGGATCCCGATCCAGGTCGCACAGGCCAATTATCGCTACGCGCGTGATGGCGTCATGTACGGTGACTTCGCGTCCCAATACGGCATCGTTACCGCGAACATCTCAAGCGACCCGTTCGATGTGACGTCAATCACCGGCTATTACCACTTCCGCCAATATGACCTGAACAACGTGTCGGGTGAGGGCTATCCCGCCGGCTTCAGTCAAATGGCCGACTTCGACCAGTTCTCGCAGGAATTGCGCTTCCAGACGAAGTTCGACGGTCCGCTCAACCTCCTGTTCGGCGGCTTCTATGCGCACGGCGATTTCGTGTTCAACACGGACGCCTATTTCGCGCCGGTGCCGTTGGATCCGGTGTCGGGCACTTTCACCAGCTTCAAGCGCGACAACGGCTTCCAGACGGATGCCATGTCGGTGTTCGCTGAAGCGACGCTGGATCTGTCAGAGCAGTTCGAACTGTCGGCCGGCGCCCGTTACAGCCTTGAGGCACGCAACAGCTACCAGCGCTCGCTTGCTGGCAATGCGGCGTTCGCAGGCACGTTCCCCGCGGGCATCGTGGTGACCGACCGCTACCGCGACGACAATATCTCCCCGCAAGCGACGATCCGCTTCAAGCCCAGCACGGATACGACGCTCTATGCATCGTACAAGCAAGGCTTCAAGGCAGGCGGTTTCAACATCTCGCAGGCGCTATCGGCTTCGCCGATCGCTCGCCTGCAGGAGCAGGGCCGTTTCGGCTCCGAGACCGCCGAGGGCGCAGAGATCGGTTATCGCACGTTGGCGCTTGGCCGCCGTCTCAGCTTCAGCATCACGGCATACCGCTACGAGTATAAGGACCTGCAGGTCCAGTTCTTCGATCCATCGACCGTTTCGCTTACGGCCGGCAATGCCGGGAAGCTGCGCACCCAGGGCGTCGAAGCGGATTTCAACTTCCGCGTACCCGGCGTCGATGGATTCAGCCTGCGCGGCGCCGCTGCGTACAACGACGCCAAGTTCCAGGATTATGTCGGGCAGTGCTATCCGGGGCAGACGATCGCGCTCGGCTGCAACCTCCAGCCCGCGGGCGGTATCTTCAACGCGCAGGATTACGATGGGCGCACACCGCCAAAGGCACCAAAATTTGCCGGGCGCGCCGGTTTCACCTACGACGTTCCCGTCGGCGACAACGGCTGGTCGGTGCGCGCATCGAGCGACGTAAGCTATACGTCCAAGTACAATTTCACCGACGCGCTCCGTCCCGACGCTATCCAGAACGCTTATGCAAAGCTCGACGCTGCGCTAGCCTTGAACGGGCCGGATGATCGCTGGACGCTGTCACTGATCGGTCGCAACCTGACCAACAAACTGGTCGTCACCGCGGCGAACGACATCCCGTTCACTGGCGGCACCGGCGGCGGCACGGCGGGTCCCGGCGTCACGGCCGACATGTCCGCTTTCGTCGACAACCCGCGCGAGGTGTTCCTGGAACTCGCGTTGCGGTTCTGATCGGAACCCATCCGATCAAAACCTTTAGGGGCGGTGCGTGCACCGCCCCTTTTCATTGCTTTCCGTAGCGGGCGCGAAGACCGGCGAGCAGCACCTGCAATCCTTCCTTGAAGATCTCCTCGTCGGAGGGCGCAACTTCAAGTGCTTCCGCTAGGCGAGGGAAGTGCGCGGCATCCACTTCGGGCATCGCAGGAATGTGGTGCGTCTCCGCCGCTGCAGCAAACAGCGAGGAACCGTAGGTGAACTTCTCCACCACCTCATGCACGATCATGTGTGTTTCGAGAGGGTAGGGGCAGTCGCGCAGCCCGGCTTCATAGGCCGGCAGCATCAACCGTCGCGGGAAAAAGCGCAGCGACAGCGGCGCCGCGTTGGGATGGCGCAACGCCACACGCCGGGTGGCGCAGCTTAGCTCCACCATCCGCGCTTCCCAGTCGGCGGACCATTGTTCCTGCTCCTTGCCCACTTCCGCCAACAGGCTGCGCGCGACTTCGGCGAGTAATTCCTCCTTGTCGCGAAAATGATGATAAAGCGAAGGCGCGCTGACCCCGAGTTCCTTGGCCACCGCCTGCAGGCTCAACGCGTCCAGCCCTTTATCGTCGATCAGCCGCAAGGCAGCCGCGGCCGCTGCTTCGCGTGTGATGAGCGGGCTCGAGGGGCGGCCGGCACGTGGCACGCGTTTTTTGCCGGATGTGCTTGCGCTGCTCTTGGTCGCGACTGACGTTGCGCTTGTTTTCATGCGAGTAGGCTAGTCAGCTTACAGCTATCCGGCCAGAGCCGGAGGAAAATAGTCATAGAGCATCAATCCCGAACTTTGCCGTTTACCGACGTCGCTGCGTGCCGCGCGTATGTCGCGGCGGAATCGGCAACGCATCCGAGCTATCGCTGTTGCACCCGGAGCAGACGCCTGGCTACATAAAACTATTGGCGTTAGATAAGCTCTGGGCTATGCTCATGATCCCAGCTAGGAGAGGTGCGTCCATGAACTTCGTGGCCGAAATTGCGAAGCCTGCCGAGCGCAAGGTGACGCGGCTCGTCGATCTCACTGAGAGCCAGCAGGAGGCGATCCGTCGCATCCCGGCGGAAAAGGACGCGGTGAACGTGCCGCTTGCCGCGACGCGCCCGAACGCGATCTTCACCGGGCGCGAACGCTATGACGCCGAACAGACCAACATATTCCAGAGCCATGCGGTGCCGATCGGTCTTGCCGCGGTGCTGCCCCAGCCCGGATCTGCCGTTGCGATCGAGGCATATGGCAAGCCGCTGCTGCTGACGCGCACGCGCGCCGATGAGATCAAGGTCTTCATCAACGCCTGCCAGCACAAGGGTGCGAAGCTGATCGAGGATTGTTCGGTCCACAAGCAGGGGCGGATGGTCTGCCCCTATCACGCTTGGACCTATGGCCTCGACGGCAAGCTGATCGGCGTCGCGCGCGCCGACATGTTCGAAGGCGTGATCAAGGATCAGCGCGGCCTGAAGGAACTGCCCAGCACGGTGTGGGGAGGGGTGGTCTATGCCCAGCTCGACGGCGAGCCGCTCAACATCGCGCAGCTGCACGATCAGATCGACGCGGATTTCGCCGCGCTCGGCATTCCGGACGCGCATGTCTATGGTCGAAAGACCTTCGACCTGAAGGCGAACTGGAAGGTCGTGCTGGAACCGTTCCTGGAGGGCTATCACGTCCAGCGCCTCCATGCCGCGTCGATCGGCGCGCTCTTCGTCGATGCGCCCAGCGTCAGCCATACCTTCGGGGTCAACATCCGACAGGTATCGGGCCGCATCGGGTATGAGCCGTCGATGCTGGACGAAGATCCCGAGATGAACGTGCACAAGCTGGTGACGCACGCTTACACGGCGTTCCCGAACGTCGTGATCGTCACCAGCCAATATTATACCAGCGTGATGATCCTGATGCCTTACGATGTCGATCGGACGATCGTGCATTATTACATGCTCACCCCCGGCCAGGCGACCACGCCAAAGGCCGAAGAGGTGTTCGAACGCTCCTACGATCTGATCCTGAAAGTGTTCTCGGGCGAGGATTTCCGCGCCGCGCAGATCAGCCAGGCAGGCCTTGCCGCCGGCGTGCCGGAAACGACGGTCTATTGCGGGTTGGAAGAAAACGTCATCCGTTATTACGACGCGCTCGAAGCCCTGCTTTGATGCGGGGCCGGTGGAAGGGGGCTGCGGCATGATCCATGGCCTCCTTCCGCCGCCCAGCCGTATGCGGCTCTGAAGCCGGCCATATCGCGCCAAAGGAACAAGCATGGATCACGCATTGCGCGAGGCGATCGACCGGCATCTGACCGGCGCCGTCGACGGCTGGGCCGCGCTGAGGGCGGCGGGCGTCGCCGGGATGATCGTGCCGGAGGACATGGGCGGGCTTGGGCTTGATCTCACCGCGCCCATTACCGTCTTCGATGCCATCGGCCGCCATTGCATCGCCACCCCCTTCCTTGAGACATGCGTCATCGCCGCGTGGCTGCTTCAGGCGCACCGGACACCGGCGGGCGATGCCACGTTACGCGCGGTTGCAGAGGGAAAGACCATCGCCGTCGCCGGGCTGGATCCGCGGCTTCGCCCCAACGTCAGTGCCTCGCCAACCGCCGAAGGATGGCGTCTCGACGGCGACGCGCTGATGGTGCTGGACGGCGCGACGGCGGATCACCTGCTGGTCGCCGCTCGCACCGAAAATTACGCCTCGACATTGCTGCTGGTTCAGCCCGGCAGCGACGGTCTGCTCGCCCAATCCTACCCTACGATCGACGGCCGCGCAGCGGCCGACCTGCGCTTCATCAATGTCGACGCGACGTTGCTCGCCACCGATGTGGACGAGGCGCTGAGCGGCGCGGGGGACATTGCGGTCGCCTGCCTCGCGGCGGAGGCGGCGGGGCTGATGCGCCGGCTGGTCAACGATACGGTCGCTTATGCCAAGGAGCGTGAGCAGTTCGGGCAGCCGATCGCGCAGTTCCAGGTAGTCCAGCATCGCCTGGCGGACATGCATATCCAGGCCCGCCGCGTGGCCGCGATCGCTGCGCGTGCCGCGCATGCGGTGGACGGCCATTGGGCGGAACGAGCGCGGCTTGCCAGCGCGGCCAAGGTAACGGCGGCGGAGGCCGGGCGGTTCGTCGGTCAGAATGCGGTCCAGCTGCACGGTGGCATGGGCGTGACGCAGGGCTTGGCCGTCGCCCGCTGCTTCAAGCGGCTGACCGTGATCGAGCACGAACTGGGCAGCGCTGACCAGCACCGCCAGCGGTTCGCGCGGATGGCGGCGCAGATCGCGGCCTGAAATGTGCGCCTCCCCCGGGCAGGGGGAGAGCGTCACGATCCCGACCGGACTACAGCCCTAGGTCAGCCTTGGCGATGATCCCGCGCTGGATCTCGTTCGTGCCGGCGTAGATCAGCCCGGCGCGCGTATTCAGGTAGCGCAGCGGCGCGATCGCCTGCCACGGTTCGCCGCTGGCATAGTGCGATATAGCGCGCGGATAGCCCACGATCGGCCCACCGGCGCGTGCCACGCCCGGCTGCCAGGCGCGGCCTAGCGGCCCGGCCGCCTCCAGCTCCAGTTCCGACAGGCGCCCAGCCAGCTCGGTCCCGATGATCTTCATGATCGATGGGTCCGCGCCCAGATCCTGTCCCTGCGACAGCCGGGTCAGGGATTCGCTTTCCAAGGCATCGAGTACTTCGATCTCGATTGCCAGACTGGTCAGCTTGTTCGCGAACAAGGCATCCTCGGCGAACGTTCCGATCTGCTCGCCTAGCGCATCCAGCCGCACCTGCAGCTGGGGGGCATAGGCGGAGCCGCCACGCTCGAACTCCAGCAGGTATTTCGCCACCGTCCAGCCCTGGTCGATCTCGCCCAGCACATTGGTGACCGGCACGCGCACCTGATCGAAGAAGACCTGGTTCTGGATCCACTCGCCCGATGCCATCACGATCGGGCGCACCTCGATGCCGGGGGTGGTCATGTCGATCAGCAGGAAGGTGATGCCCTGCTGTTTGCGCTCCCCGCGGCTCGTGCGCACCAGGCAGAACATCCAGTTCGCGACATTGGCATGGGTGATCCAGATCTTGCTGCCGGTGCAGACCAGATCATCGCCGTCGCGCTCCGCCTTCATCTGCAGCGCGGCGAGATCCGACCCTGCCTGCGGCTCCGAATACCCCTGGCACCAGAAATGCTCGCCCGACAGCATGCGTGGCAGGAAGAAGTCCTTCTGTTCCGCGGTGCCGAACCGGATGATCGCCGGCCCGGCCATGTTGATCCCCATCGGCGAGGTAGGCGGCGCGGCGGCGAGGACGCGCTCCCGTTCGAAGATGTGCCGCTGCGTCACCGACCATCCGGCCCCGCCATGCTCGCGCGGCCAAGCAGGCGCGGCCCAGCCGCGTTCGTGCAGGATTGCCTGCCACGCCATCTGCGCCGTGTGATCGGCGTAGACGCTGGTCATCCGGCTGCCCGCCGCGCGTAGCGACGGGGTCAGCTTTTCCGCAAGAAAGGCGCGGACCTCGTCGCGGAAGATCGCGTCCTCCGGCGCCAGCTTCATCACGCCGCCGCCGTTGCTGCCGGCGTCTTCGGGATGAAGATCGACTTTGGCCGGGTAAATTCCAGCAGGCCGGCAAGCCCGTTTTCCTGGCCGAAGCCGGACTGCTTCGCGCCCGCAAGCGGCGTGAACGGCGTCGATTGCAGGTTCTGGTTGATCCACACGGTGCCGGTATCCAGGCGGTGCGCGATCTCCGTCGCCTTTTCGACATCGGCCGACCACACCGCTCCGGCCAGGCCATATTCGGTGTCGTTCGCGCGGGCGACTACATCGTCCACGTCAGTCCACTTCAGGAGCGGCAGAACCGGCCCGAACGCTTCCTCCACCACGACGCGGCTGTCATCGGGTGGATTGTCGACCAGCGTCAGTGGCACGAAATAGCCGCGTTCAGGCACCGGGCCGCCCTCCAGAAGGGTCAGGCCGCGTTCCCGGGCGCCGTTCAGCAGGTCGAGCACGCGGCGGTATTGCGCCTCGTTCTGGATCGGGCCGTAGTGGTTGCCCTGTTGTGCGCCGTCACCGACGGGCAGCGACTTGGCCAGTTCGTGCAGGCGATCGCGCAGCTGGTCGTAGATATCGGCATGGATGAACAGGCGCTTTGTCGCGACGCAGACCTGCGCGGTATTGTGGAAGGCGCCCTCGAACAATTGCGCGGCAACCGCATCGACATCCACGTCCGGCAGGACGATCGCGGCGTCGTTCCCGCCCAGTTCCAGCGTGATGCGCTTCAGATCCTTGGCGGCGGCTTCCATCACGCGGCGGCCGGTGGCGGTCGATCCGGTGAAGCTGATCTTCGCGAAGCCTTTGTGCGCCGTCATCAGCGGCCCCAGCGCGTCGCCGCCGGAAATTACGTTGAACACGCCTGCCGGGAAGCAATCGCGGATTAGCTCGCCGATGCGCAGCGTGGTCAGCGGGGTGAAGGGGGACGGTTTCAGTACAAGCGTGTTGCCGGCCATCAGCGCCGGGGCGATCTTCCACACCGCCAGCAGCACCGGGAAGTTCCAAGGGACGATGCCGCACACCACGCCCAGCGGCACATGATGTACTTCGATGCGGCGCTGCTCGGTGTCCTCGGTCACCTCGACGGGGATGTCGAGCATGGTGGTGGCCTTCATCCACATTGCGCCGCCCAGGATCTCTCCCTTTGCCCCGGGGTAGGGCCGGCCCTGTTCCTTGACGAACAGCGCGGCCAGTTCGTCGGCATGCGCCTCAAGGATGCCAGCCGCCTTGATGAGCGCCGCCTTGCGCTCTGCGATCGGCACGTTCTTCCATGATTCAAATGCGCGGGCAGCTGCCGTGACGGCGCGATCCAGGTCTTCGGCGGTCGCATCCGGTGCCTCGGCAAAGACCTCCCCCGTGGCGGGGTTGCGCACCGGCAGCGTCGCCGCGGTTGGCGCGGCCGCACCATCGATCGTCATGGTGAAGCTATCGGCTGCGAGGCTGACCATTCGGCTCTCCTGTTAAGTGCGGCCACGAGCCGCTTGTATCCCGTAACCTAATGTCCATAGATAAAGCGGAGGGCAAGAGGGTGGGACAGGATGATGTCAGTTGACCGGCCGTTAAGCGGCGTCAGGGTGGTGGATGCGGTGCGCGGCCCTCTTGCCATGACCACGCGCTATCTGGCGGAGCTGGGCGCGCAGGTGGATCGGATCGTCGGTGAGGTGAGGCTGGATCCGCTGGTTGATCGCATCGTCAGTCTCGGCAAGACGGTTCACACCTTCGATCATCACGCGGCCGATGCCGCGCCGCTGCTGGCCGCGGCGGACATCATCGTCGAGGATTGCGGACTGGATCCGGCCCGGGGCGGTCCGGCGCAGGTCGTCGTCAGCATCAGTCCCTTCGGTGAGCGTAACTCGCTGTCCGATTGGCAAATGAGCGATGCGGTGCTGCATGCCCTGTCAGGCGAATTGTCGCGCTCCGGAATTCGTGGGCGCGAGCCCCTGCTGCCGCCCGGTGAACTGGCGGTGCAGTGTGCCGCGGCGCAGGCCGCGTTCGTCACGGTTCAGGCCTATTACTTCGCTCTGCGTACCGGGACGGGCGAGCGGATCGACTTCTCCGTGCTGGACGGCGCGGTCCAGGCGCTAGACCCCGGCTTCGGTATTGGAGGTAGCGCGACGCTGGGCCGCCCCGCGCACCTGCTGTCGCGCGACCGGCCGGTGAAAGGCTTTCAATACCCCATCCTGCCCTGTGCGGACGGCCATGTCCGTTTGTGCCTGTTGGCCGCGCGCCAGTGGCAGGGCATGTTCCGCTGGATGGGTGAGCCGCAGCAATTCGCCGACCCGTCGTTCGCCAAGACGGCGGTGCGCTACAAGTCGCCCGACCTGCTGCCCGCCATTGCGCGATTTTTCGCCGACAAGACCCGGGCCCAACTGGAGGCCGAGGCGATCGCGCATGGCGTGCCGCTAAGCGGCCTATCCACCTTGGCCGAAGTGCCGACCCTGTCGCATTTCGTCGAGCGCGCCACGTTCCGCACGGCGCGGATGGGCGACGACGACTACCCGCTGCCCGACGGTTGCTTGGTCATCGACGGCGAGCGGATGACGCCGACGTCCGCCCCCTCGGCCGCGCTGCCTTCCCCCGCGCGTGCCGCGGAGCCGGTGTCCCGCCCCTTCGAAGGGGTGCGCGTGCTGGACCTAGGCGTTATCGTTGTTGGTGCCGAGACCGGGCGACTGCTGGCAGATCAGGGCGCGGACGTCGTGAAGGTCGAAAGCCGCAGTTTTCCGGACGGCAATCGCCAATCCTATCTGCCATATGGCCTGTCAGCCAGCTTCGCTGCCGGCCACCGCAACAAGCGGGGGCTGGGTCTTGATCTGCGCACGCCGGAAGGCAAGGCCCTGTTCCTGCGGCTGGTCGAGCAGGCTGATATCGTCCTGTCTAACTTCAAACCGGGGACAATGGAGTCGCTTGGCCTGGGGCGGGACGCGCTGACCGCAATCAATCCGCGCCTCATCAGCATCGAAAGCAGCGCCTTTGGCGATGCCGGGCCGTGGAGCAAGCGGATGGGCTATGGCCCATTGGTCCGCGCAGCGACCGGGCTCACAACCGCCTGGCGCTATCCCGACGATCCTGAAAGTTTCAGCGAT
Organism: uncultured Stakelama sp.; assembly: GCA_964390515.1. GTDB lineage: Bacteria > Pseudomonadota > Alphaproteobacteria > Sphingomonadales > Sphingomonadaceae > Sphingomonas. The sequence continues at coordinate 83,366 of CAYMIU010000007.1, forward strand.
TCCATCACCATCTATCCCGATCATGTCGCGGCACGGATCGGCGCGATCGCGGCCGTGGCGCTGCTGATCCGCCGCGAGCGGACCGGGCGCGGCGGACATGCCAGCGTCGCCCAGGCGGAGGTGATGCTGGCGCAGCTGGGGCGCGAGATCGGGCTGGCGGTGCAGGGCAGGGCGGCGGACGCCCCTTCGTCCAGCCTCTATCGCAGCCTTGGCGATGACGAATGGATCATCGTGACGCAGCGTGATGCGGCAGACGCGGCGGCCATCGCTTCGGTGTGCCGCGGCGTGCCAGTCAACGAATGGGCGGCGTCGCTCACGCCTGATGATGCCGCGCGACAGCTTCAGGCGGCAGGGGTGCCGGCCGCGCGGATGCTGCGCGTGGGCGACCTGCCGACGTCGGTCTATTTCGTCGAGCGCGGCCTGCTGCGCATCGAACACCATCCGCTGCTGCCCGAGCCAGTCACGTCGGAGGCGCGGCAATATCGCGGGCGACTCCCCGATCCGGACATCCGGCCCGCACCTCTGATGGGTGAGCATAGTGACGAGATCCTGCGCGACTGGCTGAACCTCGATGCCGAAGCGATAGAGAATTTGGCGGAGGCCGGGGCTGTTGAGCGGGAGAGTTCCGAAGAGCGCAGCGCAATCGAGGCGGTACTCGGCGAAACCCGCCTTACGTGAACAGGTGCCGCAGTGGCGGCTAAACGCGTGGCAGCATCAATTGTCATTTCGAGCTCGACTACACCTGCGACCGCAGCTGCCGCGTCATAGCTCGAGCGCACATTGCCTGCCGAAGGTGTAGCCCACATAGTTCCTCAGGAAGGCCAGCGCTTGTTCGACCGCGTCGCTGACCGACCGGACCCTCCAGCGCCGTCAACCCTTCGGCGGGTGAAGCTGCTGAAGTCGGGCGTGGCCATCAGGCCCGTCGGCGCGGCTCGCAGCTGGCTCCCCTTGAAAGTGCCGTGCCTGCGCAGGTTCGTTCCTCGGTCGACATGGTCGAAGAGCGCGTTCTGTGCGGATATCGGGAGGTATCGGTTCTGCCTGATCGTCGCCTCGTTGAGTTTCGAACCTGATAATACACTGCGGAAGCAGCCCGAAGAGAAAGCCCCCGGCCGCGACCTGCCGTCGCTGCTATTCCGCCAACAGGAGCGTTATCCAGGCAGAGGAGTGCTTCCGCTGTTCTTGACGATGCGCCCACCCGCGCGCCACGGCAGCACAATGGGGCCTGTGATCGACACATGCGCCGCAAACGACTGGTCGTCGACGCTCCAGCCCCAAGCGCGCGGCAAGCTGTGGCGCGACCCGCTGCAGCCCTGCGAAGATCCAAGCGGGCGTCGCCGCGCGATCGTTACTTGGAAGGCTCGCCTTCACCATAGCTGACGCGCAGCGCAGCGGGGCCCTGAAGGGGTTCCGTTGGGTCAGCGCTCGCGGCTGGGGTCTCGAAGCGAATTCCATCGACTGTCACTTCGACCCACCGCCCGGTGCTGTCTCGGCCGCGATACAGCAAGACTTTGGCCGGCCCGATGACCCCCCCGGTGTCCGCCTCGCAGAGTTTGGGCGTAAGCGCGTTGAAATAGGTCTGAAGCCGCTGCCCGGCAGTTGCGATCGCAAGCCGGTGCAGCTCACCTGGATCGGAACCCGTCACCCATCCGACGTTGACGTGGACCAGCCGGCCGGTGGCGGCGTTGAAAAGATACACGATCGTGGCCGGTCCGGGGCCGGGATTTAGCTGCAGCAGACTGAACTGGAGCGCGGTCTTGCCAGGATCGCCGGGATCGATCGCAGCAAGAGCTGCGTCAGGCCCGAAATCCCGTTTGACGGCGGCGCGAACCTCGTCCTGAGTCATGCCGAAACGGGCGCTGCGGAAGCCGGTAAGCGGGTGCTCGGTCTGACCGGGCTCGCACTTCCCGAAAGCCGGCGTTGCGCAGCAGAGCGCGGCGAGGAGCATTAGGTGGCGCATCAGAAATCCCCCTGGCGAAGCAGGTTTCTGCCATAGATGTCGGCGGCATAGGACACGCGCAGCACCGCCTCCCCGGTCGGCGGCGGCGACGTCGAGCGGGTGCCATCGAGCGCCAGGAGGCTATAGCTTACGCCGAACAACACGACCTCGACGCCGCCGCCCATCACGTCCTCGCCCGAAAACACAAGGACCGCGGAAGCCCCGAGCGGCTTTCCGCGAACTGCAGTGAACGGTTGCCAGCTGCTTCCATACAGGTTCCGCGTGACCTCGCTCGCTATCTTGGAAAGCGCGGCGCGCTGCTCTTGGCTCGCCTCGCCCGGCACCCGCCAACTGCAATTGACCTGCACCAGCCGCCCTCGTTCGAAGATATAAGCGAGCGTTGCCGGTGCCACGTCAGTCATCCAACGGATCGGTGCCGACACCGCGGTTCGCCCGGCCGCGGCGTCATCGGGCTGCAGTTTCGCCGCCACCTCCGCTCCGAAGTCGGCGGCGACTGCGGCGCGCACCTCCGCCTCGTTCATCCCGAACCGGGCACGCCCGAGGCCGGTCACATGGGCGGCACCCGTGGGTGCCGGCCAACTCGCCGGTTGGCCCGCGTCGGCAAAGCCCTTCGGCGGCGATTGGCCAAGGGCAGGCGACATGCCCAGAAGTGAAAGCGCGAGCAGTGGGCAGGAAGCGGTGGGTCTCATCATCTTCACTTGCTCGCGAACATCGAGTTGATGGTGAGATTCTCGGTGGTCATCGGCCGATCGGCCGCCACGGCGGAAATCTTGCCGCCGGCGCTGACCTCCAGGCGCCGGCCGGTCCTGCCCAGTTGGTTGTTCATGTCGTTCAGTGCCTGCGTTACCTGATTCTGAGTGTTGACGAGTTGAGGAAGTATCGAGGCGAGCGATGCATGGGAGGGATCGGAAGAGATCTTGGTAAGCTCCCGCAAGGCAGATGCCGTCTTGTATTCGACCGTCTTCTGAGCCGCCAGAAACACCCGGGCGTCTTCCACTCGTGCCGCCGTATCCCCAGAATAATCACAACCGCGACAATTCGTCGCCACGTTAAGAATAGCCTCGGCGTGGGAGAAAGGATCCATGGCCATGATTTTGGCGATCCGCATTTGGTGCTCCTTTTCCTCCTGTCGCTCTGCTTGGCACCAGCGATCGCAATTGCTGAAATGATCGTCGAGTACGTCGAAGACTGCCGTCAAACCGGCGAGAATATGTCCGCCCACCGCTTCGAAGTCGATCGCGACCTCAAAGTTGAAACTGATCCCGCCGAAGCCGAGGGCCAGCGAGAATTGGCCACCGAAGCTGAGCGTGCCGTCCGAGAAGCCGGCGCTCGGCGAAAAGCCACCTGCCACCACGCCGGGCGAATAAACGGTCGTACCGGCCGCAACCGACCCGAGATCGCCGCCCACGCTGCCGTTGGCGCCAGCAGACGCGCCGCCGCCTACCACCACCGAGCCACCGACGTTGAACTTGCCGTCCTTGACGCTGAGTCCAGCCTCCGCCTCGGCTCCCGCCCAGGCCCCTGCACTGGCGTCGAGCGCGCCTTCGGCACCGTTGCCAAGCCCGCCAGCGACGCCGGTCAGTACGTAGACGTCAGCACCGGCGGCAACGCTGCCGGTGATGCTGGGTTCGGTGGATAAAAGGTTTATCGAGCCCGAGGCGTGCGCGTCCACCGAACCTCCCACTTCGGTGTAGCCGGGGCCATATTCCATGCGGATCGAGCCCGATGCGTCAGCCCCCACATCGACCTTCACCTTGCCGAGCGAGATATCGAACTCGGCGTCCGCCGATGCGCCGCCGACGCCGACCACGCCGACAGTGCCCAAGGAGCCGATAAAGCCACCCTGCGTATGGACGGCAGTCGATCCGGACACACCGCGGGACGAGCCACCGGTGCCGGTACCGGCGACTTCGACCGTAGCGGCCTGCGCCTGGAGTTGGGACGCCGCCTGCGCGCCGGATGGCACTACCGGAGGCGCATTGCTCGCCTGGGCGGCGGGCGTCCTTGTAACTAGCGACGGGGCCGGCGGATTCGCCAGCTCATTGCCCAGGATCGCGAAAAGATTGCTGAAGTCGTAGACCGTGACCGGTGCGCCTGCAGCCCAGGGCGATCCGACCGGCGCGAGTTCGTAATTGTTCCAGTTCGCACTGATCCCCGCCAATTGGAGGTGATACTCGCCGGCGGGCGCCATATTCATGTCTCGAAAGTAAGCAGAGGAACGGTCGGTAACGTCGGTTCCCTTGAACAGACCCACCAACGCTGTGACCGGATCGTCACCATAGACGCCGTTCAGGGTCAACTCGCCTGCACGATCGGCGGTGAAGCCGATGCCGCGGATATAGTTGCTCTGCCCGGGATTCGCCGGATAGTATTCTCCCGAGCCATAATGCACGAACCCGGCGGAGATCTGGTAGCCCAGAATGGACTTCTTGATCGTCATGCTGTCCGGCGAGATGCTTTTGGCATCTATGATGTAATTGTGCGCATCGGTTCCAATGATGTTGGTGCGGATGCGATAGGTGCCCGCATTGAGACCGGGGCTGTAGGAGAGTTCGCGTCCATTCTGGTCCAGTAGCGTTACGCGAATGCCCATATCGGTATTCGGCACGATCGGACCGGGCTGGTAGAAGGGCGACGGGTTCGGACGCATGCCGCAGCCCGGACAGTCAGTGATCTGATCGCCGTACCAGCGGTTGGTGTCGATTACGTAGCGGAACGTGCGCGGCGTGATCTCCAACGTCCGTGTCGCCGGCGCGATGGCGTAGTTGGCGCCGCGTTCGCCACCGAAGCCGGTGAGGGTGTAATCGTAAGTGCCCACGTCCGGGGGCGCGATGTCGTCACGGCCGAACGCGGTGCGCTGCTGGATATAGTCGAGGAACGTGGCGCTGCTGCTCGCCCACACTGGCAGGATGCGACCGGCGTCGCCGGTCAGCAGGCCCGGCGTCTCGGCGTAGCGCGTCGTGGAAGCGCCCGGTTCCGGGGGCGTGATGTAGCTGTAGCCAAGGAGCGAAGCGCTGTCGCCGTAGGTTATGCTCGACGGCCCCTCCAGGCGGAAGCTGCTCACCAGCCGCGGCGCGATGGTGAAGCTGAACTCGGTCTGGCTGTCGGCGGCGATGGTATAGTTGGCGTCGCTGATCCCGGTTAACCGATAGGTATAGGTGCCGACATTGGCGTAGGTCCGGGTCCGCTGACGCTCAGCTCCGTCCCACGTAGCCAGTTCGGCAAAGCCGTCGGGCGCAAGCGGACCGGCATAACCGGTCACGGAAATCAGCGGGTAGACTGACGCGCTGGGCGCATAGCGCGAAAGATTGCTGAGGCCGAGCAGGGTCACCTGATTGCCGTAGATGGTGCCAGAGGCCGCCGGAGAAATGGTGAGCGGGCGTGGCACTACCGAAAGGCTCTGTCCCGGATCGATGTCGAAGCGATAGGTGACGAGATCCTGCGTGGTGGCGCGCGTCAGCACGACGATGCTGAGCCCGCTCAAAGGATAGGTGCCGACGTTCAGTGTCTGTGTCTGTTGGCCGGTCTGATACTGGGTCAGTATCTCTGTTCCGGGGAGGATGCCTGACGTCCCCCCAATCACACCCTTCTCGAAATGGTCGAGGCCGGTAGTCGAGAAGTCCCCATAGATGACCGAGAACGGGCCGCCGACCTTCACGGGGCGCGGCGTGATGTCGAAGCTCGCACGCTTGTCGCCGAGGCGGAACCAGTCTGCATTGGTGCCGGTCAGCCACAGCGATCCCCGGGCTGAGTAAGACAAGGTACCCGCGTCGGACGCGATGCCGACGTCGTGGCGCCGCAGGATCTCTGCATCCGCCGTTGGTACCATCGTCCAGGGATCGAAGATGCTGCCGTAAACGGCGGTGCCCTTGACTGGCTCCACCCGCATGGGCGTGACCGTGAAGGGACGCCAGGCAGTTGCATCAAGGTTGAGCACCGCCATGTAATTGCCAGCGTCAACGCCGCCGAGCGACACGTCGACGGCATAGGTCCCCGGCGTCAGGCCGGCGCCGTTGATGCTGCCCCCGACGCTGAACAGCGGGTTTACTAGGTCGCCGCTGAGGACGCCCTTGACCGTGCCTGCAAGGGAGAAGCTGCTGTTGCGGCCGAACTCGCCCGATTGTGCGGGCACGTCGACGCCGATTGGGCGGGGCGTGATCGTCAGCGGCGAGACAGAAAGCGGCGTGGCGGCGAGCGTGAAATTGCCGGCATCGATGCCGATCAGCTTCGGCGCCGCCAGCGTGTAGACGCCGACGTCGAGCCGGTCCGGCGGCGCGAACCCGCCCAGCGACGGAATGACGGCGTCCAGCCGGATCCCGGTGGCGCTCAGCCTCTGTGGGACCCCGACAAGCTCGCCGACCGCACTGCGGTAGATGAGATAGGTCTCGTATCCGGTGGATTCGAGCACATTATAGGAGCCGTCGACGGTGGCGTAGCTGCCATAGACGTGGCTGGCACCGAGCCGCCAGTTCAGCTCGTAGGGAGTGATGCGAACCGTCGCGCCATTCTCGGCCAGAACATAATTGCCTGCGGCAGCCCCGCCCAGCGAACCAAGCGTCAATCCGTAGGTACCGACGTTGAAGTAGCGAGCGCCAACCTGGCCGGTAACCGCACTACCATTGCTATCGAGGTACACCGGCGCGATCCTGCCGACGTCTCGCGCCACCAAGCCGCTGAATAGCGAGCTCAGCCCCGCCGTGGTGAAGCCGTCGCCATAGATGAGGTCGGCGGTGCCGGTGAAGGACAATTGGCGCGGCGTGATGGTGAGCGTCCCGCTTTGCTGCGAGTCGCCAATCAGATCATAGTTCCGGCCGTGCGAACCGCTGAGAGCGCTCGTGAGCGAATAAGTGCCGGCATCGGGCTGGCCCGAAACCTCGAGCCCGCTGCTGTTCAAGAGACGGGTGTTGGCGAAGACCTCGTCGCCGGAAACCACGCCCACCAGCGACGGCGCCTCATATTCGCCGTAGGTTTGCACCAACGCGGCCGGAACAAAGCTAATCGGGCGTTTGGTGATCGTGAACTGGTTGGGCCCGATCAGCGGCACCAGTACCCCAGATGCGGCGTAATTGCCCGCGTCGCGTCCACCGACGTCGGCCATACTGACGGAGAGCGAGTAGCTGCCGGCATCGGTGCGAACGCCGAGAGCGCCACCGCTTCCCGTCCCGATCCGGGTCGCCAGAAGCTGATCCCCCGGCAGCACGCCGTGGAAGGTGACGGTGGGCACGCCGTCCGATCCATAAACGCGCGTCATCGTGCCGCCAAAGGACACCCCGCCGAGCGGAAGCGGCGAGACATACAGATCGGGCGTCCATCTATCGACGTCGCGCAAATAGTAGTTGCCGGCCGCGGAGCCAGTGATGCCCGTCGCGCGCAAACTGTGATATCCAACGGTGGGTACGCCTGCGCCGCTCAGCCGGCCGTCCGCGACGATCCACACGATGCTGGCATCGTCGCCATTGAAGACACCCGTCGCGCCACCGATGATCGGGGTAGCATCGCCGTATGACTGGCCTAATGATGTCCGTACCGAATCCAGCGGCGCTGGTGTGATATCGATGCGACCAAGGCGTGCCGGATCGATCACGTAGTTGGCGAGCACCGCATCTGACTCACCCGCTAGCCCTCTGATGGTCAGCCCATAGCTGCCGGCATTGGAGCGGGTGCTATAATCCACCGGCCGCCCCGTGGCGTCGAGTAATTGAAGCTGGGCGGTGACGTAATCGCCATCCGCCACGTTGGTGGCCATCACGCGTTCGACACTCGGATCGAAGCGGCCGTTTGGCAGCGTCACATAGGTCGTGCCATACTGACGCGAGACGACAAGGTCGGTGCCGATTGGGCGCGGGTTGATGGTCAACTGGCCGCTTCTGTTGCCGTTCGCCGCGATCGTGTAGTTGCCGGCATCAGCACCGGTGAGGCCGATGGCGTCGAGCAGATAACTTCCGACTCCGGATTTTGCCGCAAGGGGGACTCGGCTGCCGTTCAGCGTCGCGCCGATCGTCGCGCGCGCGCTATCGCCCGCGAGAAGGCCGGAAATCAACGCGTTCGGCGTGAACAGATCGCCGTAAGTCGAGCTTCCGCTTGCCACCACATAGGTGACCGGGCGGGGCGCGATCGTCACCAGTCCCGGTGTGCCGCCGTGGATGGCGTAATTTTGCGCGTCCGCACCGGCAATACCGCTGACCCCGACGCTGTAGCTCCCCACTGGAGAACGGGGCGCAAAGCTGCGGTTGAGCACCGCGACAACATCGTCGCCGGCGAGGAGATTGGTGAAGGACGCAACCGGCGTCGCGAGATCACCATAGACCGTGTTCAGATTGGCGATGCTGTAACGAAGCGCTCTCGGAATGACGGTGAGCGCGCCGTCGCTGCCGCTTGCGACATAGTTGGCGGCAGCGCTACCGACCAACCCGTCGAAGCTGAGAGCATAATTCCCGACGCCAATGCGCGCGTCGAGAGTGATCGGAACGTCATCCTTGGTTACGGAGATGCTGCCGGCGACCGCATCACCCGCCAGCACACCGATGAGCGACACGGACGGGGATGCGAGATCGCCGTAAACGGAGTGCTGATCGCCAATCCCATAGCTGATCGCGCGGCGCTCGATCGTGAGTAGCCCCGCCGTGCCGCCTCCCAGCACGTAGTTGCCGGCTTCCGCGCCGGCGAGACCCACCGGGACGAGGGCGTAGCTCCCTGCGGCGGCACGGCTTCCCAGCGGTACCGCGCCTTTATCGCCGGTCGCGCCGACCATCGCCTGAACGTCATCGCCGCTCAGAAGATTGGTCAAGCCGGCCACCGGCGCGAAGGGATCGCCGTAGATGGACCGAATATCCCCGATGCTCCACCCAAGCACGCGTTGCCGGATGGCGACGCCCCGAGAGCGGCTCGCCCGCTACGAGACTGTAGTTGCCGGCATCGCTTCCCGCGAGACCGGTGACTATGAAAGCATAGCTGCCGGCGGCCTGACGCTCCGTCAGGCCAAAGCCGGCACCCACCCTGGCCAGCGTCGTCACGGCCGTCGACAGATTGACGGTCGGCGCGACGCCATCTCCGTCGAGGATGCCCTGCAGCGTCAATATCGGCGCCGGCGCGCCGTAGACATAGTCCGGGCTGAACGCGGCCGCAGTCAGTTCGCGGCGACCGATCGTGAGCAGCCCATCGGAGGCCGCTGCGAGACTGTAATTGCCGGCGGCGGCGCCGGTTAGCCCGGTTGCACGGACAACGTAGCTGCCCGCGCCGAGCCTGTCGCTTGGCTGACCAATGCCGGCCCCGACGATCAGTGCCAGCTGCGCCGAAAGCTCGTCCCCCGCCAGCACCCCGGTGAAGCTGCCGCCGTGAAGCGTCGCCGCCACCCCATAGGTGCTGGTGAGCGATGGCCCCACAAAGCTGATCGCCTTTGGCGAGATCGTCAGGCTGCCCGGGCTGCTGCCGTCGGTGGCGAGCACATAATTGTCCGCCGCTGCGCCACCGAGGCCGCTCAGGCGCAATCCGTAGCCGCCCACCGCCATCCGGCTATCGAGCGTGACGATGCCGCCTGCGTCGATCGCTTCCACCAGCCCGCTGACCTCGTCTCCTGCGATGAGGCCGCTGAAGCTCGGCGCGACCGAAACCGGCGAGCCGTAGATGCCGGTATAGCTACCGATGGCATAGCTCAGCGCCTTGCGCGCAATCGTCAGCGTGCCGGCGCTGTTGCCATCGGTGGCGAGCGCGTAATTGTTGGCCTGTGCGCCGGTAAGCGCACCTGCCGTCAGCAGATAAGTGCCGGCCGCCATGCGATCGCTGAGCGCTTCCGTGACGCCGCCCCGACTCGCGAGCGCGGCGCTTGACGCGACATCACCCTGGAGCAGGTTGAGCAGCGAAACCGTGGGCGTGGCACGAGTGCCGTAGGTCGTCGCAACGCTGCCGATATTCCAGTTCAGCAACCGTGGCAGGATCTCGGCATTAACCGGCGCCGAGGCGGCAAGAGAGTAATTCGCCGCCGAGCTTCCGCCGAGGCCCGTCACTGCAATACCGTAGCTGCCGACGGCAGCGCGCTCTTGCAGGCCCCAACCGCCACCAACCGGCGCCAGCGCGACTGCGCTGCCGTCCACGGTTCCGAGCAGGCCGACACTGTCGCCGCTCAGGACGCCGGAGAGTGTCGCGAGCGTTGCCGGTGAGCCATAGCGGTACGTCGCCCCCGCCAGACTGAGGCTTAGCGCGCGCTGGGCTACGCTCAGGAGGCCATCGGCGCTCGCCGCAAGCGTGTAATTGGCCGCATCTTCGCCGGAGAGCCCGGTGGACACTATCGCATAGCTGCCGGAGGAAAGGCGATCGGTCGGCTGAAACAGTCCGTCCTGCCCCCGCAACGCGAGTTCCACGCCCACCAAGTCGCTCTGAAGAAGCCCGGTGAGCACTCCTCCGGTCAGGCGCGCAAGATCGCCATAGGTCGCCTCGATCGTCGGGCCGACATAGTTGAGGCCGCGCGGCGCGACCGTGAGCGCGCCGTCGCTGTTGCCGCTCGTCGCAACCACATAATTGGCAGATGCGGTGCCGGTCAGGCCGCCGAGATCGACCGTGTAGCTGCCGGCCGCGAGGCGATCGGTGAGTGTCTGGAGGCCGAGCGCGTTGCGGACAAGCAGCGATCCCGCGAGATCGTCGCCGGCGAGGACGCCAGTGAACACGGGCGAGATTGTCGCCAGCGTGCCGTAGGTGCTGCTGCTGTTGGAGATCGCGTAGTTCACCGATCGCGGCGTGATCGAAAGGGTGCCCGAGGCCGGCGCGAGATCGAAGAAATAGCCGGCGCGGTCGCCAGCCGGCGAACCACCGTTGGTCGCTGAGACGGCAACCGCATAGGTGCCGACGCCGAGCCGCCCCTGTGGGGCCCCTGAGATCGCGATGGAGCCGGGCGCCAGCAGCGTTGCAAAGGTGTCGCCGGGCACAAGCGATCCACTGCGCAAGCGCAGGGCCGCGCCCGCGAGGTCGGCCGTTTCGACACCGTAAACGAAGCTGCTCCCAGCGAGCCCTCCGAGATCGAGCCGCGCTGCGACAGCGTCGTTGAGCCGACCACGGAACAGAGTGGTCCCGTTGCTGGCGAGCGTTGCGTTCACGCCGTCCATGCCCCAGCCCCGCACGGAAGCGGTGGCAGAGTCGGTCCAGTTCAGCGTCGTTGCGGAAATGGCGGTGTCGGCTGCAAACTGCAGCGAGCCAGTGAGCGTCAACGCATTCGCCGCGATGTTGCCGGCGAAGCGGACGGCGGCGCCATCAGTGGCCGCGATCGTCAGGCTGCCGAGAGAGGTGGCATCGATCGCCCCGAGCGAAACTACCCCGCCGTCGTCCTCTGCCCGCACCGAAAGATCGGTGAAGCTGGTGCCGAGCTTCGCAAGATCCGCTGCGGAGATCAGGAGGCCGGGTGTGACGCCCGCCTGCGTGTCGCCGATCGCCACGTCACGCGCGCCGAGCATGAGCCCCTGTGCGCGAAGCGTTCCGCCCAGGCTGACGGTGCCATTACCAGAGGCGAGCAAGGCGATCCGCCCACCGCTGCCGGCGGCGATCGTTCCACCATTCTCAACGCTGCCGCCGAGCAAGGTCGCGGTCGCGCCATCACCGACCGTGATGCGGCCAAGGTTGCTGATCAGGCTGGTTGGGCTCTGCCCCCAGGCGAGAACCCCGTTCATGAAATCAGTGGTGCCAAGCGGCCGGCTGGCGGCCAGGAAGCCGCCCCGCGTGTCAACCACGCCGCCGGAACCGATCGCGATGCCGTTGGGGTTGATCAGGTAAACCGCGCCATTCGCGTTGATCTGCCCGTCGAGCGTCGATCGGCCACCGGATGCAGCCACCCGATTGAGCGTCACCGAGGTCTCGTCCGGCTGCAGGAAATTCAGGACGTCGGCGGCTCCGACGCTGAACCCCAGCCAGTCGATCACTGCGCGTTTGCTAGTCTGGAAGATGTTCTGGATATGGCCGGTGACCGGCGCAATCGTCGCTTCACCGGCAGCGACGGTGCCACCAAATGGCAGCAGATTGTCGGCCGTCGCGCGGCCCGCGGCGAGGTTGACGTAGCTGGCCCCGTCCCACGTGCGGAACAGATAGTCGGCGTAGAAGGGCGAGCGGCCAGCCGCATACGGGGCGAAGGTGGTCGTTGCGCGATCGGTCCAGTTGAAGGCGCCGGCGTCCGCGGTGACGATGGTGTCTTCCGCGAAGGCGAGAGGGCCGGAGAGGGTGAAACCCCTGCCGAGATCGCTCTGGTGACTGGCGTCCAGCGAAGCGTTCACGTCGCCGTGAAACACGATCGTGCCGCCGGGCGCCGTCGTGACCGACAGGTCGCCAAAGGTAGCCGACGACCGCCAGTCGCTGTTCTTGTCGAGAATCCCGAGCCGAAGCTCGCCGCCGGCCGCATTGTCATGGCCCGCGAGCAGCGCGAACGAAAGGTTCCCGCCCAACGAGGAAAGGGGCGGAACCGTTACCGATGGGCCGAGGGAGCCGATCCCGAAACGGGCGTTGACCGTGTCGATGAAGCTGCTGCCGGCGCCGCGCCCGGCCCCATTGGACACCACATCGTTGGCGATCACGCTGAGGCCCGCGCGCCACGTATCGACACTCCCGGCCATGGTGATGCCGCGTCCGGCGCGCAGCGACACGTGCTGGGTGCTGCTGATACGGCCGGAGATCAACGCGGTCGAGAGCGCGAAACCGTCGGGAAGGGCGAGTGTGTCGCCTGCCTCCACCGTCAGCCGACGGGCCCGGTTTGTGATCTGTTCCAGCCAATCCAGATCGAGATAGCTGATCCCGTTCGCCGCCGTGCCGCCCCCGAACCGAACGACGATCGATGGGGCGCTGATCGCGGTTTGCCCGCCTCCGAGGCTGGTCGCCGTGAGGGCGGAGATCACGCCCTGCGAGCCGATCCATGCGCCGCCGTCGGCTGCGGTGCTGGCGAAACCGCCGAACGAAGTGTCCTGGCTGCTGCCGACCAGCACGGTATGGGCGCCAAGGCCGACCGAGGCCCCGATACTGACCTTGCGAGCCGTGGCGAGCGGCGCGAGCGGTGTGGCGCCATTCGGCCGACCGAACAGCGCGAAGTCGTTGCTGCCGTCATCGGCCGCGCCATAGCGATAGGCGGACCCGATTCGGATCAGCCCACCCAACTGGGCTAAAAGGCTTCCACCGGTGATCGTCACGCTGTCGCCGGTGACGTCGATGCGTCCGCCGCCATCGGCCTGAAGCGTGCCATCGGAGATCGTCGCCGCCCCCGGCCCGGCATCGAGGGTGATCGCACGGCCATCGGCGGTGATCGTGCCGGTGCTGGTAACGAAGCCGCCGAGCAGCGACACGTCGCCTCCAGCCAGGATCGAGCCGTCGAGACTGACGCCGGTCGAACCCGCTGCGGCAAAGTTCAGGCGTCCAGCCATGAAGTCGTTGCCGCTCAAACCCCGCGACGAGGCGACGAAGCCGCCGCGCGTGTCGACCACGCCGGTCGGTCCGATCGCGATCCCGTTCGGATTGACCAGATAGACGGCGCCATTGGCCGTGATCGTCCCGTCGATCAGCGACGCCGTGCCGCCCGTAACGCGGTTAAGAACAACGGAGCTTGCGTCGGGCTGGGAGAAGGTGACGGTGTTGCCGGCGCCTAGTCCAAAGCTGTTCCAGTCGATCACCGCGCGGGCACTTGATTGCGCGACAGTCAACCGGCCGGCGCTGGGCGTGTCAATCATTGCTGAGCCGTGGGTGACGATGCCGCCCTTCGGCACGAAGGCAGGGTCGCTGACCCGGCCCTCCGCGACTGTCTCGTAGTAGAAATTGTTCCAGGTGCGGAAAAGATAGTCGGCGCCGAAATCGGCGCGCCCGTCAGGATAGCCGGTGATGCGAGCCGTGGATTGATCCGTCCAGTCGAACTGGCCCGCGCGCGCAGTGACGGTCACGTCGTTGGCGATGCGCAGGTTGCCGGTGAGCGTGAACCGCTGGGAAAGGCCGAGATCCACCTCGGTTTCGGTATGGGCGAGGATGTTGCCGTATAGGACGACGTCCGCGCCCGTCGCGGCGACGATCGAAAGATCCCCGAAAATTGGCCGGAGATAAGGATAGTCGAACGTGCCAGGAAAGGGGCGACGATCGAGCGTGCCGATGCGGAGCTCGCCGCCCGCACCCCCATCGAGGCCTTCCAGCAGCGCGAACGACAAGTCCCCGGGCGTGCCAAACGGAACCGGCACGTAGTTGTTCCGGAAGCTCGCCGTGTTGGCATGGATGAAGCTGCTGCCGACGCTCCGTCCGCCGCCATTCGCCGCGGGATCATTTGCCGTGACGACCAGCGAGGCCGCGTCGGCGACAACCTGATCGCTGATCGTGACACCGCGCCCGGCACGAAAATTAAGTGTCTCGAGCTGAGGGCGGTTCACACGAAACCCATTGCGAAGCTCTAGGGTATCGCCGGCCTCGAGCGTCAGTGATCTGGAAGCGCGCGTGATCGCCTCGACGTAGATCTTGTCGAGAAGAGTAACACCGCCTTCCACGCCGCTCGCATCGTTGCGAATGCTGATGGCCCGCGCGCCAATCGAGACATGATCGGGCATCCGGTTGCTGTTGAGGTACGGCGCAGGAAAAGCGAGGCTGGAAAGGATGCCACCGGAGCTGACCGAAAGCGCCCCGCCGACGTCGCCGAACGCAATCAGGCCGACCTCGTCATACGGAGATGTCAGACGCGATCCGAAACTCGTATCGTCGCGGCTGGCGACCGTCAGGCCGCCGCCCTGGTGAAGATTGACGGTGCTATTACTATCGATCCGGACGGTGCGAGCCAGCGCGAGTGGCTCAAGGCCGCCGAACAGGCTTGCATAGCGGCCGGCGAACAGCTGGTAATCGGCGCTGCCGTCGTCGCTCGCCCCTTGGCGGTAACCGCCGCCGATCCGGGTCAATCCTTTGTTGTTGAGGATGGTCGCACGATTGACTGTTACCGTGTCACCGGTGATGTCGATCCGGCCGCCGGCAACGTCTGCAAAGTCGGTGGTACCCGAATGGACGGGATCATAGCCGAACGCCTCGATCCGACCGCCAACGGTCGCAGCGCCGCCGGCAAGAATAGTGACCGCGCCGCCGGTTGCTCCGGCCTCACCCCCGGTGGCGGAAATCCGCGCGGTTTCCCCGACGGTGACGCTACCGCCTCCGTTCGCGCTGAGCGTGATGCTGCCGTTCTTGCCGCCAACGGTACGCGCCTCGATTACGCCCGACATGTTGACTGCGCGGCGAACGGCATTGGCCGCGACCGCGGCGGTCAGCGTTACGCGGCCGCCGTCAGCCGTGATGATGCCGCTGTTGCTGACCAACGGCACGCCGCTGGCATCGGTCGCATCCGTCGGCAGCGCGACCTGCAGGAAGCCGTCTCCGCTGAGATCGACGGTCGTATAATCGGCCGCGGCCAGCGCCACCTTGCCCGCGGGAGCGGTGATCGTGCCGGTATTGGCGACGAAACCGCCAAGCAATGCGACATAGGGGCTGGTGATGCTGCCGGCGTTGGTCACGCCGCTTCGGGCCGCGCCCGCGAAGTCGAGATCGCCGGCCATGAAGCCGGCATCGGTGATGTTGCGGGTGGAGGCGATGAAGCCGCCGCGAGTGTCCACCACGCCGGTCGATCCGATCGCGATGCCGTTCGGATTGACGAGATAGACCGCGCCGTTCGAACTGATCGTTCCATCGATCGACGAGACCCCGGCCTCGACGACGCGGTTCAGCGTGACGGAGTGGGCATCGGGTTGATTGAAGGTGACGCGGCCGCCCTGCCCGATGGAGAAGCCGCTCCAGTTGACGATCGCACGATTGCTGGTCTGGGTGACCGTCACCCGCCCTGCGGAGGGCGCATCGATCGTCGCCGAACCTTCCACGACGGTGCCACCGCGCGGAACCACCTGCGCCGCGGCAGGACTCTGCACGAGGCAAGCCGCGATTGCCGCAGTCGACGCGGTGAGAAGGTGACGCTTGACCATCAGAAACGCGCCCCTGCGCTGAAGACGAACCGGCTTCGGTCCGGGAAGAAGCTGTTGGTGATCTGCTTGCCCCATTCGAGCTTGGCGTAAGCTCCGGGGCCGTCCGAGGAGCTGAAGTTCGTCTCAACGCCGCCGCCCCACGCACCCGCCCGCGTGGTATCGAATGGCGTCGGAACGCTATACTTGGCGAACCCGGTCGCCACGAAGGCGTACGGAGCGAGACTGAAGCTGGCACTCACCGCGATCGGGCGGCGCAGCGTGATGCGCCCGGTGATGCCTTCATCGGCGGAGAGGGACCCCGCCGTGAACGGCGAGAGTGCACTGGGCCCGTCGAGGCCGAACAGTTCGGCATTGGGCAGGCCGCCATCGAGGATCAACGCCAGCCGCAAGTCGCTGGTAACCACCAGACCGCGATAGGGACCAAGGCTACTCGATCCGCTCGCCTCCATTCGCGCGAAGCCGGGGGTGGCGGATATCCGCGACGGGAGAGCGCCTGCGGGAGCATTGCTGCGCCCGGCCGAAAGTGCGATCCGCGCGCCGAAGGAGCTGCCCGGCCGCTGCGCGGTGTAGGATGAACTGACGCGCACGATCGTGTAGCGATCGCGGGAAAGCTCGAATCCGTCGAAATCCGGCAGCTTTTGACGTTCGTCGAAAAACTCCAGGGAAGTCTCGACGGAAAGGGTCTCGGTACGGGTAAGAACCAGCGGATAAGATGCCCGCGCGGACAGCCGCGAAAATTCGTTCCGGGTGCGGAAGAAGCCGCCTAGCGGCTGCGTGACCGATCTTGTCGCCTCCAGGTTTAGGCTGAAGCCGTCCGACCCGAGCGGCAGGATCAGGCCGCTGCCGATGATGCTCTTCGGGCTGCGGTCCCCGAACAGCTCATCATAGCCAAGAGGATCGCCCGAGACGAAGATATAGACCTGCTCACCCATTCCGAAGGCGCTGTTGAACGCGAGCTGCGCATTGAACTCGCGACGTGCGAAAGCCGGGCTGGTGCGATCGTTGAAGTCGATGCTGCCGGTGACGGCCCGCAGTCCGCTCTCGATGATGAGCCGCACGCCACCGGTCGCCTGACCGGTGGCAAGCGTACTCCGCAGCGATGCGCCGGGATATTGGCCGGCAAGCGTGAGGCGCCGTTCAAGCTCGGCATATGTCAGCCCGCGCTTGCCGATCAGCGAAGCGAGCGCCCGGGCCACGGGCCCTCGCAACGCACTCGGCAGACTGGAAGTGTCGACCGCCTCGACATAGCCGTCGATCACCACCAGCCGCGCTGGCTGGTCATCGTTCAGCTCCTGCTCCGGCACCACCACGCGGGCCAGCGGATAGCCACGTGCGGCATACAGGCGCTGCAGCGTCGTGGCGACCTGGTAGAAATCCGCAACGCTGATCTCGATGCCCTTGAGCCAGTCGGTGAGCTGCGCGGTCTCCTCCGCCAATCCCGCGTACGTTCCCTCGACCACGACATGCGAGGGCCGGAAGCGAAAATCGGCGGCCCCCTCTGGAACCGGGATAGCCGTTGCACCGTTCACCTGTGGCGTCTCGGCAGGCGGAGCCTCGGGCGCGAGGGTGCGCGGTGTCACCTGGCTGGCCGACGGCGCAACCTGAGCCAGCGTGGCAGTCGGAACTGCCGCTCCCGCCGCGATGAGGCATAGGTACAGGGCCGGCACGCCCGACCGCATCTTGAAACCAGAAACGCTACTTCCCCCAGATTCGCCGGTTTGCGCCGCCCTTATCGGCGGGACCGCTGCTGTTCCGGCTGCTCACCCCGCCGCCCCGCTACCGCATTCCTACGGGTGCGCACCTGGAAGTTATTGCGTGCAAGTCGAAAAACTTATCGCCTCCGCCGTTAGCGCCAATGGCACAGATTTGAGGCAGTGATTTACGATCATCCGATGTAAATCGTCGGCGAGGACCTTGTAGAGCAGGTGGCGACGGACCTCTGACGAAAGACCCGGCGCCACTTCAGCCGAGGACAAAATCCGCATGAGGGGGGGCTGCGGCTTGTTGAGGTTGCTCTCGCAGCAGCGATCCAAGTAGGGGCCGGGAGGCCGAAGGCCTGGCTGTCGCAGATACCACGCGCATGGCAGCCGGTGACGAGGCAGTCGCGGACATCCGCCGGTTGGGCGATGTGCTCCTTCGACGCGGCGCATTCGAACGTAATCACGGGGACACGTTACTCGCTGCGCGCCACGACGCAGAAGGGCTATGGGCGCTGGAACTCGCAACGAACGCCGGCGACGAAGAGGCCGCGATTGCGATGGTGCTCGCCGCGTAAGAGTTGCCTGCAGCCTCGTTCGAGCTCTGCCCGATTGGAAAGCCGGCCGTGCCTGGTGAACCGTCGTAGCCGGCTAAGTGACGGTGGAACCCGCTTGATTTCTCAGGCCGCCGGCGGCGCGATCAAGGTGCAGCGTTGTTTGGTCGAGGAACTTACTACGCGGGGACTTCGCTTTGGCTGGCGCCGCCTTCCGGCGCTCTGCGGCCGCAGCGGCACGCGCGGGTGATGTTCTGCAGCCGCCAGCACGCGGACAATATGATCGGTGCTGAACGAGCGGTTCCGCCCCGATTGCGGATTCCTATCGGCAGTTGCAGCATCCGCTTCACTTTTGGCAACCCGCCAACGAGAAATCCTGTACGTAACGTGTTGTTATCAAGGCCCAATCCTCTGGGCGCTGTCCGACAAGGTGCGTTTCAGGAGAGCGTGATGACCAAGGTCGAAATGCTGGCTAATCCAACCGTCATGACAACGCGTCAGGCGGCCGATTTCGTCGGACTAGCTAAAAGCACACTTGAGAAGATGCGCATCTTCGGCGGTGGACCCAAGTTTTTAAAGCTCAAGCGGGCCGTACGAAACTTGCGCGCAGATCGAGAGGCGTGGTTAAGCGAACGTCTCTTTGCGAGCACAAGCGAAGCCGACTCTGCTTAGCGCGGCAGTCAGACCCGTGTACCGATATCAACACGGAGGGTGCCGCAATGGCCAGACTGAGTGCTGTGCGAGTGCCGCAGATGACGTTGCAGCAAAAAGCCGCAGAAATCTGCGGCGTCGCTGGAGCGGGCGAAGGGATTCGAACCCTCGACCCCAACCTTGGCAAGGTTGTGCTCTACCCCTGAGCTACGCCCGCTCTGGCGCCGTGTCCCGGATGCTTCCGGGCTGGGTGAGGCGCGGCCACTAGCAGCGACTTTCTGACCCTGCAACCCCCTTCAACAACAAAGTTGCGCAACATTGACCGAAGCGGCCCTTACCGCCTACCTCCATCCGTAGGATGACCGCCCCCACCATTCTTCTCGTCGAGGACGATCCGGCCCTCCGCATGCTCACCGCGCGTGCGCTTCAGGAAAATGGATTCGCGGTTCGGCCGGCTTCCGCGGCGCCGGAAATGTGGCTGGCGCTCGATTCGGGCCCGGTCGATCTGGTGCTGCTCGACATCATGCTGCCCGGCACCAGCGGGATCGACCTGTGCCGCTCGCTGCGTCAGAAGAGCGACGTCCCGATCATCTTCATCTCCGCGCGCTCCAGCGAGACCGACCGGGTGGTCGGGCTTGAGCTTGGCGCGGACGATTACATCGCCAAGCCGTTCGGCGTGCGCGAGCTGGTGGCGCGGGTGCGCGCGGTGCTCCGCCGCCCGGCGCTCGATCGACGCTCGGGCGAGGGCGACCAGGGCGTGATGACGTTCGAGGGCTGGACGATCAACCTGCCGCGCCGCGAGCTGACCTCGCCGACCGGCGCGACGGTCGACCTGACGGGCGCCGAGTTCGACCTGCTGGTCGCGCTGGCCGACCATGCGCAGCGCGTGATCGCGCGCGAGCGGCTGATCGAGCTGTCGCGTACGCGGCTTGGCGACAGCTCGGATCGGTCGATCGACGTGCTCGTCAGCCGGCTTCGCCGCAAGCTGTCCAGCGCGGGCGAGCAGGCGCCGATCATCACGGTGCGCGGCGTCGGCTATATGCTGAACGTGCCGGTGGAGCGCAGTTGAGGCGACTTCTCCCGTCGGTCGGCCTGCTCGGGCAGGTCCTCGCGATCCTGCTGCTGACGATGGTGATCGAGTTCGGCGTCTCGACACTGCTGTACGAGCGCGCGAGCGAGTTTTCGGTGCGGGACGACGAGGCGCGGCGGCTGGCCGAGCATCTCGTCATCAGCCGGCGGCTGATCGAGGAGCGGCCGCCCGAGCAGCGCCCGACGATGGCGGCGGATCTCACCACCGATCGTTACGAGCTGCACTGGAACGGCACCGCCGACGTGCCGGTATTCGATCCCGCGCTCGATCAGATGCGGCGGCAGATCGTGGAATGGGAGCCGTCGCTGCGCAGCGGCGATCTGAGGCTGCGGCTGATCTCGCCGGGGCAAAGCTCCAAGGTGATCGGCGCGATCCGGCTGCGCGACGGAAGCTGGCTTCATTTCCGCACGTTGGACGCGGTGGCCAAGCTCGATTTCGCGTTCGAGCGGATCGTGCTCGCGCTGGTGCCCGCGATCGCGCTGATGGTGATCGGCGGGTTGATGATCAGGCGCACGCTGCGGCCGCTAAGACGGCTGGCCGAGGCGGCCGACCGGATCGGCTATAATCCGGTCGTGACCGTGCCGGAGGACGGCCCTGGCGAGGTTCGCCGGCTGGTGGAGGCTTTCAACCGCATGCAGGCGCGCATTTCCGCGCTGATCGATGCGCGCACGCAGGCGCTGGCCGCGGTCGGCCATGATCTGCGCACCCCGCTCGCCCGGCTGCGGCTGCGGACGGAGGCGATCGCTAGCGGCGACACCCGCGCCGCGATCGGGCGCGACGTGGCCGAGATGGAGGCGATGATCGCATCGCTCCTCGCCTTCCTCGGCGGCGATGCCGATCCCGAGGCGCCGACCTCGATCGATCTCGCCGTGCTGTGCGCCACGCTGGTGGATGACGCGATCGATCGCGGGCGCGACGCGATCTATGTCGGGCCGGACCATTTCGACCTCAGCGTCCGCCGCCTGGCGGTAAAGCGCGCGCTCACCAACCTCGTCGAGAATGCGCTCCATTATGGCCAGCGCGTGACGGTGGCGCTGGAGGCGGACGAGGAGCAGGCGATCGTCCGCGTGACGGACGACGGCCCGGGCATCCCCGAGCATGAGATGGCGCATGTGCTGGAGCCGTTCGTACGGCTCGATCCGGCGCGCGGCCGCGACACTATCGGTTTCGGGCTTGGCCTGCCGATCGTGGTGCAGGCGATCGGGGCCGAGGGCGGCACCCTGACGCTGACCAACCGGCCGTCCGGCGGGCTGGAGGCGTGTGTCGTCCTGCCGATCAAGAGATCCGAAGGCAGACACAAAATTTAACACTGTCGCGGCGCTGCGGAAATATGCCGCGCCTAGATACGCTGCTCCAAACTTAGGAGCAGCGCACATGAACGAACTCATCGGTCGAGTGTTCGACTTCGAAAAGAAGGTCTTCGAAGACAGCCGCGCGCTCTATTCACAGCTCGCGACTGATGGCCAGAAGCCCAAGGCCCTGATGATCAGCTGTGCGGACTCGCGCGTGGTCCCCGAACAGATCATGCAGGCCCAGCCGGGCGATCTTTTTGTCTGTCGTAACGCCGGTAACATTGTTCCGCCGCATGCAACGCAGAATGGCGGCGTCACCTCCACTGTCGAATATGCCGTGATGGCGCTCGGCGTGCGTGATATCATTGTCTGCGGCCATTCGGATTGCGGCGCGATGAAGGCGCTGGTCAGCCCCGAAATGGTAGCGACCATGCCGAATGTCGCCGCGTGGCTGCGGCACAGCACGGCGGCGAAGAGCGTGCTCGACACGTCCTACCCCGATCTTGAGAACGGCGCCGCGGTTCGCGCTGCCAGCCTCGAGAATGTGGTGGTGCAGCTCAACCACCTGCGCACGCACCCGTCGGTTGCGGCGGGTATCGCCCGCGGCGAGATCGCGCTCCACGGCTGGTTCGTCGACATCCACGCCGGCCGCATGCTGGCACTCGACGGCGAGACGGGCCGCTTCGTGCCGATCCGCGGCGATCAGCCGCTCCCGGTTGCGCAGCCGGCCTCGCGCCGCCTGGCGGCTGACTTCATGTATCAGGACGCTGCAGAATGAAGCAGGAAGCCATTGAGCGCCCCGGCGTCTCGATTCCATCGCTGAAATTCTTCGGGCGGGATTTCACCGCCTCGATCGTGGTGTTCCTGGTCGCGATGCCCTTGTGCATGGGCATCGCGGTCGCCTCGGGCGTTGCGCCCGAGAAGGGGCTGATCACCGGCATCATCGGCGGCATCGTGGTCGGCGCACTCGCCGGCTCGCCGCTGCAGGTGTCGGGCCCCGCCGCGGGCCTCGCGGTCATCGTGTTCGAACTCGTTCGGGACAAGGGCCTCTCGGCGCTTGGCCCGATCCTCATTCTCGCCGGCGTCATCCAGGTGGTGGCCGGCATCTTCAAGCTTGGCGGATGGTTCCGCGCGATCAGCCCTGCCGTCGTGCACGGCATGCTCGCCGGTATCGGCGTGCTGATCGTCGTCGGCCAGTTCCACGTGCTGTTCGATGCCAAGCCCTTTTCCTCGGGCCCCGAGAACCTGGCCGAAATGCCGGGCCGCCTGCTTGGCCTGTCGTTCAACAACATCCAGGCGACCGAGCTCGCCTTCTTCCTGGCGCTCGTCACCATCGGTTCGATGCTGGGCTGGGAGAAATTCCGCCCGAACGCGCTGAAGCTGGTGCCCGCCGCCCTGGTCGGCGTCGTCGCTGCGACGCTGCTGTCGGTCGGCCTCGGCCTCGACGTCGCCAAGGTCGTCGTGCCCGAATCGATCATCGGCGCGATCGCCCCGCCTGAGGCCGGCTTCATGTCGCGCTTCCTCGAACCCTCGATCATCGCGGCGGCGCTCGCCATTGCCTTCATCGCCTCTGCCGAGACGCTGCTGTCGGCAGCGGCGGTCGACAAGATGCACGACGGCGTGCGCACCGATTACAACAAGGAACTGCGGGCGCAGGGCGTCGGCAACCTGCTGTGCGGTTTTGCCGGTTCGCTGCCGATGACGGGCGTGATCGTGCGCAGCTCGGCCAACGTGCAGGCCGGCGCCATCACGCGCGCATCGGCCATGATGCACGGCGTGTGGATCCTGGGCTTCGTCGCGTTGCTGCCGTGGCTGCTGCGCTCGATCCCGATGGCGGCGCTGGGTGCTGTGCTGGTCGTCACTGGCTGGCGGCTCGTCAGCCTGAAGCACGCGCAGCACCTGTTCCGCGATTATGGCGTGCTGCCGGTCGCGATCTGGGCGGTGACGCTGATCATGGTGGTGGCGACTGACCTCCTCACGGGCGTGCTGATCGGTATCGCGCTGACAGTGCTCGAACTGATCCCGAACCTGCGCCGTCTCCGGCTCAAGGTGTTCGAGGAGCAGCAGGGCGACGCGCATGCCATCTCGCTGGATGGTGCAGCGACGTTCGTCACGCTGCCGAAGCTCTCGGCAACGCTCGATCGCGTCCCGCCGAACATGCCGGTCCGGCTTGACGTGACCAAGGTGGAGTCGGTCGACCACACCACGGCCGAGATGCTGCGGGACTGGTTCCAGCGGCGCAAGGCGGCGGGCAACCCGGTCGTGCTCCAGGGTCAACGTGGCCGCATGGCAACACTGGTGGCCTGATCCGACCAGAAACACTTTGACGCAAACAGGAAACATTCAAGACGTCATGCTGCGATAGCGTCATGTGGTCCGACCAGCCCGCGACCGCTCCCTCGGGGGGAGGAGGAGCGCGGGCGGATCGGACGCAGGAGGAGCCTCTTTCAATCAGGAGGTTCCATGACGTTCTTGAAGTATATCCCGGCCGCGGTGCTCGCGGTCCTTGCTCTTCCCGCCGCCGCGCAGGAGGAAGAGCCACCCAAGCCGGTCACCGTCAGCGGCAGCGTCGCCTTGGTCTCGGATTACCGCTTCCGCGGCGTATCCCAGACGGACAAGGAAATGGCGGTCCAGGGCGGCATCACCGTCAGCCACGAAAGCGGCGTCTATGCCGGCACTTGGGCCTCCAACCTGGCGGGCTGGGGCACGTTCGGCGGGTCGAACATGGAGCTTGACCTGTTCGGCGGCTTCCGCACCGAAGTGTCGCCCGGCGTGACGGTCGATGCCGGCCTTACCTGGTACATGTATCCCGGCGGCGCGGACAAGACCGACTTTGCCGAGCCTTATGTGAAGGTCTCCGGCACGCTCGGGCCGGCGAGCCTCCTCGTCGGCGTGGCTTATGCGCCCAAGCAGGAAGCGCTCGGCCGCTGGTATTTCAGCGGCGCGGATGCTTCCACCGGCATCTACAACGATCCGGGCGACAAGGAGGACAATCTCTATATCTGGTTGGACGGCTCCGCCGGCATTCCCAGCACGCCGCTGACGGTGAAGGCCCATGTCGGCTTCTCCGACGGCAACCGCGGCCTCGGGCCGAACGGCACCAGCATCGCGCCGACCGGCAAGTACCTCGATTACATGGTCGGCGTCGACTTCGCGGTGCCCAGCACCCCGCTGACGCTGGGCGTCGCGTTCGTCGATACGAACATCAAGCGCAGCGACATCGGATATCTGCAGCCCAACTTCTCCTCGACGAAGAACGGCAGCCGGATCGACAAGGGGACGGTCGTATTCTCGGCGACCGCCGCCTTCTGATCGCGGCACCTCACGAATGATGCGTTAACCGGCGGGCCGGGGGTTTGCTTCCCCCGGCCCGTCCCCACATAAGGGGCTGATCGCAATATCGGGAGCAGCCCTTGGCTACGCTGGGAATGAGTGCCGCGGAGAAGGATGCCGTCCAGGCGTTCCGCCGCGACGTGGTCGAACCGTCGATGACGAAGCTCGTCATCATCGATTTCTGGGCCGAATGGTGCGGGCCGTGCAAGGCGCTGACGCCGATCCTGGAAAAGGTGACCGCCGACTATGCCGACAAGGGCGTGGTGCTGGCGAAGGTCGACACCGACAAGAACCAGTTCATTGCCGCGCAATTCCAGATCCGCTCGATCCCGACCGTCTATGCGATGTTCCAGGGCCAGCTGGTCGCCGATCTGACCAGCGCGCGCACCGAATCGGCGCTGCGCACGACGATCGACCAGTTGCTCCGCCAGCTGCCGATCGAAGGCGAAGCACAGGCGCAGGAGGCCGAGCTCGAGCCGCTGATCGCGATGGGCGAACAGGTGCTGGGCGAGGGCGATGTCGAGCGGGCCCTGTCGATCTTTGATCAATTGTTCGAAATGGCGCCGGAGCATCCCGGCGTGCTCTCGGGCCGTGTCCGCGCGCTGATCGCTGCCGGCGCACAGGAAGAAGCGGAAGCCGCCCTTGCCGCGCTGCCGGAGGAGGTCGCCAAGCGGCCGGAGATCGAGCGTGCCCGCGCCGCGCTGGCGCTGGCCCAGTCGGCACCGCCGGTCGACGATCTTGCCCCGCTCGAGGCGGCGGTCGCGGCGAACCCGGACGATCTGCAGGCGCAGTTCGACCTCGCCAATGCCCAGATGGCGGCTGGCAACCGCGATGCCGCGGCGGACGGCTTCCTTGCCATCACCGCCAAGGATCGCGAGTGGAATGAGGGCGCTGCCCGCCAGCAGCTACTGAAGCTGTTCGAAGTGGTCGGTCTGGAGGATCCCTGGGTGTCGGCGCAGCGGCGGCGGCTCTCCGCGATCCTGTTCGGATGACACGGATCTCGATCTTCCCGCTGCCGGGGGCATTGTTGTTCCCCGGCATGCACCTGCCGTTGCACATTTTCGAGCCGCGATATCGCGCGATGGTGTCCGACGCGATGGCGCGCGACCGGCGGATCGGGATGATCCAGCCGCGCGCGATGGAGCAGGGGGCGGGGGACCGTCCGCCGCTATACGACATCGGCTGCGTCGGGCGGATCGCGGAGATCGAGATGCTCGACGACGGGCGCTCGAACCTCGTGCTCGAGGGGCTGGCGCTGTTCCGGGTCGAGCGCGAACTGGAAGCGACGACGCTCTTCCGGCAGGTCGAGGCCGAACTGCTGCCCAATGCCGAGCCCGAGACGCTCTCGCTCGGCGCGCGCGCGTCGCTCGAGATGGAAGCACGTCGCTTTGCGGATCGACAGGGCTATGCGGTCGACTGGGAGGCCGTCTCGCGGCTCGACGACCAGAGCCTCGTCAACGGCATCGCGCAGATCGCGCCGTTCGACGTGGCGGCGAAACAGGCGCTGCTCGAAGCGGAGGGCATCGCCCCGCGTGCCGAGCTCATCGTCCAGCTGATGCAATTCTTCGGCCGTCACGACGGCGACGATCGGGTCACGCTGCAGTGAGCAGCGCCGCGCCCGCGCAGCCCTCGGGACCGATCGACCCGTGGCTGCTCGAACGGCTGGTATGTCCGGTCACCCGCACGCCGCTGGTCTATGATGCGGCGGCGGGGGAACTGCTGTCCCAAACGGCCGGCCTTGCCTATCCGATCCGAGACGGCGTGCCCGTCCTGCTCGTTGAGGAAGCACGTCCCCTCCGCAGCGACGCACCGGCTTCCTGATCGCTTCTCCCGCGCCGGTCCTCGATAGTTCAGCCACGTCTTGAGACCGATCACCAGGACGCGGCCGGCATCCACGAACCGTCAGCGGCTGGTTCAGAACGCCGCCGCCATGGCGAGCGCCTTTGGTGAGGCCAAGACAGGGACGGCCGATAGCCATCGTTTCGGCCATTTGCCCTCGATGTGCCACGCATCGAGAAAGCCCCGTCGCCTCTCGTGTAGGACGGGACGGGGAGTCGTGGGAACGGGCACCCGCGCTATAATACCATCGTCTGGCGGGTGGTGATCAGCAGGATCAGCGTCACGCGCGCAGCTTCTCCGTCAGCTCCTTCAGCTTCAGCAGCGTCGCCTCGCTCACGTGGTGCTCGATCCCTTCCGAATCCGCATGGGCGATCGCTTCCTCCAGCCCCAGCGCGCGCAGGAATTCGAAGACGATGCGGTGCCGCTCGCGTGAGGCGTCGGCGATCTCGCGGCCGCGCTCGGTGAGGAAGATCGATCGGTAGCGGGCGTTCTCGACCAACCCGTCGCGCCTCAGCCGCGCGATCACCTTGGAGGCGGTTGCCTGCGCCACCCCTAGGCGCTCCGCGATATCGGTCAGGCGGGCCTCGCCGCGCTGCGCGATGAGGTCACCGATCAGCTCGACATAATCTTCGGCAATCTCGGTCAGGCTCGCCTCGCGGGTCTTGCGGAAGGCGGCAGCACGATCGGCGGCGGAAAGCGTCATCGCGTCACCTTAGGGCCTGATCCCGCCAAGTTGAACTGCCGTACCGCTACCGACTTGCGCCATCGCAACATACATAGCAAAGGCTAACTATCTTAGGTAGGGAAGAGCATGTGATTACCCTGGCCCTCGCCTTGGCAGCAGCCAGCGACCAGCGCCCGGTGGAGCCGGCGGGTGAGGCGGCGCAGGACGGCACGCTCGTCGTCACCGGCACCCGAACGCCGCGCACGATCCGTGAAGCGCCGGTTCGCACCGACGTGATCGGCCCTGCCATCCTCCGCCGGGCAGCGCCGCGAAATCTCGCCGACGCGATCGATTTCCTCCCTGTGGCCCGGTCGGAAAGCAATTGCCAGAACTGCAACACCACCGAGATCCAGCTGCTCGGCCTCCCCGGCGCCTACAACCAGATCCTGCTCGACGGGCTGCCGCTCGTGACGGGGGTGGCCGCCGTCTATGGTGTCGAGCAGATCCCCGCGATTCTGGTCGAGCGGATCGAAGTGGTGAAGGGCGGTGCTTCGGTCCTCTACGGCGCCGGCGCCGTCGCCGGCGTCGTCAACGTGATCCCGGTCCGCCCCACGCGCGACGGGGTGCAGGCGACGGTCGACAGCCAGCTCATCACGGGAAAGCCCGCCGTATTCGGCTCGCTGCTGGGCGCCACGACGTTCGAGCAGGGCTTCGCCAACGTATTCGCGCAGGCGGAATACAGCCCTGCCGTCGATCTCAACGATGACGGCTATAGCGAGCTTGCCCGCCGCCGCCTCGTCACTGCCGGCACGCGCGGCGAATGGCAGCCCGGCACCGGGACGACCATTGGCGTCGACTATCAATTCACCGCCGAGCGTCGCCGCGGCGGCAATCTGCTCGATCGCCCGGCCTATCTCGCCAACATCGCCGAGCAGATCGACAGCGATCTTCATCGCGGCTCGATTACCCTCACGCAGCAGCTCGGCACGGATACGCGGTTGATCGGCAGCTATGCCCTCGCCGCGTTGAAGCGGCGCAGCTTCTACGGCGGCCTGGGCGATGTGGAGACCGATCCGGCCGCGCCGGGCTACGATCCCGAAGCTTTAGCCGAGGCGATTGCCGCCAGCAGCCGGCAATATGGCCGCACCCGCAACACCTTCCATTATGGGGAGGCGCGGCTCGAAACCGTAGCCGGCGCGCACGCGTTGCTCGCTGGGGTGCAATACAGGCACGAATCAGTGGTCGATCGCGGCGAGGACGTGCGCGCGCAGCCGCTCGCGACCATCGTCGACGATCGCTTCAGCACGATCGGCGCCTTCGTGCAGGACGAATGGACGCTCGGCGAAGGGCTGCGGCTCGTCATCGGCGCGCGCGGAGACAAGAGCTCGGAGCTTGATGATATCGTCATCTCCCCGCGCATCGGCATCTGGGCCTCGCCCGGCCCCGCGCTGGTGCTGCGCGCCAATTACTCCACCGGCTATCGCGCGCCGGAGGTGTTCAGCGAGGATATTCATGTCGAGGTGCTCGGCAACGATCCGATCCGGCTGGTCAATTCACCCGGCCTCCAGCCGGAACGCGCGCACAGCTTCGCGCTTGGCTTCGATTGGCGGCCGACCTGGGGCGACGGCGCCTTCACGCTCGATGGGCAGGCGTATTTCACGCGGTTGCGCGATACCTTCTTCCTCGGCCCGATTCAGGAGCGTGCGGACGGCGCCCTGCTGCGCACCCGGTCGAACGCCGGGGGCAGCCGGGTCGCCGGCGCGGAAATGAGCGCCGCGTATCGCTTCTCCCCCACACTGAACGCCAGCGTCGGCGCGGCCTATATCGATGCCCGCTACGACGATGCACAGGCGGTGTTCGAGGACGAGGACAGGCTGCTCACCACCCGGCGCTACCTCAAATCACCGCGTGTCTCCGGCGTCGCACAGATGGTGTGGCGCGCCGCCCCGCGCTTCGATGCCTTGCTCGCCGCGCGCTACACGGGCTCGATGCGCGTCCTCAATAACCGGCTCGGCGAGATCCGGCGCAGCGATGATCATCTGGTGCTCGATCTGACCGGCACGCGCCACTTCCCTATTGGCGATGGCGAACGTGAAGTGGACATAACCTTCGGCATCAAGAACCTGACCGATGTGCGCCAGCGTGATCTGGAGGTCGGCGCCGATCGCGACAGCGTCTATGTTTATGGCCCCCGCTTGCCGCGCACCTTCTTCGTGCGGATTAATGCGCATCTCTAGGCCGCTCGCGCTGCTGGCGAGCGGCCTCCTCTCTGTCGCTTCAGCATCGCTGGCGGAGACCCGTCCTGTAGAGCCCGCAGCCGGTGGCGATGCCGCTCCGCTCGGCTCGCGCTTCCACCGGCTGGATCAGGGACGGATCACCACCGCAATGCTCCCGCCGGAGACGAAGGCGATCGCGGTCTATTACGGCGCCAGCTGGTGCGGCCCCTGCCGCGCCTTCGTGCCCGAACTGATCGCCGCTTACCCGCGGCTGCGTGCCGCCGGCATCGAGCTGCTTTTCGTCAGCGACGACGCGACCTGCGCCGCCGCGCTCGACTATGCCCGCACCAGCCGCATGCCCTGGCTGCTGCTCCCCTGTGACCGGCGCCGCCGGCACGCGCTGCGCGAACTGGGCGGCGAGGCGCTGCCGGGCATCGTCGTGATCAGCCCGGCCGGAACCCCTCTCGCCACCAGCTGGCGCCCCGGCGGCGAAAGCCAGCCCCGCCGCCTCCTGCGCCAGCTTCTCGCGCGCCAGATCAGCCGCTAGCAGCCGCCCGGTCCACCACCAGCTCGCACCCGCGCAGCTCGTACCCCGTCACCAGCGGGTTCCAGCTGATGTCGGGCGCGCGTTCGAGCCTCAGCCCCGGCACATGCAACAGCCGGTCGAGGAAGACTTCGGCCTCCGTCAGCGCGACGCCCGCCCCGGGGCAGCGATGCTCGCCGTCTCCGAAGGCGAGGCCCGCCCCCGGCACGCGCTCGCCTCGGGTGCGATCCGCGCGCAGCCGGAACGGGCACTCGCCCATCGCCGCCGCATCGGTATTGGCCGCCCGGATGTCGAGCGCGATCGGGGTGCCCGCACCGTCCTCCCTGCGATAAAGAATGCCCACCACCGGCTCGAGGCGCAGGATTTCCTCCAGGATCGCGATCCGCCCCGCGCGGTCCGCGTCCACAAAGTCGCGGCGCAGCGCGTCATTTTCCAGCAAATGCCAGCCGGCCATGGTGATGAACTCGCGCGTCGTAATCATCCCGGCCGCGCCATAGGTGACGCACTCCACCAGGATATCCAGATCGCGATAACCATCGCCGATCAAATGCGAGATCACGTCCTCGCGCGGCGCCGCCCGGCGCGCCTTGATCGCCGGCCGAACGTCGCGCCAGTGGAAGTGGAGCATGCGCAGCTGGCCGAGGATCGCGGTCAGCGCGCGATGCCCCGCGTCGGTCCGCCCGCTGCTGCCGATCGACAGGAAGCCGTCGATCCGCCGGATCATCCCCGCCTTGTCGCTCTCGGTCAGCCCGACGATCTGCGCCGCGACGCTGACCGCAAGGTCCAGCGCCAGCGTGTCGAGCGTCGCCCGCCCGCTCCGCCGCAGATCCTCGATCAGCCGGTCGGCATTCTCCGCAATGAACGGGCGGTGCTTGTCGTCCACCACCTTGGGCGCGAAGAACCGCGCCGCCGCGGCACGCTGCCGCCGGTGCGCGGGCCCGTGGAGGTACAGCACGGGCG
>CAYMIU010000008.1:0-109249 GCA_964390515.1 uncultured Stakelama sp.
CCGGCGCGCATCGCCCGTCGTGCGATAGTCACGCCGCCATGTCACGCCGAGCGTCAGGCAGTCGTCCTCATATTGGACGCCCAGTCGATGCCGGATCGGATCGAAGCCGTCGGACAGCGAGAACACGTCATCGCTGCGGTCCGTCAGGTCAACCAGCGCCGAACCGAAGGCGGACCAGAAGCGGGCAAACTGCACGCGCCCGGCAACCCGGATTTCCTCGCGGTCCTGAAGGTCCTCCAGTTCCGCGATATCGCGATCGAGGCGCAGATAGCCGATCAGCGCATAGGTGCTGGTGGAGCCGACCGTCGCGTCGATCTCGTTACGCCGAACGGACAAGCCGCTCTTGTCGAGACGATAGCGGTGGGTGAAGGACACCAGATCGCGGAAGCGGATCGTGGTCCGCCCCACGATGTCCGAGAAGCGATCGCTCAATCCCGTGCCGGGCGGAAGGATCGTCGGCCGGTCATCCAGGCGGTAGCTCTGCCCGACGACTGCGTCGGCGCTGAAGCCCGGCAGGTCGAGCCGCCACTCAAGGCCATAGGTGGCGCGGGTCGAGTCTTCCCAACGGTCGTACCCCGGGAAGCGGTTCAGCGCGAACAGGTTGGATTCCTCAAGATCGATCGCGCGCGAATCTTCATTCGGCACTTCCAGATTCTTGATCTTGGGGGACGCGACGATCTGCAAACGAGGCGTCAGCTGCTGCGTGCCCTTGCCGAATGCCCCGATCAGCGGCCACCTCACGTCCACCGCCAGCGCTCCGACGGCCCGACCCTGGAACCCCTCGATACCGCGATAAGCGGCGATGTCGGTCAACTGCGCATGATCGGTGTGATAGGCGTCCGCGCGGCCATAAGCGGTGAAGGTGACCTCCTGGCCCCAGTTGGTCAGGCGACGCAGGTCCCACCGCACGCCCGCGAACGCCCGCTGCGTGTCCTGGCCGGCCTTTCGCCCCAGCGCGAGCGTGTTGAGCTGCAGTTGCACGGTGCCGCCCAGCACCTCTTCCTTGAACCGGCGCCGATAGTCGATTTCGGGCAGCGCTACCGGCTGCAAGCCTTGGCGCTCTCCGACGCGAAGCGTCTGCACGGCCCAGCCGGCCAGCGAGAAATAGCTGTTCTGATCGACCCGCTCGAGCGCGAAGGTCGTGCGCAGGCGGTCACCACCCCAGATATCGTAGCGACGCAGGAAGGTGCGGTCCGTCACCAGCCGCATGGATCCTGACAGGCTCCAGTTCGGATCCAGCTGGAAACGCCCCACGCCGTTCAGATAGCCGCGGAATGCCCGCTCGGTGGACGAGGTGAAGCCGCTTGCCAGATCGTCGCTTCGCCGGCTGACGGTGCCATAGCCCGTGACGCTGAACGCCCCGATCTCGTTCAGTTCCTGGTAGTTCGCCTCGATCATCGGCAGCACGTTCGTGTAGAAGTGCGGTGTGATGGTTGCGCTGCGGTTCGGCGCTAGGCGGAAGAAATAGGGCGTCGCCAGCTCCACGCCGTTCACGCGGTCATATCTGATGATCGGCGCTAGCAGGCCGCTGGCATTCGCCTCGCCCACCGGATGGGAGAATTTCGGCAGCGGGATGGAGGGCAGGCCGAACAGATGGATCTGCGCGCCCGTGTAGTAAACGCGCTCTCGATCCGGCCGATACATCACGCGCACCGCCGTCACCTTCCACGTCGGCTCTTTCGGGCACCCTTCGGAATCGACGACGGAGCAGCCGGTATAGGCAGCCCGATCGAGCGATATGGTGCCGTCTTCCCGCCGCGTGCCTTGCTCGGCCGCCAGTCGGCCGCCGCGCTGCAGCACCACCAGCATGTTCGCGACCATGCCGTCCTTCAGCGAATCGGTCAGCTCGATCGAATCGCCATAGGCTGTATCGCCCTGGGGGTTGGTCACCGCGATATTGCCGGTCGCGAGGACCTGGCCGGTCTTGCGATTCCACACCACGCGGTCAGCGCGCAGCCGCTCGCCGCCGCGCAGCATCCGGACGTCGTTGGTCGCGGTGACGACATCGGCTTCATAATCATATTCCAGCATTCCGGCGCTGAAATTGATCTGCTCGTCGTTCGCTGGTGCCGCTTCGGCCTCCAACGGCGGCGGATCGACGGGCCGGTTCTGCAGATCCTGCGCGCTCGACGTTCCTGCGATCGCGAACGCAGCGCACAGGGCCAGCGATCGCGAGCAACTGGCCAGAAGGTCGAGACGCGTCACCCACTTACCCGCAAAACTGAAGCCCCCGTTCCGCTGCCGGAATGGCGCGTCGGTGTTGGCCCTATCGCATCGCAGGCGAGCGGCTGCAACGCTTTGCCACCGGCGATGCGAATCCCTAGATGCACTTCGATACAAAAGGATCTGCCATGAACGTTACTTTCGCCGCCTCGCGACCCGAGGCTTCATCGATCATCGCTTTTCCCGTGACGAAGGACGGGACTCAGAAGATCGCCGTCGCCGGGCTCGACGATGCGGCTCTCGCGCTGGTCTCCGCCGCGGCCGCCGGGCAGCGGTTCAAGGG
This sequence comes from uncultured Stakelama sp., assembly GCA_964390515.1. Lineage (GTDB taxonomy): Bacteria > Pseudomonadota > Alphaproteobacteria > Sphingomonadales > Sphingomonadaceae > Sphingomonas. The sequence goes on from CAYMIU010000008.1 coordinate 2,507, forward strand.
CGAGGCGGGCACAGTGGCAGAGGCCTACGTGCCGTCCGGTCGCGTGCTCCTGCTGGGCGTCGGCAGCGGTGACGATGCGGGCTACGAGCGGGCGGGCGGCGCGCTCACCGCACGGCTGCTCACCTCGGGTGTCACCGCTGTCACTGTTGACCTTACCGGCACGGGCGTCACTGCAGAGGCCGCCGCGCGTCTCGCAGCGGGCGCGGCGCAGCGCGCGTGGCGCTATGACGTGTACCGCACGAAGCTCGCCGACGACGCAAAGCCGTCGCTGAAGGATGTGACCATCGTCGGCGGTCCGGAAGGCACCGACGCGGCGTGGACCGCGCGCGACGCCGTGACCAAGGGGCTGGAACTCACCAAGACGCTGGTCACGCTGCCGGCGAACATCCTCTATCCGGAAAGCTTCGTCGAACAGGTCACGAAGGATGTCGAAGGTCTCGGGCTCGAGATCACCGTCCTCGATGAGGCCGCGATGCACGAACTCGGCATGGGTGCGCTGCTCGGCGTATCACAGGGCTCGCGGCGTGAAGCGCGCATCCTCGCGCTGCGCTGGAACGGGGCAGGCGAGGGCGATCCCGCCGTGGCGCTCGTCGGCAAGGGCGTGACGTTCGACACCGGCGGCATCTCGATCAAGCCCGCCGGCGGCATGGAAGACATGAAGTGGGACATGGGCGGCGCCGGCGCCGTCGCCGGTACGATGAAGGCGCTCGCGCTGCGCAAGGCGAAGGCGAACGTCATCGGCGTCATGGGCCTCGTCGAGAACATGCCCGACGGCAACGCGCAGCGCCCGGGTGACGTCGTCACCTCCATGTCAAGCCAGACGATCGAGGTGATCAACACCGACGCGGAAGGGCGCCTCGTGCTGTGCGATTGCGTCACCTGGGTTCAGCGCACGTACAAGGTGAAGACGATCGTCGATCTCGCAACGCTCACCGGCGCGATGATCGTCAGCCTCGGCAACGAGATGGGCGGCCTCTTCTCCAATGACGATGCGCTCGCCGATCAGCTGCTCGCCGCGAGCAAGACGAGCGGTGACCTCCTGTGGCGGTTCCCGCTCTCCAGCGGCTACGACAAGCTGATCGACAGCCCGATCGCGGACATGAAGAACGTGGGCCCGCGCGGTGGTGGTTCGATCACCGCGGCGCAGTTCATCCAGCGCTTCGTCGAGGATGGCGTGAAGTGGGCGCATCTCGACATCGCCGGCATGGTCTGGTCGGACAAGGACGGGCCGACCTGGGGCAAGGGCGCGACCGGCTATGGCGTCCGCATCCTCGATACCTTCATCGCCAGCAATTTCGAGGGCTGATGCAGGTCGATTTCTACCACTTGACCAGCATGCCGCTCGAGCGGGCGCTCCCGCGCATTGCCGAGCGCGTGCTGGCGGGTGGCGGCCGGCTGGTGATCGTGTCGTCGGACGAAGGCCAGCAGGCGTCGCTCGATCGGCTGCTCTGGGAATACGCGCCGGAAAGCTTCCTGCCTCATGCGCGGGCCGGAACGGGCGACGACGCCGCTCAGCCGGTCCTCATCGCGCCGGAGGTGACCGCCGCGAACGGGGCGAAGCATATCGCGCTGGTCGACGGCACCTGGCGCGACGAGGCGCTTGCCTTCACTCGCGTCTTCCATTTCTTCGACGAGGACCGGATCGATGCGGCGCGTGTCGCATGGAAGGGGCTCGCCACCCACGCGGAAGTCGAGCGCCGCTACTGGAAGCAGAATGAAGCGGGGAAGTGGGAGCAAGCGGCCTGACGCTCCGCCGCGCGACGGTTGCGCTCGCGCCGTCCCCCCGCTAACGCGCGCCGCAGTTTCCGACATTCTCATACACAGGAGCAAGCGACCATCATGGCCGCCACCCGTACCTTTTCGATCATTAAGCCGGATGCGACCCGTCGCAACCTCACCGGCGCCGTCACCAAGATGCTGGAGGAAGCCGGCCTGCGCGTCGTCGCTTCCAAGCGCATCCAGATGACCAAGGAGCAGGCCGAGGGCTTCTACGCGGTCCACAAGGAGCGCCCGTTCTTCAACGATCTCGTATCGTTCATGATCTCGGGCCCGGTCGTGGTTCAGGTGCTCGAGGGCGAGAACGCCGTTCAGCGCAACCGTGACATCATGGGCGCGACGAACCCCGAGAACGCGGCGCCCGGCACGATCCGCAAGGAACTCGCCGAGTCGATCGAGGCGAACTCGGTTCACGGTTCGGACTCGGAAGAGAATGCCGCGATCGAGATCGCGTACTTCTTCAAGCCCGAAGAGATCGTCGGCTGATCCGATGACCGGAAACTGGCGGCTGCGCCGCGCCACCGCCGCGGATGCGCCAGCGGTGTCCATGGTCGCGGCCGCCAGCTTCCTCGAAACATTCGCCGGGATCCTCCCGGGCGAGGACATCGTCGCGCATTGCGGGCGCAACAGTTCGGTGGAAAAGTTCGCCGGCTGGGCAGGGGATCCTGCCAGCGTCGTCTCATTGGCGACGCACCCGCAGGGCGACGCGCCGGTCGGCTATTCCGTCATCACCACGCCGGATCTCCCGCTGCCGCCGCAACCCGGCGACGTGGAACTGCGCCGCATCTACGCCCTGTCGATCACGCGCGGCAGCGGCCTTGGCCACCGCCTGATGGCGCAGGCGATCGAGGACGCAGCGGCCTTGGGCGGCAAGCGCCTGCTGCTGGGCGTGCTCGGCACCAATCACGTGGCCCGCGCCTTCTACGAACGCGAAGGCTTTGCCCTTGCCGGCACACGCCGCTTCAACGTCGGCAGCGGCTGGTATGACGACGTGATCTACGCCCGCGCGCTCTAGCCGCCGAGCGCCGTTTTCCACAGCGCGTCGATGCGCTTCACGCTGCCACCCGCGTCGCGCACCTGCGCCGACTCGATCGACAACGTACGCCCGCCGATCAGCCGGCCATTGGTCCGCCACACGACATCGACGATCGCCTTCCCCTCTCTGGTTTGATCGCCGACCCGGTATCGGGTGGAGACGAGCACCGGCAGCCGTCCTTCACGCTTGTCGGCGCCGCCATCGGTGGCCTTCAGCACGGCATCGGCAAACCAGTCCCGCTCGATCCGCGGCGTAGCCGGGCGCTGCTCCTCGATCGCGAGCGAGCTCGGGAAGCGGATCCTGGTCTCGAGCAGGTCGTGCGCCGGATCGCTCAGGCGAACCTCTTTGCCGCCGTTGGCAAGTTCGGCATGTAGCGCCAACCGCGTCTCGGCGGCCGATGCCGCCTGTGCCGCCACGACCTTCTCCTGCGCCTCGTTGCGCCGTTCGGACCAGTTCATCCAAAGCGTCAGCGCGCCGATGATCACGCCCGATACCGCGACGATCTCGGCAAGCGAAATCCACCGTCGCCGCGTCGCGGCCTGATCGGGCGTTTCGCTCACCGCCCGCCCATCTCCAGCAGCCGTCGCGGCGCCACCAGTTCCCAGCTCGTCGCGATCCGGTCGCTGACCCGATCCCAGTCCGTGTCCGGTCGGTTGAGCCGCATGGCCACCCAGCCCGATGGCCCGAGGTATGCCGGCTTGAAATAGCAATCGGGATCCGCCTCGATCAGCATCGCCTGTTCTTCGAGGCCGCTTGTTTTCACCAGCACCGCCGTCTCGCCGTCCCCGTGATGATCATGCCAGAAATAGGCGAAGAACTTGCCGTTCTCGATCAGGAAGCCGGGCTGTCCATGTGACAGCCGCTCCACCGTCTCCGGCAATTCCAGCGCGATCTCCCGGATCCGCGCCAGTTGCTGCTCCGCCTCGTTCGTCATCGCTCCAGCCATTGTGCCAGAACGCGCGGGTAAAGGCGATGCTCCGCCTCCAGCACGCGAGCGGCGAGGGTATCCGGCGTATCGCCCGGCAGGATCGGCACTTCCGCCTGACCAAGCACATCACCGCCGTCGAGCTCTTCCGTCACCAGGTGGACGGAACACCCTGCCACCAAATCGCCCGCCTCGATCGCTCGCGCGTGGGTGTCGAGCCCCTTGTACTTGGGCAGCAACGACGGATGGATATTCACGATCCGCCCCCGCCAGCGCGCGACGAAGGAATCCGAAAGCAGCCGCATATAGCCGGCAAGTGCCAGATACTCCGCGCCCGCAGCCCGTAGCGCCGCGTCGAGCGCATCTTCGTAAGCCGCCTTGCCAACTTCCTTGGGCGACAGCGCAAACGTCGCAATCCCGCGCTCGCGTGCCCAGGCAAGCCCTGCCGCCTGCGGCTTGTCGGAAGCGACGACGACCACCTCGTAAGCGGCGCCGGCCCCTTCCACCAGCGCTTGCATGTTCGATCCGCGGCCCGAAATCAGGATGCCGACCTTGGCGGTCATGCGTTGTACGTCGCCGTCCACGCCTCGCGCGCGCTCCAGGTCTCGGTCGAGCCGGCAACGGTGCAGCCGCGCTGGCCCTCCTCGATCCTGCCGATGCGGACCACCTCTTCGCCGGCCGCCGTCAGATCGGCCGCCACTCCGTCAGCCGCATCCGCTGCGACGACGACAGCCATGCCGATCCCGCAGTTGAACGTGCGCGCCATTTCCTCCGGCTCGATCGCGCCCTGCGCCTGCAGGAACGCCATCAGGCGTGGTTGTGCCCATGCATCGGCATCGATCACCGCATGCGCCCCCGCTGGCAGCACCCGCGGGATATTCTCCAGCAATCCGCCCCCGGTGATATGGGCCAGTCCCTTGACCCGCCCGGCGGTGACGAGCGGCAACAGGCTCTTCACGTAGATCCGGGTGGGCGCCATCAGCGCCTCGACCAGCAGGACCTCAGGGTCGAACAGCGCCGGCCGGTCGAGCTTCCAGCCCTTGTCGGCGGCAAGTCGCCGAACGAGCGAGAAGCCGTTCGAATGAACGCCCGAGGAGGCGAGTCCGAGAACCACGTCGCCAGCGGCAATGTTTGCGCCGGTCAGCACCCGGTCACGCTCGACCGCGCCGACGCAGAAGCCGGCGAGATCGTAATCGCCCGCCGCATACATGCCCGGCATTTCTGCCGTTTCGCCGCCGATCAGCGCGCAGCCGGCGATTCGGCAGCCTTCCGCGATTGAGGCGATCACCCGCTCGGCCACCGCCGCGTCCAGCTTCCCGGACGCATAATAATCGAGGAAGAACAGCGGCTCCGCGCCCTGGACGATCAGGTCGTTCACGCACATCGCGACCAGGTCGATACCGACCCCGTCGTGGCGATTATGCTCGATCGCCAGTTTCAGCTTCGTGCCGACGCCGTCATTCGCCGCGACCAGCAGCGGGTCAGTGAAGCCGGCAGCCTTCAGATCGAAGAAGCCGCCGAAGCCTCCAAGGTCGGCATCCGCGCCCGGCCGGCGCGTCGCGCGTGCCAGCGGCGCGATCGCGCGCACCAGTGCATTGCCCGCCGCGATTGACACCCCGGCCTGTTCGTATGTGTACCCGCTGTCGCTCATGCTGGCAGCGCCTAGCCACAACGCGCTTGGATTTCCACGCCTGCTTCGCCAAAAGGCGCTCGACCATGCGCCTGAAGCCACTGTTCCTTGTTCCCGCTGCCGTTGCCCTCGTGCTCGGTACCGGCGTCGGTCTTGCTCAGATCGAGGGTGGCGGCCGCGGAGTCGCACCGATCGACAGTTCCAGCGACTATGAAGTTTCCGGGATTCAGGTCGATGTTGCCGCCAAGGATGCGGATGCCGCACGCCTCGGCGGTTGGCGCCTCGCTCAGCGCAAGGCCTGGGTGCAGCTGTCGCGCCGGCTGGGCGCGGGTGGCGGCCTCGTTCCGGATTCGACGCTCGATTCGGTGGTGTCCGGCATCGTGGTCGAGAACGAGCAGATCGGGCCGAAGCGCTATGTCGCGAAGCTCGGCGTCCTGTTCGACCGCAATCGCGCCGGCGCAATGCTCGGCATCTCCAATTACGTGATGCGCTCGCCGCCGATGGTGGTGATCCCGGTGGTCTGGTCGGGCGGCGTCGCTACCGGCTTCGAACAGCGCACTTTATGGCAGGAGGCATGGGCGCGGTATCGCACCGGCGGCTCCGCCATCGATTATATCCGGCCCACCGGTAGCGGGCCGGACCCGCTGCTGCTGAACCTGGGCCAGGCGCAGCGCCCCGGCCGCGGCTGGTGGCGTGCCGTGCTCAACCAATATGGCGGGTCGGACGTGCTGATGCCGACCGTGAAGCTCTATCGCCAATGGCCGGGCGGCCCGGTAATCGCCGTTTTCCAGGCGCGTCAGGGCCCCGACAATCGGCTGCTAAGCCAGTTCACCCTTCGCGTCGGCAGCGTCGCCGGCATCCCGGCCCTTCTCGATGCCGGGGTGAAGCGACTCGACGAGGCGTATCAGTCGGCGTTGCGCGCCGGCTATCTGAAGAGCGATCCCGGCCTCTCCTACGTGCCGCCGAGCGAAGAACCGCCGGAGGATGACGAGGGCGGCGAGACGATCGTCATTGACGAGCCGGTCCGCGCCACCGTCGGCATCTCCGTGCAGTTCGATACGCCCGCCGTGGGCGCCGTCACCTCCACCGAGTCGGCACTTCGCGGCGTCCCCGGTGTCACGGCCGCCAATACCAGCAGTCTCGCACTTGGCGGCATCTCGGTGATGGCGGTGGCCTATGCCGGCACGCCCGAGGCGTTCAAGGCGGCGCTGGAGGCACGCGGCTGGCAGGTGTTCGGCTCGGGCACCACGCTGCGCATCCGCCGAGCGCCGCGCCTGCTGCCGCCGGATATCACCACCGACAACGTCACCGGCGGGTGATGGGGCGGGAATGAGCCAGATCGCGCTTCCGCTGGCGTGGCCGGCTGATCCGCGCGACGACGAGTTCCTGGTCACGCCGTCCAATGCCCGCGCCGCGCAGGTGCTCGATCACTGGGCAACCTGGCCGGTGCGCACGGCGCTTCTCGTCGGGCCGCGCAAATCCGGCCGCAGCCTGCTCGCCCGCATCTTCGCGGCCAAGAGCGGCGGCGCGATTATCGACGATGCCCAGGCGCGCGACGAGGAGGAACTGTTCCACGCCTGGAACCGCGCCCAGTCCGAGCGGCGTCCCCTGCTGATCGTCGCCGACCGCGCGCCACCCGACTGGTCGATCACGCTTCCGGATCTCCGCTCCCGCCTGGGCGCAACCCCGGTGGCAGAGATAGGCCCGCCAGACGACGCGCTGATGTACGCCCTGCTGGAACGAAAGTTCGCCCAGCGCGGCCTCGACGCGCGACCCGACCTTATCGAATGGCTGGTGGCCCGCATCGAGCGGAGTCATCTGGCTGTCATAAGAACCGTGGATGCGCTCGATCAGGAGGCGATGGAGAGCAGAAAACGGCTTACCATCCCTTTGGCACGGACCACGCTGGCGGCTGCGGCGTTGATCCCGCAACCGCCGGAGGCACAATGACCCGATCTGTCCGCCAGGTCCGCCTGGATGCTGATGACGATCCGTTCGAGGAACGCTCGACTGACCGCTATTTCAATCGCGAGCTGTCATGGCTCGCGTTCAACCGACGCGTGCTGGAGGAGGCGTGCAACCCGGCGCACCCCTTGCTCGAAAGATTGCGGTTCCTCTCCATCTCAGGCTCGAACCTCGACGAATTCTTCATGGTGCGCGTCGCCGGCCTGAAGGGTCAGCAGTTACAGGATGTTGAGGCCCGTTCTGCCGATGGCCTGACACCATCGCAGCAGCTTGCACCGATCACCGCCGAGGCGGATGAACTGCTCGCCAGCCAGGAGAATGTCTGGCGCGACATCCGCCACGCGCTGGCCGATGCCGGCATCCACGTGCTCGGCTCCAGCAAAATCGACGCTGCGCTCTCGTCGGAGGAAATCGGCTGGCTGCAGACTCATTTCCGCGAGCAGCTTTTCCCCGTCCTCACCCCGCAGGCGCTCGATCCCGCGCATCCGTTTCCGTTCCTCCCCAACAAGGGACTGGCGGTGATGTTCGATCTCGTCCGCATCTCGGACCAGGAGCCGATCCGCGAGCTTGTCATGGTGCCGAGCGGGATGCAGCGCTTCATCCGCATCCCGGGTGACGTCGCGCGCTACGTCGCAGTCGAATCGATCATCAAGCGCTTTTCGCCGATGCTTTTCCCCGGCTACCGCGTCGAAGGCGCGGCCGAATTCCGCGTCCTGCGCGACAGCGATATCGAGCTTGAGGAGGAAGCGGAGGATCTCGTCCGTTACTTCGCCAACGCCATCAAGCGCCGCCGCCGCGGCCGCGTGATCCGGCTGGAGCTCGAAACCGGCATGCCGGAGTCGCTCGCCACGGTCCTTCGCGAGGAACTCGGCGAAAGCGCGCTGGTCAGCGAATCCGGCTCGTTCCTCGGCATCGGCGATCTCGAACAGATCGTGGAGGAAGATCGGCCGGACTTGAAGTTCGTGCCCTTCGTCCCGCGCTTCCCCGAGCGCATCCGCGAGTTTAGCGGCGATTGCTTCGCGGCGATACGATCAAAGGACATCATCGTCCACCACCCCTATGAGACGTTCGATGTCGTGCTCGCCTTCCTGAAGCAGGCTGCCAACGATCCCGATGTCGTGGCGATCAAGCAGACGCTGTATCGCGCCGGCAAACAGTCTGCGGTCATCAACGCGCTGATCCAGGCCGCCGAGGCGGGCAAGTCGGTCACCGCGGTGGTCGAACTGAAGGCGCGGTTCGACGAGGAGCAGAACCTCCTCTGGGCATCCGCGCTGGAGCGGGCAGGGGTGCAGGTCGTCTACGGTTTCATCGACTGGAAGACGCACGCCAAGGTGTCGATGGTGGTCCGCCGCGAGGCCGGTCAGTTCCGCACCTACTGCCATTTCGGCACCGGCAATTATCATCCGGTCACGGCCAAGATCTATACGGATCTCAGCTTCTTCACCGCCAGTCCTGCCATCGGGCGTGATGCCGCGCGGATGTTCAATTACATCACCGGCTATGTCGAGCCGGAAGATATGGAGCGGGTCGTCCTCTCGCCCCGCTCGCTGCGCACGCGGCTCCTGGAGGAGATCGACGCCGAGATAGCGCATGCGCAGGCCGGTCGCCCGGCAGTGATCTGGGCGAAGATGAACAGCCTCGTCGATCCGGCCATCATCGACAAGCTCTACGAAGCGAGCAGCGCAGGCGTCCAGATCGACCTAATCGTCCGCGGCATCTGCTGCCTGCGCCCGCGGCTGCCTGGCCTCTCCGACAACATCCGCGTCAAATCGATCGTCGGGCGGTTCCTGGAACACAGCCGCATCGCGGTCTTCGGCAATGGCGCGCGGCTGCCCAACGATGGCGCGCACGTGTACATTTCATCCGCCGACTGGATGCCGCGCAATTTCGATCGCCGGGTCGAATATATGCTGCCGATCGATAACGAGACGGTCCACGATCAGGTGCTCGATCAGGTGATGGTTGCGAACCTCATGGACAATGAACAGAGCTGGGAGCTTCACGCGGATGGCAGCTACACGCGCACAACTCCGGGCGACAAGCCGTTCAATCTCCACCGTTATTTCATGACCAACCCGTCGCTGTCCGGCCGCGGCGCCGCGCTGGCCGAAGGCGGCGAGGTACCCACCTTGTCGCTGCGTCAGGGTTGATCGGTGGACGGCACGCGCACCGCCATCATTGACATCGGATCCAATTCGATCCGCCTCGTCGTCTATCAGGGGCCCGTCCGGCTTCCGGCGATCCTGTTCAACGAAAAGGTTCTGGCCGGCCTCGGCCGCAGCCTTGCGGAAACCGGCGCGATTGACGAACCCTCGCTGGCGCTCGCCACTGCAGCGCTTGGGCGCTTCGCGGCGCTCGCGCGCGAAATGGCATGTGACACCGTCCGCACGGTCGCCACCGCAGCGGTGCGGGATGCGTCGAACGGTGATGCGCTCATCGCGCGCGCCAACGATCTTGGCCTCTCGGTCGAACTGCTCTCCGGCGAGGAAGAAGCGCACGCCGCGGGCCACGGCGTCCTCTCGGCCATCCCCGATGCTGACGGCGTGGTGGGCGATCTGGGCGGCGGCAGCCTTGAACTCGTTCGCGTGTCAGGCGGAGCGATCCGCGCCCATTCGTCGTTTCCGCTTGGCGTGCTCCGTCTCGCGGAGCTTCGCGCCAAGCCCGGCTTCGACCGCCGCGTGGCAAGGATACTGGCGGACTCCGGCTGGCAGGGGGCCGGCGCCGGTCGCCCGCTGTATCTCGTCGGCGGCTCGTGGCGCTCGCTCGCCCGGGTCGACATTCATGAGCGCCGCTATCCGCTGCCGATCCTTCACGAATATCGGATGACGGCGGATCGCATTCAGTTGCTCCGCCGCAAGCTTGCGGATGGTGATCGCGCATGGCTGAAGGCCGTGCCGAACCTCTCCGGCGGCCGCGCGGCGACCCTCGCAGCGGCGACCGACGTTCTCGCCGCCGTGCTGCCAGTTCTCGGCTCCAGCCACACCATCGTCTCCGCCTTCGGCCTGCGCGAGGGGCTGCTCCACCAGCGCCTCACGCCCGCTCAGGCGCGGCACGATCCACTGATCGTCGCCGCGCGCGACGAGGGCCGGCGGCTCGGTCGCTTCCCCGAACATGGCGACCTGATCGATCGCTGGATCGCGCCCTTGTTCGAAGACGACGCGCCCGGCGAGCGTCGGTTGCGACAAGCCGCATGCCTGCTCGCCGACACCAGCTGGCGGGCGAACCCGGAGTTCCGCGTCGAACTCGGCGTCGAAACCGCGCTGCATGGCAATTGGGTGGGGATCGACGCGCGCGGCCGCGCGATGGTGGCCGCCGCGCTCGCAGCCAGCCTCGGCGGCAATCCGCCCTATCACCGCGTGATTACGGCGCTCGCCAGCGCACAGGAACTCGCCCGTGCTACGGCCTGGGGCCTCGCGATCCGGCTGGCGCAGCGGCTGTCAGGCGGGCTCGCCGGCCCGCTGGAGCGCACCGGCATCGGTGTGCGCGATGGCGTGATCGAGTTCCAGTGGCGCGGCGCGGATCGCGCGCTTGGCGGCGAATCGGTCGAAAAGCGTCTTCGCGCGCTCAGCAACGCCATGGGGCTGCCGACGGTGACGCGGGACGTTCAGCCCGCCTGACCCGCGGCCGCTCGCCCAATCAGCCGCAGGAAAGCTTCACGATCGTGCCGGCCGCGTCGGTCTCGATGTTCAGCCGGTCGTGGCGATAGTCCATCGTGACCGGCGATCCGCTGACATAGGCGCGCACCGTCGCTGCGCCGGCGCGCCGCATGGCGTCCGCACGGCTCGCCTCCAGCGGCTTGCCGATCAGTTCCTGCACCGCTGCCGCGTCACACCCTGCCGCCGGGGCGCTTGCCCCCGGCTTCGCGTCGATGGTCGCGCAGGCGGCAACGGCACTGGTCGCTGAGGCAATCATCAAGACAATACCGACCGTCTTCATTCTGCCGCTCCCGTGCGCGTCATCTTCAGCTTGCCGTCGACCACCGCGAAGCCAAGCCGTCCCTCCACCAGATCCAGCGCGTCCCGCCCGAACTGGTCGAACCGCCAACCGGTCAGGATTGCGAGATGTTCCCGCTGTCCCGCGGCCAGCGCCTCCAGCTCCTCGCTGCGCGCCAGCAGGCGGGAGGCAACGTCGATGTCGCGCGCCCGGATCTTCAGCAACAGCTTCAGGAGATCGGCGACGAGCGCTCCGTCCTTGCCCAGCCCCGGCTTTCGGTCCTCGCGCAGCGGCATTTCGTCGGCCGGCAGCGGTTCGGCGCCCTCGATCGCCGCCATCAGCCGCTTGCCGATGTCGTTCGATCCCCAGGTGGCGGAAAGCCCGCGCACCTTCACCAGATCGGCCTGCTTGCGCGGTGGGTGGCCGGCCAGCTCCGCGATCGTCTCGTCCTTGACGATGCGGCCGCGCGGCAGGTCCTTCGAGCGAGCCTCCAGCTCGCGCCACCGCGCGATCGCCTTCAGCCGGCCGAGCACGTCCGCCCGCCGCCCCGAAATGCGCACGCGCTTCCACGCGAGATCGGGATCGTTCGCATAATTGGACGGATCACCCAGCCGCTCCATTTCCTGGTCCAGCCAGGCGCCGCGGCCCGTCTTCTTCAGCCGCTCCAGCATCCGTGGGAAGATCTTGGACAGGTGCGTCACGTCACCGATCGCATAATCCACCTGCCGCTGGTCCAGCGGCCTGCGCGACCAGTCGGTAAACCGCGCGCCCTTGTCGATCGTGATGCCCAGCCAGCTGTCGACCAGGTTCGAATAGCCGATCTGTTCCCCCTGGCCGAGTGCCATTGCCGCCACCTGCGTGTCGAACAGCGGGTGCGGGGTCTTGCCGGTCAGGTTGTAGATGATTTCAAGATCCTGCCCGCCGGCATGGAATACCTTCAGCACCTCGTCGTTGTTGACGAGCAGGTCGAGCAGCGGCTGCAGGTCGAGGCCTGGCGCCATTGGATCTATCGCTGCGGCTTCTTCCGTATCGGCGATCTGGATCAGGCAGAGCTCGGGCCAATAAGTGTTCTCGCGCATGAACTCCGTGTCGACGCAGACAAATGGAGCGTCGGCCAGACGGGCGCAGAGATTGGCGAGGGTCGCGCTATCGGTGATGAGGGGGTGAACATGCATAAGCGGCGCCCCATAGCTCCACGCGCGCGGGTTGACAAAGAGGGGATGGAAGGGGAGGGGCGCGGCCTTTCCAATGGTAATTAGAGACCGCGGCCATGCACGCCTATCGTACGCACACCTGCGCCCAGCTTGATGCCGAAAATGTCGGCCAAGACGTTCGCCTTTCGGGGTGGGTCCACCGCAAGCGTGATCATGGCGGTGTGCTCTTCGTCGACCTTCGCGATCACTACGGCATCACCCAGATTGTCGCCGACAGCGACTCGCCGGCGCTGCCGACGCTGGAGGCGCTGCGCGTCGAGTCGGTCGTCACGATCGACGGCGTGGTGAAGGCCCGCGCCGAGGGAACGGTGAACCCGAACCTCGCCACTGGCGAGATCGAGGTCTTCGCCCGCGTCGCCACGGTGCAGAGCCACGCGCAGGAGCTGCCGATGCCGGTCGCCGGCGAGCAGGAATATCCGGAGGACATTCGCCTTCGCTACCGCTTCCTCGATCTGCGCCGTGAGAAGCTGCACGCGAACATCATGCTGCGTTCGAGCGTCATCGCCTCGATCCGCCGCCGCATGGTCGATCAGGGCTTCACCGAGTTCCAGACGCCGATCCTCACCGCATCGTCGCCGGAAGGCGCACGCGACTATCTCGTCCCCAGCCGCGTCCACCCGGGCAAGTTCTACGCGCTGCCGCAGGCGCCGCAGATGTTCAAGCAGCTGCTGATGGTCGCAGGCTTCGATCGCTATTTCCAGATCGCGCCCTGCTTCCGTGACGAGGACGCACGCGCGGATCGCTCGCCCGGCGAATTCTACCAGCTCGATTTCGAGATGAGCTACGTCACGCAGGACGATGTCTTCGCGGCGATCGAGCCGGTGCTGCATGGCGTGTTCGAGGAATTCGCCAACTGGCAGGGCAAGGGCCGCACCGTCAGCCCGCTGCCGTTCAAGCGCATTCCGTACCGGGAATCGATGCTGAAGTACGGCAACGACAAGCCCGATCTGCGCAACCCGCTCATCATCTCCGACGTGTCGAGCCACTTCGTCGGCTCGGGCTTCGGCCGCTTTGCCTCGATCGTCGAGGCTGGCGACGTGGTGCGCGCGATTCCTGCGCCGAGCACTGCCGACAAGAGCCGCAAATTCTTCGACGATATGAACACCTGGGCGCAGGGCGAAGGCTTCCCGGGCCTCGGCTATGCTACCCGCAAGGGCGGGGAATGGGGCGGCCCGATCGCCAAGAACCACGGCGAGGAGAAGATGAACGCGCTCGCCGCCGAACTCGGCCTCGGTCCGGACGATGGCCTCTTCTTCGCCGCCGGCAAGGAAGCCCAGGCAGCGAAGCTCGCCGGCCTCGCACGCACCCGCGTCGCCGAGCAGCTCGATCTCATCGACAAGAGCCGCTTCGAGTTCTGCTGGATCGTCGACTTCCCGATGTTCGAATATGACGAGGAAGCCAAGAAGATCGACTTCAGCCACAATCCGTTCTCGATGCCGCAGGGCGAGCTGGAGGCGCTGGAGACCAAGGACCCGCTCGACATCCTCGCCTATCAATATGACATCGTCTGCAACGGCATCGAACTGTCGTCGGGCGCGATCCGGAACCATCGTCCGGAGATCATGTACAAGGCGTTCGAGATTGCCGGCTATTCGCAGGCCGATGTCGACACGAACTTTGCCGGCATGATCAATGCGTTCAAATATGGCGCACCCCCGCACGGCGGCTCGGCGCCGGGCATCGACCGTATCGTCATGCTGCTCGCCGACGAGCCGAACATCCGCGAAGTCATCGTCTTCCCGATGACGCAAAAAGCGGAAGATCTGATGATGGGCGCGCCCAGTTTCGCAACCGCCAAGCAGTTGCGCGAGCTCAATATTCGCGTGACGGCGGAACAGCCCAGGGACGTGACGAAGACGGTTGCCCCCGACGCGGGCTGATCTTCACTGGAACTCGGCGGCGTTGCGTGCGCTAAACGACTTATGTCGCTTACTGCATCGCGCGCCGCCTTGCTCCATGTTGCGCTTCAGGATCTGCGCGCCGGCAAGCAATTGCTGATCGATCGGCTGCTGCCGCTGGCGGACGTCGCCTCCGATCCGAACCTGCGCGACGTGATCGAGCGGGACCGGGCCAATGCGCGGCGCCACGCCGTGCGACTGGATGGCGTGGCCGATCTCTCGGGCGGCCCGCCGAACCTCTGGATGGGCGGCATCCTCGACGATGCCGATCGCGATGCGCAAAGCCACCAGCCCGGCGACATCCTCGATTGCGCGCTGATCGGCGCGTTGCGCAAGGCCAAGGCGGCCGAGATCGTGTCGACCCAGACCGCGCTTGCGCTCGCCGGAACCGAAGCGCCGGCGATGCTCCCCGCGCTGGTCGCCAACCATGCCGAGGACCGCGGCGTCGAGGCGCGCCTGACGAAGCTTCTCACCACCGTCTGCGGTGCGATCCCCGTCGTCTGACCCGCTGCCAAGCCGGCCGGCCTGAAGCGCATGCTGGCAGGCCCTGATTGACCATGTCATCACGCCCGCCGGGGTAAGGGGTCGCGATGCTCGAGGATCAGATGCAACTGGCGTCGCCGACGCCGCTCGCGCGCAGCCTCGGAGTCGCCGGCGTCCTCTTCCCGACGCTATCGGTCACAACGCCCGCCTCGTCGGTCTTCGTAATCGTGCCGGGCAGTTCATCGCGTTCGGCGTCGCGCTCGCGATCGTCAACGCGATCATCGCCTGGGTGCTCGCCTGCGCGCGCTTCTTCTGCAGCACCGCGCGTGACGGCTCATGGGGCGGCCCGTTCGATCGCTGGATGCTGGCGATCCACCCGCGCTCGCAGAGCCCGTGGCCCGGCACGTTGTTCGTCGGCGGAATCGGCATGCTGTTGTGCTTCCTGCCGCTTCGCCTGCCGGAGGTGTGGAGCGGGGCAGGGCTGATCGCAATCTATGCCGGCATCGCCATCGCCGCCATCGTCGGCCGCCGCAGCGGCAAGACGGCGCATGCGCGCTACCGGATGCCGCTCTATCCCCTGGCGCCGATCGTCACGCTCATCGCACTTGTGATGATCGCCTGGGCGACCTGGTTCGATCTTGACGAGGGGCGGCCGGCGATCATCGCCACGATCGTGCAGCTCGCGATCGCCGCCGCTTATTATCTGCTCGTGCTCCGCAGGCGGCGGTGGGACGCGGTGATCCCGCCCTGACCCCGTCGCCGCCGCGGTCCGACCTCAGGCAGCCGGCGCGAACGTCCCGTCCTCGCCCATCACCCACAACACGCCTTCCTTGATCGAGAACCAGGCGCCGTGCAGCTTCAGCGTGCCGGCCGCCTCTGCCTGCTGCACGCAAGGAAAGGTGCGCAGGTTCGCGATGCTGACGCGCACCGTCTCCAGCTCCAGCGCGCGCACCGCATCGTCGCCGGTGCCGTGATCCGCCACCACCCGATCGCGCGCCTCGTCCAGCAGGTCGATCCAATGCGCGATGAAGCCGCCTTCGCCCGGCGGCGCATGATCGAAGCGGTGGGTGAGCGAGGCATGGACGCCGCCGCACATGCCGTGGCCCATCACCACCACTTCGGATACCTTCAGCTGGGACACGGCGAACTCCAGCGCCGCCGACACGCCGTGCCGCCCGCCGCCCAGCTCGAACGGCGGAACGAGATTGGCGACGTTGCGCACGACGAAGATCTCGCCCGGCGACGTATCGAACACGGTCGCCGGATCGGTGCGGCTGTCCGAACAGGCGATCACCATCACTTTGGGCGATTGCCCCTCGGCCAGTTCGGCCCAGCGCTCGCGCTCCTCGGCCCAGCCATGTTCGCGGAATCGGCCGTAGCCGGCGACGAGATCGGAGAAGACGGTCATCGAAGCTCCTTTATCGCGTTGTTTCGCGAGTGGGCAGTCGCTATCTCGCGCCGTAATGAACGAGATGACTCCGCTCGCCCGGCCAGAACGCAGCCGCAAGCCAGATTGGATCCGCGTCAAGGCGCCGACCTCGGTGGGATTTGCCGAGACGAAGCAATTGATGCGTCGCCTGAACCTCGCGACCGTCTGCGAGGAAGCGGCCTGTCCGAACATCGGCGAATGCTGGACGAAGAAGCATGCGACGGTGATGATCCTGGGTGACACGTGCACCCGGGCCTGCGCCTTCTGCAACGTGAAGACCGGCATGCCGCGCGCCGTGGATCCGTTGGAGCCGGAGCATGTCGCGGTCGCCGCGGCGGAGCTCGGCCTCGAACATATCGTCATCACCTCGGTTGATCGCGACGATCTGCCCGATGGCGGCGCGTCGCAATTCGTGAAGGTGATCCAGGCGCTGCGCCGGAACACCCCGTCCACCACGATCGAGATCCTGACCCCCGATTTCCGCAACAAGGCGCAGGCCGCGGTCGAGTCGATCGTCGAGGCCCGGCCGGACGTCTACAATCACAATCTTGAAACCGTGCCCCGGCTCTATCCCACCATCCGCCCGGGCGCGCGTTACTACGCCTCGCTCCGCCTTCTGGAGAGCGTGAAGCGGCACGATGCGTCGATCTTCACCAAGTCGGGCGTGATGCTCGGCCTCGGCGAGGAGCGGCTCGAGGTGCATCAGGTGATGGACGACATGCGCTCGGCCGACATCGATTTCCTCACCATGGGCCAGTATCTCCAGCCGACGCCGCGCCATGCGAAGGTGATGGATTTCGTCGCGCCCAAGGCGTTCGATGCCTATGCCGCGATCGCGCGCGCCAAGGGCTTCCTGCTGGTCGCAGCCTCGCCGCTCACCCGCTCGAGCTATCACGCCGGCGATGATTTCGCCCGCATGAAGGCCGCTCGCGAGGCGCAGCTTGCCAAAGCATAGCGAGACGCGGCGCATGCCCTATTCGGCGGAGCAGATGTTTGATCTGGTCGCCGACGTGAAGGCCTATCAGGAATTTCTTCCCTGGGTCATCGCGATGCGCGTGCGCAAGGATACGCCGGAAGAAACGCTCGCGGACATGATCGTCGGGTTCAAAGGGCTGCGGGAGACGTTCACCTCGCGCGTCCGCAAGGACCGGCCGCGTTCGATCAACGTCGAATATGTCGAAGGCCCGCTGAAATATCTCCACAACGACTGGCGCTTCCGCCCCGACGGGGACGGATGCTTCGTCGATTTCTCGGTCGATTTCGCGTTCAAGAACCGGATGTTCGAGATGCTGGCCGGCCAGGTCTTCACCATGGCGCTGCGCAAGATGATCGGCGCGTTCGAGGAACGCGCCCGCGTGCTCTACGCTTCGCCCTCGGGTGAGGGCTCCGGCGGCATCAGCAGTTCAAGCGCGCACAGCGCCGCCTGAAGCCGGATCCCCGCGCGGCCAAGGTCGCCGAACGCCTTGCGATCGGCCACCACGTCCGCCGCATCGCCGCCCTTTTCGGCGCGCGCGAATACGACGGTGCCGACCGGCTTCTTCTCGCTGCCGCCGCCCGGCCCGGCGATTCCGGTGATCGCCACGGCGACGTCGGCGCCCGTCACCTCAAGTGCGCCCTGCGCCATGCTCCACGCGACGGCGATGGATACCGCGCCGAACGTCTCGATCACGTCGCTCGAAACCTTCAGCAGGTCGTGCTTGGCTTCGTTCGAATAGCTGACGATCGATGCCTCGAGCACGTCGGACGATCCGGCAATCTCGGTGATCGCCGCCGCGACCAGCCCGCCGGTGCAGCTTTCCGCCACCGCAACTCGGCGCCCGGCAGCACGATTGGCGTCCACCACCTTTCGCGCAGCGTCGATCAGCTCCTGGGGAAGCAGGCTGTCGCTCATCGCCGCGGCGCCGGGCAAACGGGAAGGTCGGGCACGCCGGCGGCAACGGCATTGCCGCGCGCCTTCTCGGCCTTCAAATGCTGCACACTCGCCACCACGATCCCGGCGACATTGCGCGCCGGTAGCGGCTCCAGCAGCGTCACGATCCGGTCGATCGTCCCGCAGTCGGAAGCCTGGATCCGGCCCACCACCTGCGGCGCCATCAACGAAGTGATCAGCGGCCGGGCATAGTCGGATTGAAGCAGCAGCATCGCGATTTGCGGATCGCTCAGCTTCGCAATCGCCGCACGCGCGGCGGGCCAGGCACGATCCGCCTCGGCCTCGTAGCGGGCGAGGAACGCGCCCGATGCACGGCGCACCAGGCTGGATGCGGGCAGGGCGGTGCACACGCGACCCGTCTCGCGGATGATGTCGGGCAGCGCGACCGATGTGATCGACTCGGCCTCTGCCGTCGTCAGGCACGGCGTCTGCGCCAAGGCCGTCGTGGGCATCGCGCCCAGCAGCAGCGCGGCTAGCCAGCGCTTCACAGCAACTCCCCCGGCATGCGCACGGTCGCTGCGGCCTGAGCGGCAATGCCCTCTCCACGGCCGGTAAAGCCCAGCCGTTCTGTCGTGGTTGCTTTCACAGAAACGCGATCGGTCGACAGGCCGAGAAGTTCCGCGATGCGCGCCTGGATTGCGCCGCGATGCGGCCCGATCTTCGGTGCCTCGCAGATGATCGTCACATCGACGAAGCTGATCTCTCCGCCGCGCGCCGCGATCAGCGAGGCGGCGTGCTGCAGGAACTGGCCCGATTCGGCGCCGCGCCACTGCGGGTCGCTCGGCGGGAAATGCTGGCCGATGTCGCCGGCGGCGATCGTGCCGAGCAGCGCGTCCGTCAGCGCGTGAAGCGCGACATCCGCGTCGCTATGCCCGCTCAGCCCCTGATGATGCGGGATCTTCACCCCGCCAAGCCACAGTTCCTCGCTATCCTCCAGGCGGTGGACGTCAAAGCCGGTCGCGGTGCGTGTGTCCCAGCCGATCCGCGCCTGTGCGGCGGCGAAGTCTTCCGCGAAGGTCACCTTCTCAAACATCACGTCGCCCTGCACCAGCGCGATCGATCCGCCAAGCGCCCGCACCATCTGCGCGTCGTCGGTCGGCTCTTCGCCCTGCCAGTCGGCGTGCGCCTTCGTGACTGTTGCGAACCGGAACGCCTGCGGTGTCTGCACGCGCGAGAGACCGGCGCGCGGTACGTTCGCGCCATCGGCTGCCACCAGCGTATCCGCCACCGGCATCGTCGGAATGGCGCCCTCATGGCTGTCGAGCGCGGCGAGCAACCGGTCGATCACTGCCGCGGTCACGAATGGGCGCGCCGCATCATGGATCAGCACCCGCTCGGCGCTGCCGACCGCGGCTAAACCACGAGCCACCGATTCGCGCCGTGTCGCGCCGCCGTACACGCCAGCCACGGCGGGGAGCGCTTCTTCAAGCAGCGCCTCCTGTCCTTGGCCGATCACCACGACGACCTGATCGATCGCCGGATGTGCAGCGAGCGCGGCGTAGCTCCAGCAGAGCATGGGGCGGCCGGCGAGAGGGGCGAACTGCTTGGGCACCGAACTGCCGGTGCGTTCCCCCTTGCCGGCCGCGACGATGATCGCGATGGTTGTCATGCCCGCGCCCCTAGCGAGACGTGGCGCACCTTGCCAGCCACGCCGGCATCGCTTACCTGCCCGTTTTTCAGGCAGACACGTTGATGCGCACGCTCGCCCCCATTCAGATCGGTCCCGTCCGTATCGACGAGCCAGTCGTCCTGGCCCCGATGACGGGCGTCACGGACCAGCCGTTCCGCACCTTGGTGCGCCGCTACGGCTCGGGCCTCAACGTGACGGAGATGATCGCCAGCCAGGCCGCGATTCGCGAAACCCGCCAGTCGATCCAGAAGGCCGCCTGGCATCTGTCGGAAGAGCCCGTGTCGATGCAACTCGTCGGGTGCACGCCCTATGAGATGGCCGAGGCCGCGAAGCTCGCCGAGGACAAGGGCGCCGCGATCATCGACATCAACATGGGCTGCCCGGTGCGCAAGGTGACGAGCGGCGACGCCGGCTCGGCGCTGATGCGCGATCTCAAGAATGCCGGCGCGATCATCGATGCGGTGGTAAAGGCGGTGAAAGCGCCCGTGACGGTCAAGATGCGCATGGGCTGGTGTCATGACAGCCTTAACGCCCCGGAACTCGCGCGCATCGCCGCGGATCTCGGTGCGAAGATGATCACGGTTCACGGCCGCACCCGCAACCAGATGTACAAGGGCTCCGCGGACTGGGCCTTCGTGCGTCAGGTGAAGGATGCGATCTCGCTTCCCGTCATCGTCAATGGCGACATCTGCTCGGTCGCCGATGCCGAAGCGGCATTGGATCAGTCGGGCGCCGATGGCGTGATGATCGGCCGCGGCGCTTATGGTCGCCCGTGGCTGCTGGCGCAGATCATGGACGCACTATCGGGCCGCACACCGCGACCAGATCCGACCCTTGATGAACAATATCACGCCATCGTCGCTCATTATCACGCAATGCTCGACCATTATGGTACGCTTACGGGCGTCAATATGGCCCGCAAACACATCGGATGGTACACCAAGGGCATCCATGGATCGGCCGAATTTCGCAACGCGGTGAACCAGGAACCGGATGCCAAGCGCGTGCTTGCGATGCTCGCGGAGTTCTACGCGCCGTACCGCACCCGTGCCGCTGCCTGACGCCCGCTCCGGGCCGATGCTGACGCGCCGGGCACCCGAGCCGGTCGAGCTGTTCGCCGCGCTTCCCGTGGCGGTGATGGTCGTAGATCCGGATGGTCGCGTTGCTCACGCGAACGCCGAGTGCGAGCTTCTGTTGAACCTCTCCGAACGCGCCATGCGTGGCCGCGCGCTTGGCGACATCCTGCCCTTGCCCGACGAAGCACATGTGCGCGAGGGAAGGGCCTTCACCGCGTTCGACCTCGCGCTCGAAACCTCGCGCGGCCTGCGCATCCGTGTCGACCTCGCCGCCGTCGAGCTTCCGGATCACCCCAGCTGGCGGATCATCACGCTCCACAATGCCGCCAGTTCGCGCCGCCTCGGCGTTTCGGCAGACCGCGCAGCGGCCGCACGCTCCGCAGTCGGTGCCGCGGCGATGCTCGCGCACGAGATCAAGAACCCCCTCTCCAGCATCCGCGGCGCCGCGCAACTGATCGCCGACGGCGTCGACGCACAGGCGATGACCAAGCTTGTCATCGACGAGGTCGATCGCATCACGGCGTTGATCGATCGGATGGAGGATTTCACCGACACGCGCCCGCTCGCCGTCGAACCCCTCAACATCTACCCGCTGCTCGCCCACGTCCGCGACGCAGCGTTGGCTGGCTTCGCACGGGGCATCACCATCGAGGAGCGGTTCGATCCCTCTCTTCCCCGCGCGCTTGCTAATCGTGACGCCCTACTGCAGGTGCTGCTCAACCTTATGAAGAACGCTGCCACTGCGCTCGGAACACGCGGTGAGCGGCGTATCACGCTGACCACCTCGTTCCGCCACGGCATGTCTGTTGCGCAGAGCGGCGGCCGCCCGCGTCTGCCACTGCCGATCGAGATCTGCGTGATGGACACCGGCCCCGGCGCGCCCGAAGACATCGCTGACCACCTCTTCGATCCATTCGTCTCCAGCAGGCCGGAAGGTAAGGGCCTAGGGCTCGCACTGGTGGACAAGCTCGTCCGCGATATGGGTGGAATCGTTCAATATTCCCGAGAGGGCACACCGAACGAAACGGTGTTCCGCATCCTCCTGCCGCGGGCATCATGATGGCGGGCAACATCCTTCTCGTCGATGACGATGAAGCGATCCGCACCGTCGTTGCCCACGCCTTGCGCCGTGCCGGCCATCAAGTGCGCACCGCCGGCAGCGTTGCCGAGCTTGATCGTGAGATCCGCGACGGCCTGCCCGACGTGCTGCTGACGGACGTGGTGCTGCCCGACGGTGACGGCATTGACATCGCGACCCGCTTCGCCGCCGAGGCGCCCGACCTTCCGATCATCGTCCTTTCGGCGCGCAATACGCTCACCACCGCCGTACGCGCCAACGAAGCGGGCGCTTACGATTACCTACCCAAGCCGTTCGATCTCGAAACGCTGACGCGAACCGTCGCAGCTGCGTTGAAGCGCCGGGGCAAGGCGGCACCGACAGCGAACGAGGACGAGGATCAAAACCTCCCGCTGATTGGTCGATCGCCAGCGATGCAGGAGGTGTACCGCGTCATCGCCCGCGTGCTGTCGAACGACCTGACTGTGCTCGTATCCGGCGAGTCGGGCACCGGTAAGGAACTGGTGGCGCGCGCCATTCACGACCTTGGCCAGCGGCGTGCCGGACCGTTCGTGGCGATCAACATGGCCGCCATCCCGCGCGAACTGATTGAGGCGGAGCTTTTCGGCCATGAGCGCGGCGCCTTCACCGGCGCTGCCCAGCGTACAGCCGGCCGCTTCGAGCAGGCGGCAGGCGGGACGCTTTTCCTCGACGAGATCGGTGACATGCCGATCGAGGCCCAGACACGTCTTCTTCGCGTGCTTCAATCGGGTGAATTCACCACCGTCGGCGGGGCCCGAAGCATCCGTGCTGACGTCCGCATTGTAGCTGCGACCAACCGCGACCTCTTGCAAACGGTCGCCAACGGCCAGTTTC
Organism: uncultured Stakelama sp.; assembly: GCA_964390515.1. GTDB lineage: Bacteria > Pseudomonadota > Alphaproteobacteria > Sphingomonadales > Sphingomonadaceae > Sphingomonas. The sequence goes on from CAYMIU010000008.1 coordinate 25,365, forward strand.
GCGAGGATCTCTACTATCGCCTGAATGTCGTGCCGATCCTGCTGCCGGCACTGCGTGAACGCCGCGGCGACATTGCCATGCTCGCCCGGCATTTCTTGGATCGGGCCGCTGAGGCCGGTCTGCCGCGCAAGACGCTCGACGATGAAGCGGTCCAGGTTCTCGAACACTATGACTGGCCCGGCAACGTGCGCCAGCTAGAGAATCTGATGCGCCGGCTTGCGGCCCTGTCACGCGATGATCGTATCTCCGCTGGCGAGATCGCGCTCATGCTGGGGGAGGGCGGCGCTCCCGCCACGGCACCGGCCGATGTCGCGATCGACGCCGCGGTGCGCGGCTATGTCGAGCGACTAGCCAGGCTTGAGCCCTCCGCTCTCGACGACGGCACGCTTTACGATCGTCTCCTCGCCGAAGTGGAGCGTCCGTTGATCGAGGCGATGCTGGCGCGCCATGGCGGCAATCAGCTGCGTGCTGCCCGCGCTATCGGTCTGAACAGGAACACGCTTCGCAAGCGACTGGATACGCTGGGAATTGATCCGTCGTCGCGGCCGTCCGAGCGGGAGCTGCGGTGAGCGCCGTTAATATGTGTTTTCGTTGCAACACCTTTGTTGTAACGTTGCTGCGATGAATGCCGGCTCGGCACCTGCCACCGTTCTCCCGATGTCGGCGCGCCGCCTCACCGTCACGCCATTGGTGGAGGTCGCCGTCCTGACGCTGGCGATCGTCGTCGCGGTAGGCTCCTATTTCATCGTCACCAACAGCGGCCGGGCCGAAGGCCTGATCTCGCCAGGCGTGGTCGCACTGCTGCTCGTCGCCAATCTGGTGCCGGGCGTGGCGCTGATGATGCTGCTGGGCCGGCGGATCGCCCGGCGCCGCGCCGCCAATTCGCTGGTTGGCGGTGAGGGGCGACTTCACGTCCGCCTCGTTGCCTTGTTCTCGATGCTCGCTGCGGTGCCGATGGTGCTGGTCACCATCGCGGCGTCGCTACTGTTCCAGTACGGCGTACAGTTCTGGTATTCGGATCGCGCTCGCGCCGTGTTCGAGAACGCGACAACGCTCACGCGAACCTCGTACAATCAGATCCTGCAGCGCTGGGAAGAAGCGACGGTCACCATGGCGACCGACATTTCCCGTGAGCTCGAAGAACGCCCGATCGACGATCCACGCTTCGGCGCGTTCCTGTTCCAGCAGACCTACTTCCGCAGTCTTTCCGAAGCCTTGCTGTTCCAGGTGTCTCCCCGCGGCGAGCTGCAGACGCTGGCATTCGTGAATCCGTACGACCTCGATCTGGCCCGGCAGGTTTCCGCGGACGCGGTTGGCCGCCTGGTCAAGGGCGGGCAGCGAAGCGTCGTGACCGTTACCGGCGATCGCATCCAGACGGTCACGCGCGTTCCGGGCATGGCCCGCACGTTCCTTTACGCTGCGCGCGTCACCGATCCGAAGGAAATGACCACGCAGACACGGCGTGCCGAAGCTGCCCTGGCCAATTACCGTGCGCTACTGGTGCGCGCGCGCACTCTGCAAATCCAGTTTAACGCCGCACTCTTGCTGTTGTCGCTTCTGATGGTGGGCGTGGCAGTGTGGATTGCGCTGGCCGTGGCGGACCGACTGGTGCGGCCGGTCGGCGGCCTGGTCGATGCGGCGCGCCGGGTTGAAGGCGGCGATCTTTCGGCTCGCGTGCCGGAAACCAAGTCACGCGATGAGGTTGGCACACTCGCCAACGCCTTCAACCGGATGACGGAGCGGCTGGAGCAGCAGAACAACGCCCTGGTCACGGCAAACGCGCAGCTCGAAAGCCGGCGTGCGTTGATCGAGGCCGTGATGTCGGGCGTATCGGCCGGCGTTGTCTCGATTGCGCCGGACCGTACGATCCGTCTGATCAACAGCTCGGCAGAAACGCTGTTGGGCCTCTCAGACTCTCCGATCGGCAAGCCACTCGCAACGATCGCGCCTGAACTGGACGCGCTTCTCGATGGGGCAGCGCGTGAGGCGATCGTCCAGATCACCGCCGCTGGGGAGGCGAAGACGCTGGCGGTTCGAATTGCGCGTGCCGATGCCGGGCCGATCCTCACTTTCGACGACATCACCCAACAACTGCTCGACCAGCGCCGCGCCGCCTGGGCCGATGTCGCACGCCGCATCGCGCACGAGATCAAGAACCCGCTGACCCCGATCCAGCTCGCCGCGGAACGTCTGCAGCGGCGCTACGGCTCGAAGGTGGAGGAAGGCGATACGACCTTCGGCCGACTGACCGAAACAATCGTCCGACAGGTGGGCGACCTACGTCGCATGGTCGACGAATTCTCGTCCTTCGCCCGCATGCCCAAGCCCGTGTTCCGCGAGGAATTGTTAGTCGACGTCGCACGCCAGACGATGTTCCTGCACGAGGTGGCTCATTCCGGGATCCGGTTCGAACTCGTGCATGACGAACCTGGTCCCACCCTGGTTTGCGATCGCCGCCAGATCGGTCAGGCGCTCACCAACATCGTGAAGAATGCGGTCGAGGCGATCGACGCGGCAGGCCGCGGCGAAGGTACGGTGGTGATGACCATCTCCGAAGAACCCGGTCGCGTGACGATCACGGTGGCTGATGACGGCGTCGGCCTTCCGGTGGAACGCGATCGGATCGTTGAACCGTATATGACGACGCGCGCTCGCGGCACCGGGCTCGGCCTCGCAATCGTCAAGAAGATCGTGGAGGAACATTTCGGAACCATATCGTTTACCGACCGTCCGGAGGGTGGGGCCCAGGTGACGATCACTTTCGATGCGGTCATGCTCGCCGAACTCGACGGGCAGGACGACAATCAATCCAACAATGATGGCGGGGGGATAGCAGCTCTCACCCGCAACCGGACGGCTTAAACATGGCGTTAGACATCCTCGTCGTCGATGACGAACTCGACATCCGCGAACTCGTTTCCGGCGTGCTGGAGGACGAAGGGTATGAAAGTCGCACCGCAGCCGACAGCGATAGCGCATTGGCCGCGATCGCTGAACGCCGTCCGAGCCTGGTGCTGCTGGACGTCTGGCTCCAGGGCTCGCGTCTTGACGGCCTGGAACTGCTCGCCGAGATAAAGCGCCGCGATCCGTCGATCCCGGTGCTGGTGATTTCGGGCCACGGCAACCTCGACACAGCGGTGGCTGCGATCCGCCAGGGCGCCGCAGACTTCATCGAAAAGCCGTTTCAGGCAGAACGGCTGCTCCTGATGGTAGACCGCGCCACAGAGACCGAGCGGCTGCGGCGCGAGGTAGCGAGCCTGCGCGCTTCCGCTGGCCGCGAGACTGACCTCACCGGCAACTCGAGCGCTATCAACGCCGTGCGCGCCACCCTGAAGCGCGTGGCCGCTACCGGCAGCCGCGTGATGATCGTCGGGCCCGCAGGCGTCGGCAAGGAAGTCGCGGCTCGCCTGCTCCACGGCTGGAGCCAGCGCAGCAACGGTCCGTTCACGGTCGTCAGCGCCGCGAATATGACGCCTGAACGTGTCGAGGAGGAGTTGTTCGGCGTAGAGGAGAGCGGCGATCTCGTTCGGCCCGGTCTCCTCGAGCAAGCCCATGGCGGCACGCTGTTCCTGGACGAGATCGCCGACATGCCGATCACGACACAGGGGCGCATCCTGCGCGTCCTGACGGATCAAAGTTTCACCCGCGTCGGCGGCGTCCGGATCGTCAAGGTCGACGTGCGCGTGGTATCCGCCACCGCCCGTGATCTGACGCAGGAGATAGCGGAAGGCCGCTTTCGCGAAGATCTCTATTACCGCTTGAACGTGGTCCCTGTGCTCATCCCGTCCTTGTCGGAGCGCCGCGAGGACATTCCCCCGCTGGTGGAGCATTTCGTCGCCCATTACGCAGCGGAACGCCGCGTCCCGACGCCGGAGGTCGCGACCGACGCGATGGTTGCCCTTCAGTCGTACGACTGGCCGGGCAACGTCCGACAGCTCCGTAACGTGGTTGAGCGGACGATCATCCTCGCGCCGGGCGACCGCATCGGCCGGATCGACATCGACCTTCTCCCGGTCGAGGTGCTCGGTGAACAGCCCGGCGGCGGCAGCACTAATGCGATAATGGGCGCGCCGCTCCGGGAAGCTCGGGAGAGCTTCGAACGCGAATATCTGAAGGTCCAGATCCGCCGGTTCTCGGGCAACATCTCGCGCACCGCGACCTTCATCGGCATGGAGCGATCCGCGCTGCATCGAAAGCTGAAGCTCCTCGGCATTACCGACACCCGCGACGATTGAGCGGCTGGACCCGCGGGGGCGCGGTCCCTACATTGCGTGAAGCGTGCCGACAGGGCCGCAACCCGACGCCGGGCACCGGCGCATCGCGGGGCAAACCTCGCCAAGAACGAAGGGCATCAACGTATGGCCGACAAGCAAAGCTCGCTTCAGGACCTCTTCCTCAACGCACTGCGCAAATCGAAAACGCCTGTCACTCTCTTCCTCGTGAAGGGTGTCAAGCTTCAGGGGATCGTCACCTGGTTCGATAACTTCTCCGTCCTACTGCGCCGCGACGGGCAGAGCCAGCTGATCTACAAGCACGCGATTTCCACCATCATGCCCGGCGCGCAGGTGGATGTTGCCGCGATTGTCGATCAATTGGGCGAGGGTGGTCGCAAGCAGCCGCTGCTGCAGGAGATCTTCCTCAATGCGGTGCGCAAGTCGGAAGATCCGGTGACGATGTTCCTCGTCAACGGCGTGATGCTGCAGGGACATATTGCAGCCTTCGATCTCTTCTGCATGCTGCTGCAGCGTGATGGCACCTCGCAACTCGTCTACAAGCATGCCGTTTCCACCATTCAGCCGGCGCGGGCGCTCAACCTAGCCGAAGAAACCGCAGGTTCGGACGAAGATTGAGCAAGGGTTTTGAGCGTGATCGCGAGGAGTTCGCTCGTGGCGCCCGCGCGATCGTCGTGTTCCCGGATCTAGGTGGTTCCTCACGGGATGCTGACGCGCGTCTTGAGGAAACCGCCGGGCTTGCGGCGGCGATCGGCGTCGACGTCGTCGAGCGGCAAGCGGTGCGCGTGCGATCGCCGCGCGCCGCCACGCTCATCGGATCGGGTCAGGTCGAACAGCTAGCCGTCCTTGGCCGGCAAGAAGAGGCGTCGCTGTTCGTGTTCGACGCCTCGCTGTCCCCGATCCAGCAGCGCAACCTGGAAACCGCGCTCGAAGCGAAGGTCATCGATCGCACGGGCCTCATTCTGGAAATCTTCGGCGAACGTGCGGCCACGGCAGAAGGTCGGCTCCAGGTTGAGCTAGCGCACCTCGATTATCAGGCCGGCCGCCTCGTGCGCAGCTGGACTCACCTTGAGCGTCAGCGCGGCGGCTTCGGTTTCCTCGGCGGCCCGGGCGAAACACAGATCGAGGCCGACCGCCGCCTGATCCGCGATCGTATGGCGCGGCTTCGCCGTGAACTCGATCAGGTCACACGCACGCGCGGCCTGCATCGTGAGCGGCGCCAACGCGCGCCATGGCCGGTGATTGCGCTTGTCGGCTACACGAACGCCGGAAAATCAACGCTGTTCAACCGGCTGACCGGTGCCGACGTAATGGCCGAGAACCTGCTCTTTGCCACGCTCGATCCCACCCTCCGACAGATCGGTCTGCCTGGCATCGACAAGGCGATCCTGTCGGACACGGTCGGCTTCGTCTCGGAACTGCCGACACAGTTGGTCGCGGCGTTCAAGGCGACGCTGGAGGAGGTGATCTCGGCCGATCTCCTCGTTCACGTGCGTGACGTCGCGCACCCGGATACGCTCGCCCAGCGCTCAGATGTCGAGGCGGTGCTGGACGAGATCGGAGTTCCTGAGGGGACACCGCGGATCGAAGTGTGGAACAAGGTCGACCTTCTGGAGGACGCAGCCCGCGAAGAAATGCTTGGCGAAGCGGCCCGGCGCGACGATGTTGTGGCGTTATCGGCTTTAACGGGGGAGGGGATCGACGCGCTCACCCGCGCGCTGTCGGATCGCCTCACTCAGGGTCATCAGCGGTATACGATCACGCTTGACGCCGCCGATGGGGCTAGTGCAGCCTGGCTTCACCAGCACGGCGAGGTGCTGGATCAATACGTCGAGGGTGACACGTCGGTGTACGAGGTGCGAATGTCACCGGCCGATTATGCGCGTTTCGACGAGCGGAACCGTTAAGGCGGGGGGACAGGCGCGCGGCGTCAACTCTGTCCGTGCTCGTCGCCCTTGACCGCCTGCCAAAGCTGTTCCTGTTGATCAAGGTTGAGGCCCTCGAGCGTTCCACCGGCCTTTGCTTCCATCAATCGGAAGCGGCGTTCGAACTTGCCATTCGCGTTGCGTAACGCGACCTCTGGATCCACGCCGAGGTGACGCGCCCAATTGACGACGGCGAACAGCAGATCGCCAACCTCTTCCGCTTGATCGTCCGGTAGCGCCTCCGCAATCTCGGCAAGCTCTTCGTCGATCTTCTGCCGCGGCCCCTCCGCATCAGGCCAGTCGAACCCGACCCGCGCGGCGCGCTTCTGCAGCTTCTCGGCGCGCATCAACGCCGGCAGCCCGAGCGCCACTCCGGCCAACGCGCTGGCGTCCGCCTTTGCCGCGCGCTCCTGCGCCTTCACCACCTCCCAAAGGTGATGGCCGCCCTCTACAGCATCGCCAAAGATATGCGGGTGGCGGCGTTCCATCTTGTCGGCGATTGCCGTGGCGATCTCGTCGAAATCGAAGGCGCCGGCCTCCTCCGCGATCCGGCTGTGAAATACGACCTGCAGCAACAGATCGCCGAGTTCGTCCTTGAGTTCGCCCAGATCTCCGCGCGCGCATGCGTCAGCAACCTCATAGGCCTCCTCGATGGTGTAAGGCGCGATCGTTTCGAAGGTCTGCATGCGATCCCATTCGCAGCCGCCATCCGGATCCCTCAGCCGGGCCATTATGGCACGGAGCCGCAAGATCGGAGATCCGGAAACATCGGTCATCGGTTCAAACCATCTGGAGAAGGGGGAGGCAGATCAGCCGCTTCTCCGTGCGGTATTCCGGTCACGCAAGCAATGAATGAACTGACCTTCCGGCCGGAGCAGAGGAAGCGGACTGGAAGATGGATTGGCGCCAAAGGCAAAGCCGAGCGCTCAGCGGGAACTGGTGCCTATTAAAGCGCTGACGCACGCAACCGACGACTTGAACGGTCGGGCAGACAAAAGAGTGGCGCGTTCAGCACGCCCGCGTTGACGTGGCTCAGCCATTCGGGCTGATCTGGGTGGCCGTTCAGCCCCAGCCGGGACACGAACGTCTCATAGCCGCCGACGATCACCATCACGAGCAGGTTGGAGATCATCACCACGTCGATCAACCCCAGTACCATCAGCATGATCTGCTGTTCGGTGAATTCCCAGCTGTGCAGCACCAGATGCGTCAGCTCCTTCAGGAACAGGAACACATAGACGCATTGCGCCACGATGAGGCCGACATACAGCGGGAGCTGAAGCCACCGGGAACTGAAGATCAGCAGGGGCAGCGGCTTCAGCTTTCCGGGTGCCGCGAGGGTGTCAGGGGTCGTCATTCTGTCGTGTGCCTGTGATACTTACCGTTGATCGTTACTGCGACGTGGTCGGCGCGTCGGGCGGCGTTTGGCCCCGCGTCTTCCACAGGGAATAGATGATCCCCGCCGCGATCAGCGCGAACGTCACGCCCAGGCTGAGCGCCGGCGGGAACTTCGCCCCTCCGAGCAGGAAGTCGGTCACGAAGATCTTCGCGCCGATGAATACCAGGATCGCTGCCAGCGCGTATTTCAGATAGTGGAAGCGGTGCACAAGGGCGGCGAGTGCGAAATACAGGGCGCGCAGGCCCAGGATCGCCATGATGTTCGACGTGTAGACGATGAACGTGTCGGTCGTGATCGCGAAGATCGCCGGGACGCTGTCCAGCGCGAATACGAGGTCGGCCAGGTTGATCACCACCAGCGCCAGGAATAGCGGCGTCGCGGCGGTGACCAGTCTGCCCGATCGGGCATCCGGCACCCTTACGAAGAAATGCTGGCCGTGGAGCGTCGGCGTAACCGGGATATGCCGCGAGATGAAGCGTACCAGCGGGTTGTTGCCGACATCGATCGGGGTGTCGCTGCCGAAGAACATCTTGATCCCGGTGAACACCAGGAACGCGGCGAAGATGTAGAGCACCCAATAGGCTTCGGAGAGCAGGGCCGCCCCGCCGGCGATCATCAACCCGCGCAGGACGATGACGGCGATGATGCCCCACAGCAGTGCGCGATACTGGTATTTCGCCGGGATCGCGAAATAGGAGAATATCAGGCTGATCACGAAAACGTTGTCGATCGACAGCGCCTTTTCGATGAAGAAGCCGGTATAATATTGCATCCCGGAATCCGCGCCGCGCGCATACCAGACCCACGCCCCGAACAGCAGCGCAAAGCCAATATAGAAAGCTGAGAGGCGGAGGCTTTCCCCAATCCCCATCTCCCGATCTTCCTTGTGCAACACGCCAAGATCGAACGCGGTGAGGGCGATCACCAGCGCAAAGAACGAAAGCCAGAACCAGGCAGGCGTGCCCAGCCAGTCTGCGAACAGGAAATCCATCGGATATCTCGATCAGTTGTGGTCACGACCTTTCACGCCGCCGGCCGATCTCATCGCGCCGGGGCACGCGGCGGCTGACGTCAGTGATGCGGCCGAATTGGCATGTGCGAGGTGCCGCAGGATCGAAACGACCGATACGCATGGCGCAAGAGCGGAGGGCTCGCAGCCGCGAAGGCAGCAGCAGGGTTAGCGGGGGTCTCAACGCAACTTTCCTCCATATGACCAACAGGGTCATCGGAAGATCCGAGCTCGAGCGGGCATGAACCGGGCCGTGCGACATCGGATTTCCGATACGGTCCGACATCACGAGAACAGTCTCGCCAGAGGGGCCCGGGCCGTGGCGACATATTGTCGTAAGTGCCGGCAAAGTCAATCGAAGCGCTGACGATGCATCCGCCGGACTGGGAAAGACACGAGGTAGATAGCCCTTCGGATACCCGCGAACGACCACCCTGAAGCACGGAATTGATCGTCGCACTGCGATCGACTGCATGTCGTTGATGCCGGCGACCTCATCAGGGCCCCAAGACCACCTGCGCGATATACCGGTCAGGCCGATAATATACATTATGTTAATCTACCGGCCTTCTATGCTCCTTCGCGGGTCTTATCCGGAGGTCGCTGCTTTCGTTGTTGATCAAGCTGCGGTGTGCGATATCCCTGCAACGGCGTTTGGCACAGATGGTCATCGGCGCCGCGCTCATTACGCAGCCTTTCGTCGGCGCTGGATGTGTCGCATCAAGATCGCCGCGTTAGCTGTGTACCTGGCTAGCGACAATCATCGCGACCGCGAAGATGGCGGCCCACGCGAGGATCATCTTCAAGGTCGCGCCAAGCGGCGGCCGGCGTGCAATCAACGCCGAAAGCGGCAGCAAAAGCGTGAGCGCCAGCAGCGCTGCCTGCGCGCCGTCGCTCACAGTTCGAACTCGAGCCCGTCATAGCCAGGCTCTACACCGGGCGGCAGTTCGCCCAGCAACGTGCGATAATCCATCGACTGGTCCATATGCGTCAAAGCCGCACGGTCCGGCGCCAGTTCGGCGATCCAGTCGAGCGCCTGCGCCAGATCAGGATGTGTCGGATGCGGCCGCCGGCGCAACGCATCGACGATCCACACGTCCAAGCCGCTATACAGCGCCTTCATCTCAGCCGTCATGGCGCTGATATCGGTGGCGTAACCAATTGACTTTCCACCAACTTCGAAGCGCAATCCGGCAGAGGTGATTGCACCGTGAGGCTGGTCGGCCACGCGCACCACTATCGGCCCGATCTGCAGCATATCGGGCAAGTCATGCATGTTCACCGTCGATGGATAGCCGTGGCGCCCCTCGAAAACATAACCAAACATGCTTTCCAGACGCACTCGCGCATCTGGCCGCGCGTATCCGGCGACAGGGCGCCCAAGCAGATGGTAGACCTGCCGCAGATCATCGATGCCGAAGACGTGGTCGGCATGCTCATGCGTCCAGATGACGGCATCTAGGGCGCCGACATCAGCAGCGAGCAGCTGCGCGCGCATGTCGGGGCCTGTATCGACCAAGATCCGCGTGCCTTCATGCTCCACCAGGATTGACACGCGCGTTCTACGATTGCGTGGCTCCTTGGGATCGCAGTCGCCCCAGTCATTCCCGATCCGCGGCACGCCCGATGAGGTGCCGCAGCCGAGGATGCGCACCTTCATGCAAGCGTCTTGGAGAAGAGATCGTGGAAGTTTCGGGCGGTGACCTCCTGCAATGTCACGTGATCCTCGCCGCGCAGGTTGGCGAGAAAGGCAGCCGTGTCCGCAACGAACGCTGGTTCGCCGGTCTTCCCGCGGTGCGGCACCGGCGCCAGAAACGGCGCATCTGTCTCGATCAGCAGCCGGTCGAGCGGCAGCCGAGCAGCGGTTTCCTGCAACTCCTTCGCGCTCTTGAAGGTGACGATGCCGGAGATCGAAATGTAGAAGCCGAGGTCAAGCGCGATATCCGCAAAGGCCCCACTTCCGGTGAAGCAGTGGATAACGCCGGCAAAGGCCCCCTTCCCCAGCTCGTCGCGCAGGATCGCTGCCGTATCCTCCTCCGCGTCACGCGTATGCACGATGATCGGCACCTTCGCCTCGCGTGCCGCGGCGATGTGTGCGCGGAAGCTCGCCTGCTGCCGCTCGCGATCTGAGTGATCATAGAAATAGTCGAGGCCGCTCTCGCCGATCCCTGCAATGCGCGGATGCGCCGCCCGCTCGACAAGCTTTGCGGTATCGACATGCGGATGCTGGTCCGCCTCGTGCGGGTGGATGCCTACTGTCGCCCACACGTCCGGTTCCCGTTCCGCCGTCGCCAGCACATCGTTCCACTCGCTCTCGCGCGTCGCGATGTTGAGCATTGCCGTCACGCCGCGGGCGCGGGCACGCTTCAGCACGGCCTGCTGTTCTTCCGCCAGCCCCTTGTAATTGAGGTGACAGTGGCTGTCCGCAAGCATCAGGCCGCCTCCACCGGAAGCTCGAGCCGCGGGAAGGCAGGCGTCGGCGTTGCCAGCGGTTCACCGCTCGCCGCGCGTCGCTCATACCACCCGTCGTCATCGACCGCTGCGTGATCGCGATCTTCGGGCGCGACGCCAAGCTGATCAAGAACCGAGCCCGCGCCGCTCGGCACTACTGGCAGGATCGCGATCGCGAGGATGCGGATCGCGCGAACCAACGTGCGCAACACCGCGTTCATCCGCTCGGGATCGGTCTTGCGTAGCGCCCAGGGGGCCTGCGCATCGATATACTGGTTGCACGCGAAAACGCCGCGCAGCCACGCCTCGATGCCCTGGCTCAGCATCAGATCGTCGAATGCGGTCTTGAGGCCGGCCGCTGCCACGATCACTTCCTCCATCAGCAGCGCGTCCGCCGCGTCCGCACGGCCCGCGTCGGGCAAGGTGCCAAGGTTCTTGGCAATAAACGACAGCGTGCGCTGCGCCAGATTGCCGAAGGAATTGGCAAGCTCCGCATTCACCCGCGTCACGATCGCTTCGGCCGAATAGCTGCCGTCCTGCCCGAAACTTACTTCGCGCAGCAGGAAATAGCGCAGCGCGTCAACGCCAAACGCCTGAGCCAGGTCGCCCGGATCGACGACATTGCCCAGGCTCTTCGACATCTTCTCCCCGCGATGGAGTAGGAAGCCGTGGCCGAACACGCACTTTGGCAAGGCAATGCCCGCCGACAGCAGGAAGGCCGGCCAGTAGACCGCGTGAAAGCGCACGATGTCCTTGCCGATCAGGTGGAGATCCGCCGGCCAGTACTTCTGATCGCCATCGGGGTAGCCCGCACCTGTCAAATAATTGGTCAGCGCGTCGACCCACACGTACATCACATGGCCCGGGCTGCCCGGGACCGGCACGCCCCAGTCGAAGCTGGTACGCGACACCGAAAGATCGGAAAGCCCACCTTCCACGAAGCGCATGATCTCGTTGCGCCGCGATTCAGGGCGGATGAAATCCGGGTTGGCAGTATAGAGATCAAGCAGTGGCTGCTGGTATTTGGAGAGACGAAAGAACCACGTCTCCTCCGCCGTCCACGTTACCGGCGTGCCCTGCGGGGAGAGCTTCTGCCCCCCTTCCCCTTCGACCAACTCCTTCTCATCATAGAAGGCTTCGTCGCGAACCGAATACCACCCTTCGTAGCGATCGAGGTACAGGTCGCCGGCAGCTTCCATCGCCTTCCAGAGCGCATGGCTGGCAGCGTAATGATCGGGGTCGGTCGTACGGATGAAGCGATCGTAGGAGATGTTAAGACCGTCGCACATCTGGCGGAATAGAGCCGACATTTCGGCTGCCAGATCAGCCACGGCGACACCGCGGTCGCGCGCGGTCTGAACCATCTTCAGGCCATGTTCGTCCGTCCCGGTCTGGAAGCGGACGTCACGCCCAGCCTGACGCTGAAAGCGGGCGATCGCATCGGCGGCGATCGCTTCATAGGCGTGGCCGATGTGCGGCTTGCCATTGGGATAGGAGATTGCGGTGGTGATATAGAACGGCTCGGCCATAGCCTTGAGCCTCTACTCGCGCGCGAGCCGCGCGACCACCCCCGCCAGTTCAAACACCGTGCTCCCGGGATCCAGTGACAGGGCCCGGGCGCTCGCTGCCAAGGCGCGGCTTTCCTCATAAGCGTCCAACGCCGTGCGAAGCGCCTCACCGGCACGAAACGGCGCCTGCTCCGCGACGAAGGTCGGCACGCGATCAAGGAACGCCTCGTAACGCGGCTGTGCCGCCTTGGTGGACAGAGCGCGCATAAGTCGCACCCGTTCCGCATTCGTCCGGTCACCGTCTCGCGCGATCGAGGTCAGGGCGGCGTCGAGCTTGCCGAGTTCCAGCCCGGCGAACCGCAGGGCGCGCCCCGGCGATCCGCCACCGGAGCGGACCAGCGCCTCGCGCTCCTCGCCGCTGGCATCCGGGAGTAGATCGCCAAGCGCCGCAAGCATCTCCTCGCCGTTGAGCGGTTCGAACCGCAGCAAGCGGCAACGCGAACGGATCGTCGGCAGCAGCCGGCCCGGCGCATGGCTGATCAGCAGGAACACGGTTCCTTCCGGCGGCTCCTCCAGGTTCTTGAGGAGCGCATTGGCGCCCGCGCGCTCAAGATCGTCGACCGCGTCGATCAACACGACACGCCGCGGCCCCAGCGAGGGCGTGGTGGCAAACATCGGCTGGAGCGTCCGCACCTGCGCGATCGTGATGCTCCGCGCTAGGTCGCCGTCCGGCTTGCCGTCCTTTGGAAGCCGCTGCAGAACGCGGTAGTCGGGATGCGATCCCGCCTCGATCAGCGCGTGAGTCCGATCACTTGTTGCGTCTCCAGCGGCGCGGGCAAGCAGCGACACCGCGACCTGGCGCGCATAGGTCGCCTTGCCGATCCCGGGCGGCCCCGCGAACAGCCACGCATGGTGCAGATGCCCGCCGCTGGCCGCTGCCTCGAACGCAGCATGGGCGGCGCCATTGCCACGCAGGCGCGTCATCGCAGCAGGTCGGCCAGTCCGGCCAGCAAGTCAGCTGTCACTTCCGCCGCAGCCTTCGCCGCATCCACGATCCGGAAGCGCTCAGGCTCGCCTGCGGCCAGCGACCGGAACGCGCGTGCCACGTCCGCGTGAAAGTCGGGTCCGCGCAAGGCAAAGCGATCAGCCAGTCCGCCGTCTCGCAACGCCGCCCGGCGAGCACCCTCCTCCACCGGCAGTTCGAGGACGAAGGTACGGTCAGGCAGCAGTCCGTGCGTGCCGAATGCGTGCAGGGCCATGATCGCCGCGTCGTCGATCCCGCCCGCAACCCCCTGATAAGCGCGCGTGGAATCGACGTACCGGTCCGTGATCACCCAGGTACCAGCCTCTATGGCTGGCCGGATTACCTTCTCGACGTGATCGGCACGCGCGGCCGCGAACAGCAGGGTCTCGGTCGGCGCGCTCCAGCGCGCGACGTCGCCGTGCATCAGCAGGCCGCGAATCGCCTCCGCCCCCTCGCTGCCGCCGGGCTCCCGCGTGACGTGTACCGGGATGCCCCGCGCTTCCAGCGCCGCCGCGAGCGCGCGGACCTGCGTCGACTTGCCGGCCCCCTCGCCCCCCTCGAGCGAGAGGAAACGTCCGGTCATCCGAACAGCCCGGTCAGCCCCGCCCAGGCGCGGCCAAAGAAGCCTGCTTCCGCCACGTCCTTGTCGGCAACCAGCGGCAACGTCTGCTTCGGCAAACCGGGCGAGGTTACGACGAGGTTCGCGATATGCGCGCCAGCCTTAATCGGCGCCTTGATCGGGCCTTCGTACACGACCTTGGCGGTCATCGCCGGCACAGCGCCAGACGGCAGCGCGACGTTCAGGTCACGCGGCGCGACCAGCCCGACGGTGGACGAGTCACCCAACTGCACGTCGGCGTCGCTCACTTTGCGGCCCTGCTTCACGATCGGCTTCGCCTGCCAAGCCCGGAAGCCCCAATCCATGAAGCGAACGGATTCGGAGATGCGCTGGTTGGAGCTGTTGAGGCCGGCAAGGACCATCACGATGCGGCGGCCATTCTGCTCCGCCGACCCGGTGAAGCCGTAGCCGGCTTCTTCGGTATGGCCGGTCTTGAGCCCGTCCGCACCCGCGACACGGCCGAGCAGCGGATCGCGATTCGCCTGAGTGATCGCCGAGCCCGAGCCCAGCGTCTTGCCCCAGGTGAATTCACGGCGTGAGTAGAATTGCTTGTAGAGCTTGGGATGCTCTTCGATCGTCGCCGCGGCCAGCTTCGCCAGATCACGCGCGGTGACATAGGTGACGCCATTGTCAGGCCAGCCGTTCGACGTGCCGAAGTGGCTGTTCGTCAGGCCCAGCTTCCGTGCTGCTTCGTTCATCCGCTGGACGAAGGCTTCCTCGGTTCCTGAGATGCCTTCCGCCAGCACCACGCAGGCATCGTTGCCCGACAGCGTCACGATCCCGTTCAACAGGTTCTCGACCGACACCCGCTCGCCCGGCGACAGGAACATGGTCGATCCGGCTGCCGGGCCGTGCCAGCGCTTCCACGTCTCAGGCCGAACCTCGAACTCCTGGTTGAGCTTCAGCTCGCCACGCTTGATCATGTCGAACGCGACATAGGCGGTCATCATTTTCGCCATCGACGCCGGCGGCATGCGACGGTCTGCATCCTTGGCGTACAGCACCGCGCCGGAGGACAGATCCTCCATGAACGCGACCGGCGCCGTCGTCTGGAACTGCGGCGCCGAGGCAGCCGAGGGATAAGCGACCGACACGGCGATCGCCGGAAGCGCGAGGAAGGACAGGATCTTGGTCATGGACGCTCTACTCGGGGCTCCGGAAGGAAGGTTCAGGGCTGAACGATGATCGTTGCGTCGCCATAGCCGCGCCGCGCGACGTCGTCACGCGCGCGTTGCGCTGACGATGCGTCGGAGAATGGACCAAGGCGTACACGGTGCAAGCCGCCATTGCTCTCCACTCTACCGTCGAGCATCTCAGCCAACGCCCCTGCTCGATTCGAGCTGGAAAAGGCTGCGACTTGAACGAGGTACGCGCCGCTCTTCGACGGCGCCGCAGCCGCAACCGGCGGTCGCGGCGATGCGGCTGCCCGCCGCGGCGCAGGAGTTGCCGTCGCCGGCATCTTCGCCCCGGGTAATTCGGATCGCAGCGCACTCAGCAACGCCGGCGGCGCGGGCAGCCGCGTGGCAGCCGGCCTGCCGTTCGCCAGCGCCGCCGCATCTGCCGCGCTCGCAATCACACCACGTACCCTGACTGGCGCAATCGGCTGGCCGTTCATCCCCAGCAGCGCCGCTGCCCCGCGGGACAGATCGATCTCGCGGTCCGCGCGACTTGGCCCCCGATCGTTGATGAGCACCAGGATCATGCGACCGCTATCCAGTGCGGTCACTTCCGCATGCGAGCCCAAGGGCAGCGTTCGGTGCGCCGCCGTGATGGCAGCCGGAACAAACGGCGCACCGCTTGCCGTCAATGCGCCTTCCAGCTCCTCGCCATACCAGCTGGCATAACCAACCTGATCGTAGCGCGCTGCCCCCATCCCGGATGTTCCGGCCGGGCCCTCCTGCGCCCCTGCTTCGGGCGGCAGCGGGACGGCGATGCTGCGCTTCGCGGGAGCGGAAGAGATGGGCGGCCGCGGAACCTCGCTCCCGCCGCTGCAGCCAGCGAGCAGCAGCGCCGCAAGGCCTACCGCGCTAACGCTCGACCGCATCGGCCAGCAGTCCCACCGATAGCGCATAGAAGTTCGAGCAATTATAATCGAGGATCACGCGGTAATTGCCCGTGAGCAAATATGCCGTCGCGCCGGGCCCGTCCGGCTCCATCAGCGTCGCAAGCACGTTATCGCCGGGCCAGCGGCCGCCCTGCGGCACGATGCCGAGCGCCCGCCACTCGGCCATTGTCCGCCACGTGCTGTGCCGCTCGAACACGCGCGGGCAGCGTGGCGAGACCAGCCGGTTGCGCTGGCCGCTGCGATCGAGCCCGGCGGGAACGGTAACCGCGATGCCCCACGGCTCTCCCGGGCGCCAGCCCGCATTTACGAAGTAATTTCCGATCGAGGCCAGCGTATCAGCCTCGCTGTTCCAGATATCCGCCTTCCCGTCGCCGTCGCCGTCACGGGCAAGGCGCAGATAGATCGACGGCAGGAACTGCGGATTGCCGGTCGCGCCAGCCCAGCTGCCGACCAGGGTCGAGCGCGGAATGCCACGCTCCAGGATCTTCAGTGTCGCGATGAACTCGCCGGCGAACAGGCTCCGGCGGCGCCCCTCATAGGCAAGCGTCGCCAAGCTGCGCAGCAGGTCGAAATTACCCTTGTAGCCGCCGTAATTGGTCTCATGTCCCCAGATCGCCACCATGATCGATTCGGGAACGCCCGTCTCCGTCTCTACACGCGCCAACCGTGCACGGTTGGCTGCGTAAGCCGTACGCCCGCGGCTGATCCGCGCCGCATCGACGTGCCGCGCCTTGTATGGCGCAAACGGCGGCGAGGCCGTCGAGCCCGGGTTACCCGGCTGCTGGCGATCGAGATCTACAACGCGCTGGCTGAAGGTCAGCGTCGGCAGCACCGCGTCCACCGTTGCCGGCCGCACGCCCTCACGGAGCGCCTGCGCGCGCAATTCACGCAGGTAAGCCTGGAACCCAGCCTCATCCTGCGCATGGGCCGAGCCCGCAGCGGTGAACGCGATGCCAATCGCGATGCCAAGATGAAGACGATGAATGATGGAGAGAAAGCGCTTCACCTCGCCTGTGTGACACAGGCCGTCGCATGGCGGAACCGCCAATCATCGACAGGCTTGCACGCATCGCCGCAGCACGCCAGAGGGCGATGCGAACATGGAAGTGTGGCCGAGTGGTTTAAGGCACTGGTCTTGAAAACCAGCGACGGTGCAAGCCGTCCGTGGGTTCGAATCCCACCGCTTCCGCCACCTCAGGAGCGCGCGCGCCGCTCCGGTGGTGGAAGACTGGCGCTCACTCGCCGTTCTCCGCGAGCTGCATCATCAGCGCGATCAGGTCGCGCGAGGCAAACACCGATCCACCTCCGGCAGCCACGGCGAGCACAGGCTCCAGCTGCCCTTCGACAAGGCTGGCGGGGCCCCAGTAGGCCATGGACCATTTTCCGAAGCGGCGGCGGCTCATCGCCTCAGTCTCGATGACCTTCAAGTCGCCGTGGCGCTCGTCCTTGCCGATGCTGCCCATCACTTCAGCCACGGCATCAGCCGGCCCTTCCAGCACCTGCGCAAAGTGGGACTCGGTGAACATCAGCGCGCCGGTCACGTCCAGAGACCTGTTGCGTGACCGCGCCACCGTCACGATGTCGACCACCTTCCACTCTTCCCTCGGAAAATCGATCTGACTTCGGCTGACGTACAGCAGGGAGACGAGAACCATAGCCGTTTGATATCCCATCCGAACCATCATGCCAAAGCGACCGGACGACGCTCTCTAGCGCCCCGATCAATGAACCAAAGCGCGAGGTCCGCCATTGATTTTGAGCCCGAAACGAGAAGCTGTTCGTTGGCTGTCGTTAGGAATTGCAGAATGAGCCACGTCGCCCCGGCCCGGCCGCTTTCCCTCTTTGCCGCGAAGCTGCGCAAGCTGTACGGTATGGGTGAGGCCGACAGCGATCTGATCGCGGCCCTTCCTTGCGCCGAAAGGTCAGTACAAGCCGGCTCTTACCTGATCCGACAAGGGGAGCGCCACTCGACCGTACTCGTGCTGCTTGGCGGATATGTGCAGCGCCACAAGATCGTCAGGTCCGGTGGCCGCCAGATCGTGTCGGTGCACCTTCCCGGTGACTTGCTCAACTTTCCACGCCTCCCTCCAGCCAAGGCGAAAGAAAACATTCAGGCGCTCACTGCGTCCAAGGTCGCGGAAATCCCGCTTTCGGCGATGGTCGGCGTGCTTAAGCGCGCACCTTCCGCGCTCGAGGCGCTGACGCTGGACCAGATAGCGGACGGCGCCATTATGCAGGAATGGATCGTCAATCTGGGGCGGCGCGACGCCCTCACCCGCACGGCACACTTGCTGTGCGAGCTTGGCCTTCGCCAGGCGACCAAAGGGCTGGGAGACCGCGCCCGCTTCCCCATGCCCTTCACGCAGGAACAGCTTGGAGACATACTCGGCCTGACGTCGGTCCACATCAATCGTACCCTGCGTTCGATGGCCAGTCAGGGCCTTATCGAATATGGCGACGGCTGGGTGTCGATCCCTGACTTGCGGAGGCTTGAGCAAGCCGGCGATTTCGATGGTGGCTACCTCCAGGTGGAACCAGCGATCTCCGGCAGTCCGGACACGGACCGGAGCGGGTGCAGGTCAGCGGCTGAAAGGATCGCTTCATCGAGCAATATTGAAAACGAGGCGCCGCTGCATTCCCAACTCGAAACGCGCTAGACCATTCCGGGCACCACATTGAAGCGGATGCGTGGCTTGGCTAGCATTGGGCCGAAGGCGCGACCTCGTCATCGAGATCGCTTAAGCTTCGTTGATTGCCTTGGCAGAGGAGAGGTCGTCTACGCTCAGAACCTCCAGAAATTCGAGCCCTGCAATCCCGTCCCTGGACCAGCGAACATATCCTCGTCGATCATGTTGCGGCGCCACCCGGATTTTGACCGCAAGCCCCGGGTAGAGGCGTCCATCATGAGCGATCTTAGCGCCGCGCTGGGAAAGATCGCGGAGCCGCACGACCTGAATGCCCAACTCGCTCATTGCAATCACTGGCTTGTCCACCGGTAATCGCAGCGAGCGCCGGCGCGAGTGCCGCCGCTCCTCGTTCAACCGGTTCAGAAGTGCCAAGCTGTCGATCGGCGTCGTCAGCTTTACACCGGCCCAGTCGGAATCGCGCCAAACGACAGTGCCGGTCAGCGTGCAGTTATCAGACAGATCAACCGTCACTTCGTCGCCAAGAGTCAGCGGAAGGCGTGCGGAGATCATCATGCCGCCGTCCGAGATATTCAGTACGCGGCCGAACCCCTGATCGCAGCCACACATCATCCGCGCGATAAAGAAGACCGTGACGTGCCGGCTGCCATGCCGTCGATCTGGCTTGGTCTCAGCGGCGGGCATCGCTTCGAACCCGGTGAAGCGGTGATCGTGTAGGCTCACTGATACCTCCTCAACCGAAGCGCTACTTCCACATGCGGGTTGAGGTTTATGGATTACCGAAACGTTAATTTTGTAATAGATTATGACATTATTAACCACGGTTTACGGCGCTGGCGCGATCGGCTTCTTGTACTCGGCCGATGGGGCGGCTTTCTAAAGCTTTTGCCGCCCTTCATCGATGGGTCTTTAGACCTGACCCAGAGCCGTGATCGAAATCACGATCTGAGAGGAGGACCAAAAACAGACCAGCCGGTTTTCGCACTCAGCTTCTCGAGCGCATGAACACCGAGGATTGAATTTCCATTCTGATCGAGGTTCGGAGACCACACCGCGATCGACGCATGCTCCGAGGCTATGGCAAGGATACCGCCGCCGACGCCGCTCTTCGCCGGTAGGCCGACGCGTAACGCAAAGTCTCCGGACCCGTCATAATGCCCGCACGTCATCATCAGTGCTAGGACCTTCCGCATTCGCCGCGCCCGCTCCGCTTCGGCCTCGTCAGTTTCGCTTAGCCGAGTGCGCGTGAGGAAGCGGCCCGCCAGTGCCAATCCTTTGCAATCTACCGAAATGGCACACTGCTTGGCGTAAGCTTCCATAATCTCGTCGATCGATGCTTCGACGTTGCCGTGATGCTTCATGAAGCTCAGCATCGCGCGATTGAGATCGCCGCCTTCATTTATCACGTCATCGTTCAGGCTGAGAGGATGATCGCCGATCTGGTCGCGTACGAAGTCGATGACGGTATCGGATCCGCCGCAGTCCGTGACCAACATGTCCACGACGACCAAGGCGCCCGCGTTGATGAAGGGGTTCCGCGGAATGCCGTCGGTGCGCTCCAGATCAATGACGGAATTAAACGGATCGCCAGAAGGTTCGCGCCCCACCCGCTCGAAGATCCGATCGCCGCGGCTGCACAGGGCAAGCTCCAGCGCCAGCACTTTGGAAATGCTCTGAATCGGGAAGGCGACGTCGGCGGCCCCGGCGGTAAACATATCCTCGGCGGTCGCCACGGCGATCCCGAACCGGCCAGGTGACAGTCCCTCTTTCTTGGCATCTGCCGCAGCTTCCAGTTCGGCTGCATCTTCTTCAATTTCTCGGGCGATGTCGTTGACGATGATCTGTAGGTCCATCGCTGCGGAACGTATCAGATCCGACGCGGGTCCCGGTCAGCCGATCAGCGCCGCGTGTCTCGCTCGCTCCCGATCCAGCGCCGCCACGAACTCCGGATCGGCACGCAGGCGGCGCATGACCATCACGATCTCGCGCCGATCCACTTCCGCGGCCCCGAGACGCAGCGCTAGGACACGGCGATCCTGTGGCACGTCATAATGCGGGAAGCTGCGCGGTTGGAACCACCGCCGCTGCATGCCGATTGCGTCAGCCATGCCGTGCAGTTCGCCGAAGGTGTCGGCGATCATGTGGCACATCAAGTGCCCGCGGTACGGAATGAAGGCTCTGTCGACGTAAATCGCCATTCAGCAGATGTAGGATCGCGCCTAGCGCTCGGCCAGTTGGTCGAACGACGCCTGGCTCAGCGGCCGCTGGAACTGGCAGCCGGCGGTATACTCGTCGGCCCACTTCACGTCGGCAGCGACCGGCCCGATCTCGGGCAGGGTAAGCCAGATCGTGGAGCCTCTGCGCAGCGCCGAATAGCTTTGGATCCGCGCGCCGTGGAGCGAGATGTCCACCACCTTGCATAAGGTGCGACCGATGCCGCCCTGTCCAATGCTCGCATCAAACGAAACCGGCGCACGCTTGCTGCGGCGCCGGCCGTTTGTCTCTGCAGGTTCAAATTCCGCCGCGAACATGCTGAATGCTATGTTCGCGATGGTTAAACTTCAATTACTTACGGAGCGTGAGCCCACCGCCGAAACGCTTGTTGAAGCGTGCCACCTGGCCGCCCGCGTCGAGCATCTGGCCCTTGCCGCCGGTCCACGCCGGGTGCGCGAGCGGATCGATCTCGAGCGTCATCGTGTCGCCTTCCTTGCCCCACGTTGAGCGGGTCTCGTACACGGTGCCGTCCGTCATCTGCACCTTGATCATGTGGTAGTCGGGGTGGATATCGGTCTTCACGTTTCAGTCTCCGAAGTGGCTGGTTCCGACCAGCCTGAAAGGAAGCGGCGCGCCTAGCAGAGCAATGGTCACGACGCAACGATCAGCGAAGCTTGCGCCGGCGATTGAGCGCAACCAGCGACCAGATCGCTTCGACGACGCCAAACGGCCAGGCGCCCTGCAGAAAGCCGTACGCAGAGCCGAGCATACAGGAGAGCGCAAAGCCAAGCACCCACCAAGAGGAGCGGTCTTCCAGCGCATAGCAGATCAGCATCAGGCTGACCGCGACGAGACCGAAGAGGGTGAGACTATCCATCTGCTGGCGCTCGCCCCACCCTTTCGTTCGTCATCGTGCCCGACGCCCGGCAGCTGCCAGGGCGACGATCGGGATCACGCGCTTGGCGGATCCGCGATCATGGCGGTGAACTCGCATTCCGCGGCGAGTTCACCGTTGATCATCGCCTTGCCGGCAAACTTGCAGACCCGGGCGCGCTTCTGGACAAAGGATACCTCCAGCGTCAGCAGCACGCCCGGCTCGACCGGCTTGCGGAATTTCACGCCGTCGATCGACATGAAATAGACGAGCTTGCCGGTGCCCGCGAGGCCGAGGCTTTCCACCGCGAGAACGCCGGCGGCCTGCGCCAGCGCCTCGACGATCAGCACGCCCGGCATGATCGGACGGCCGGGGAAATGCCCCTGGAAGAACTGCTCGTTGATCGTCACCGCCTTGATGGCGGTGATCGATTCATCGGGCACCAGCCGCTCCACCCGGTCGACGAGCAGCATCGGGTAACGGTGCGGCAGCGCCGCCATCACCCGCGTCGCGTCAAACGGGCCGAGGGTGGTGGAGGCAGTCGGCGTCTCGCTCATCGCAGATCAGCGGCCCTGCGGCTGCTTGCGCTGGTTCGACGGCGTCGCGGCCGGCTGCGCGGCAGGTGCTGCAGCGGCAGCCTGCTGGCCCTGGCCACCCGGCTGCCAGTTAGCCGGCGGCGTGATGCCGACGCTGGGAACCAGACGGTCGAGCTCGGTGGTGATCGCCGGGGTGATGTCGGCCGCCGGCTGCGCGTAGATCGCCGCATCCGGGCGAAGCAGCAGCGTTACGTTGCGGGCACGTACCGCCGCCTGCACGGCGTCGGACAGCTTCGCGCTGATCTGTTCGATCGCGTAAGCCTCCGCGCGCTGCGCCGGCTGGGTCAGGCGCGACAGCTCCTGCTGCGCTGCCTGCTGCTTGGTCTGAATCGCCTGCAGCTGCGGGCGCAGCGATGCTTCGGTTGCCCCCGGGGCCTGCGATGCGGTCTGCGCAGCGGTGATCAGCGGGCGAAGCTCCGCCTCGATCGCGGTGCGACGCGCGGTCGCCTGGTCGATCTGCGCCTTATACGTGGACTGGATCTGCGCACGCGCCGCCGTCCACGCCTTGGAGTTGGCGATCGCCTGCTCCGGGTTCGCCACGGCAATTCCCGAAACCTGGGCAGTCGCATTGCCGGCAATCATGGTTGCCGGCGCGGCGAGCGCCGCCGCGATCAGCATGGTCTTGAACTTGGTCATCAGAACTGAGTCCCTACGTTGAAGGTAATAAGCTTGTCGTCGTCGCCCGGCTGCTGGATCAGAGCCTTAGCGACGTCGATGCGGAGAGGCCCGAAAGGCGAGGTCCAGTTCACGCCGAACCCGACCGAGAGGCGTGGCTTGGGCGAATCGCCCAGGAAGCGCTCGAGGAACGGCTGCGAGCGGATCTGCGGCGTGTTCGGGATGATGCCGTTACAATTGCCGCTGCCGTCCGGAAGACCGGCCGCGCAGGTCGTAGTCGTGAGGGCCCCGGTCGCCCCCACATAATAATACAGCGGCTGCCCAGCCCCATTGGTCTGCGGCAACGGGAGGACCACCGTATTGCCCTCCGCGTCCACCGTGGTCGGGAAGTCCGCCGCCGGCAGCGGGCGCGTGATGTTGAACAGGCTGCCCGCCTGGACATAGACGGACGGGCGCAGACCAAGCTCGCGGGCGCCGGAGCCGAGCGGGATTTCCAGCTCGAGCCGGCCCAGGTAGTAGGCCTTGCCGCCCAGCGCGTCGTCGACGATCTGGTTGCGATCCGTGACGAGAACCTGCTTGCCGTTCGCATCCGTGGTGTACGGGATACGCTGAACGCGCGGGCCCACGCCGCGAATGTCGAAGCCGCGGAATTGTGGCTCGCCGAGGTAGAAGCGGTCGGTGATCCGCACCGGATCGACGCCCGGGCCCGGGCTGTCTTCCAGCGCATGGACATAGCCACCCTCGGCCTGCACCGAGAGGACGAACCCGCCCCCGATGCCCCAGTATTTCGCGCCGTCCGCGCGGCTGCGGATATACTTCACGTCGCCGCCAAGGCCCGCGAAGTCCTGGCTCAGGCTGAAGCGCTGACCGCGGGTGGGGCGCAAGCGGCTGTTGAGGCTGTCGTAGATCAGCGAATAGCCGATCGACGACGTCACGCGATTGCCCAGCGCGTCGCACAGATAGCGCCCTGCGAGCAGATAGTCGCACTGGCCGTTGCGGAAGAACTGGTTCCGGTCGAGCCCGACCTCGTCGTACGACAGGCCATAGCGGCCCGACAGCGTCCAATATTCCGTCAGCGGCACGCCGGCGCGGACCTGGAACCCGGTCGACACCTGGCTGTACGTCGTCTGCCGATCGTTGCCGACGAAGTTGAACGCGTTGAAGTCACGCCGGAACACGTCGACGCCAACGGCGATGTTCTTGTCGAACAGATACGGCTCGGTGAAGCCCGCCTCGATCGACTTCGAATAGCTCGAATAGTTCACGCCAAGCCGCAGTTCCTGGCCCTTGCCGCGGAAATTGCGCTGCGTGATGTTGAACTGGACGATGAATCGCTCGAGGCTGGAGAAGCCGGCCGACAGCTGAAGTTCGCCCGTCGCCCGCTCTTCGACGTTCGCGCCCAGCACTACGCGGTCCGGCGTCGAGCCCGGCGTCTGCTTGATCTCGAACTTGTCCTGGAAATAGCCCAGGCTGTTGATGCGGTCCTGCGAGCGCTTCACCTGGAAGCTGTTGAACGCGTCACCCTCGGCAAGCCGGATCTCGCGGCGGATCACC
This sequence comes from uncultured Stakelama sp., assembly GCA_964390515.1. Lineage (GTDB taxonomy): Bacteria > Pseudomonadota > Alphaproteobacteria > Sphingomonadales > Sphingomonadaceae > Sphingomonas. The sequence goes on from CAYMIU010000008.1 coordinate 50,095, forward strand.
TTGTCCTGTGTCTGGGTATTACCGGTCACCTCGATCCGCTCGACGTAAGTGCGCTTGGCCTCGCCGATGTGGAAGTTGATCGACATCGTCAGCGCGTCCTTGTCGCGCTGGAACTCCGGGCTCACTTCAGTGAAGGCATAGCCGAACAGGCCGGCCGTCTGGCTGAGGCTGTCGACCGTGTCCTCAACCAGCTTCGCATTGTACCAGTCACCCTTCTTGAGGGCGAGCGTCTTGGCCAGCGCCTTGTCGTCGAAGTCGCGGATGTCGCTGTCGACGGTGACGTCACCAAACTTGTAGCGCGGCCCTTCCTCCACCACGTAGGTGATGATGAAGTCCTTCTTGTCCGGGGTCAGCTCGGCCACCGCGCTGGTCACGCGGAAGTCGGCATAGCCCTCGGTCAGGTAGAACTGCCGCAGCTTCTGCTGGTCGTACGCCAGGCGATCCTGGTCATAGGTGGTGTTCGAGGACAGCAGGCGGAACAGGCGCGCCTGCTTGGTCGCCATCTGTTCGCGCAGCTTGTCGTCGTCGAACACCTCGTTGCCGATGATGTTGATCTGGCGAACCTTGGACTTGGGCCCCTCGCTGATCTCGAACACCACGTCGACGCGGTTCTGGTCCAGCGCGACCATCTTCGGATCGACGCTGGCGCCGAACCGGCCCTGGCGGCGATACAGCTCGATGATCCGGGCAACGTCCTGCCGCACCGCGGAGCGGGTGAACACCTGCCGCGGCTTGAGCTTGATCTCCTTGGTGATCTTGTCGTCCTTCAGGCGCTTGTTGCCCTCCAGGATCACGCGGTTGATGATCGGATTCTCCCGCACTCGCAGGATGATGTCGCCGGTCTCAGCGCCGGCCACCGTCACGTCGGCGAACAGGTCGCTCGCGTAGAGGTCCTTGATCGCCTGATCGAGCGTCTCGTTCGAATAAGGCTGGCCGACCCGCAGCTTCGTGTAGCTGAGCGCGGTTTCCGGCTCGACTCGCTGCGAACCCTCGACGCGCAGGCTGCGGATCACGCGGTTCTGCGGAGTCGCGGCATCAGGCGCAGTCGCCTGAGCGGCCGGAGTCGCGGTGGCAGCCGGCTGAGCCGCAGCAGCGTCCTGCGCAGCGGCAACCGCGGGCACGCCGGCCAGCATCGTGCAGCCAAGCAGCAACGCGACCGATCGCGGACGGACAAACGAAGTGTTCAAAACAGTCACCAAAGCCACCCCGGTAAGCCCAAACAAGCCCCTTCGCGCGCCCTGCCCTTGAATCGTCAACCGATCAAGCTTGCGAGGCTGCGCCAAAAGCCGAAATTCCCAAGATCATTGAAGGTCACGAGCAGCATCAACGCCAGGATCGCGGCCAATCCGCCGCGAAACGCCCATTCCTGCGCCTCTGGGCCGACAGGCCGGCGTCGCACTGCCTCAATCGCATAGAAAAGCAAGTGCCCGCCATCCAGCATCGGAACTGGCAGCAAGTTGATGAACCCCAGATTGATGGAAACGAGCGCGATCAGAAACACGAACGCATCCACGCCCAGCGTGATCTGCTCGCCGGAGACCTTGGCGATCGACAGCGGCCCGCCCAGTTCCTTTACGGAACGACGGCCCGTGATGATCTGCCCGATCGTCTCGACCATCATCGACAGGATATCGCCGGTCCGCTTCACCGCCACGACCGGCGCCTCCAGCAAGCTCACGGGCTCCGTCACGCGCTCCACGCGTGCGATGCCCAGCATGCCGACACGGTATCGATTGCCGAACCGGTCCACTTGCTCGTCGACGCCGATCGTCACCGGCACCGTCATGGTCTGGCCAGCGCGCACCAGACCAACCTCGGCCTGCTCCCCCGGATGAATCCGGGTATAGGCCAGCATGTCCTCGAAGATCTCGATCTCTCGATCGCCCAGCCGCGTGATGCGGTCACCCGGCTGCAGCCCGGCCCGCGCGGCAGCGCTGCCCTCGACGACCATCCCCACCACTGGCGGCGTGCGCGTATCGCCATAAGCGAAGGCGAAGCCGGCTAGGATCAGGATCGCCAGCACGAAGTTTACGACCGGGCCGGCCGCGACGATGATCGCGCGCTGCCACACGGTCTTCGACTGGAAGGTCTTGTTCCGCTCCTCCGGCGGCAGCGACAGCCATTCCGCCGACGGCTGGCTCACCGCGTTCATGTCGCCGGCGAAGCGAACATAGCCACCCAGCGGCATCCACCCGATCTTCCACCGCGTACCGCGCTTGTCCGTCCAGCCTGCCATTTCGCGGCCGAAGCCGATCGAAAACACGTCGGCTTTCACGCCGAACATCCGCCCCGCGAGGTAATGGCCCAGCTCGTGAACGAACACGAGCGGCCCAATCACCAGGACGAAGGCGAGCAGCGTAAGCAGCAGGCCGGGAGTTTGGATCAAGCGACGCGTTCCTTCACACGCTCTTCCGCCAACGCCCGCGCCTCGCGATCGATGTCCAGCACGGCATCGAGCGTTTCGGGAGCCGGTGGATCATAGCGGTCCAGAATATCGCCAACGATTGCGGCAATTTCGAGGTAACCAGTTCGACCGCCTAGGAAAGCAGCAACCGCCACTTCGTTCGCGGCGTTGAGGATTGCCGGTCGCCCGCCGCCCGCCTTCAGCGCCTCACGCGCCAGCCGCAGCGCCGGGAAGCGCTCCTCATCGGGGGCTTCGAAATCCAACCGCCCGACCTTTACCAGGTCCAGCCGCTCACCTGGGGTCGCCATGCGATCAGGCCATGCCAGCGCGCCCGCAATGGGCGTCCGCATGTCCGGCGTGCCGAGCTGCGCGATCACCGAGCCGTCGACATACTCGACCATCGAATGCACCACGGACTGGCGATGCACCACGATCTCGATCTGGTCCGCGGTCACCGGGAACAGGTGGAACGCCTCGATCAGCTCAAGGCCCTTGTTCATCATCGTCGCCGAATCGACGGAGATTTTGGCCCCCATCGACCAGTTCGGGTGCGCTACAGCCTGCGCCGGGGTGATGCCGCGCATCTCCGCGAGGCTGCGGTCGCGGAATGGGCCTCCGCTCGCCGTCAGGATGATCCGGCTCACCCGCTCGGCAAGCCTCGCGTCCAGGCACTGAAAGATCGCACTATGCTCGCTGTCCACTGGCAGCAGCGTTGCGGCGTGGCGGGCTACCGCGGCCTTCATCACGTCGCCCGCGGAAACCAGCGCCTCCTTGTTGGCCAGCGCAAGCGTTCCGCCCTGCTCCACCGCGACCATCGAAGGCTTGAGGCCAGCACAACCGACGATCGCAGCAACGGTCACGTCTGCTGGCATCGCAGCGGCTTCGCACACCGCTTCCTCTCCGCCGGAAGCCTCGATCCCCGTCCCGGCCAGAGCTTCGCGCAACGCCGGCAGGCAGCTTTCGTCCGCGACCACCGCACGCTGGGCGCGGGTGCGGATCGCCGCTGCCGCAAGCCGGGTTACGTCGGAATTCGCCGTCAGCGCAACGACGCGGAATTCATTCGGCGACCGCTCCACGAGGTCGAGCGTGGACGTACCGATCGAGCCGGTCGCACCAAGAATGGTGATGCTTTTCATCGGTAGAGGTACGGCACAACCACAAGCAGCGCAGCAACCGGCGCAACCGGAACGACGCCATCAAGCCGATCGAGCACGCCGCCATGCCCTGGCAGGATGTTGCCCGAGTCCTTCACGCCCGCCCGCCGCTTGAGCCAGCTTTCATACAAGTCGCCTCCTTGTGCCAGCACGGCCAGCAGCGGCGTTGCCAACGTCATACGCCAGGGCAGTCCATAGCGGACATGAAGCACAAGTGCGAGCGCGCTGGCCGCAGCAACGCCCCCGATCAGCCCGGCCCACGTCTTGTTGGGGGACAAGCGCGGCGCCAGCTTCGGCCCGCCGATCGACCGCCCGGCAAAGAACGCGCCGATATCCGTCGCCCATACCAGCGACAGCGCCCAGAAGGCCCAGATCAGCCCCTCATCCTGCCGCCGCAAGAACGTCAGCGCCAGCACCGGCAAGCCGCAGTAAAGCACGCCGAGGCCAAGTGGCGGCTTGCGCGTCACAGCAGCGACGAAGAACCCGGCGCCGGCAAGAAGCCCCAGCGAGAAGAAATCGTGTACCTCGAGGATGAGCGACGCGGGCGCCATCACGGCCAGCGGCACGGAGAGCGCATATTGCGCAAGGCGCTTCTCGCGTGCGCTTGCCCTGTGCAAGTCGGACCATTCGGCCATCATGAACAGCGCAATCACGACCGCGAGCAGCCAAAAGGCGACACCGCCGAACCATAATGCACCACTTGCGACCGTGATCATCGCGACGCTGGCGATCATTCTCAGCCGCAAATTGGAAGGCGTGCGAACCTTCGCGTCCGGCGTCGGGGCGTCAGGCGCCGTCACAAGCCCCCGAACCGCCGCTGGCGTCCGCCGAAGTTCGCCACCGCCGCATCAAGGTCCGCCGCGCCGAAATCCGGCCAAAGCGTGTCGACGAACAGTAATTCGGCATAAGCCGCCTGCCACAGCAGGAAATTCGACAGACGATGCTCGCCCGACGTGCGGATCAGCAGGTCGAGCGGCGGCATATCCCGCGTCTCAAGCTCGGCCTCGATCGCAGCCTCATCGATCTGCTCCGGCGGCAACCGCTCGGCCAGGCGGCGAGCTGCCCGTGCGAGCTCGGCCTGTGCGCCGTAGTTCAGCGCGATCGCCAGTATCGGGCCATCGTTGCCGGCGCAATGTGCGACAGCATCATCGATCAGCGCCACCACGTCATTCGGGAAGCGGCGATAGTCGCCGAGAATCTTCAGCCGCACGTTCTCACGCACCAGCTCGGCAAGGTCGCTACGAATGAACAGCCGCAGCAGCCCCATCAAATCCCCGATTTCCTCCTCCGGCCGCCGCCAGTTTTCGGAAGAGAAGGCATAGATCGTCAGCGCCTCGATGCCGATAACACGCGCATGGCGCGTCACCCGCCGCACGGCCTCGACGCCGGCCTTGTGACCGGCAGCACGTGGCAGCAGGCGCTTCTTCGCCCAGCGCCCGTTGCCATCCATGATGATCGCAACGTGGCGCGGCAGCGCCCCGCCGCCGCTCGCCAGGGCGTGCGCCGTGCTCATGCGTCTACCTGACCAGAGCCGGCGCACCGCTCATGCCGTCGGGACGAGCCGAACAGTGATCGCTGCCCCCCGATCACTTTCCGAGGATTTCCTTTTCCTTGGCCGCCGCCGCCAGGTCGATCTCAGCAATGGTCGCGTCAGTTAGCTTCTGAACTTCGGCTTCGTGACGCTTGCGCTCATCCTCGCCGAAGAGGCCTTTCTTCTCGTCCGTCTTGAGGCTGTCCATTCCATCCCGGCGAACGTTGCGCACGGCAATCTTTGCCCGTTCCGAATAGGATCCGGCAAGCTTGGCGAGTTCCTTGCGACGTTCCTCGGTCAACTCCGGAATGGGCAGGCGCAGCGTCTGGCCATCGTTGATCGGATTGAGGCCAAGTCCTGCCGAACGGATCGCTTTCTCTACCGGACCGACGTTGCTCTTGTCCCACACCTGAACGGAAAGCATGCGAGGCTCCGGCACGGATACGGTCGCCACCTGGTTCAGCGGCATGTGCGAGCCATAAACTTCCACCGTCACCGGATCGAGCAACGCCGTCGAGGCTCGCCCCGTCCGGAGACCCGCAAGATCGCTCTTCAGCGATTCGACCGCGCCTGCCATGCGGCGCTCAAGATCGGCCTTGTCATAAGCGGCCATGTTTCAGTCTCCTGCTCGTTCCTGGACAATCGTCGACACGCCCGTCCCCGCCAGCACGGCAGCAAAATTGCCATGCTCCCGGATGTTGAACACGACGATCGGGATGTTCGAATCGCGGCACAGCGCTACCGCACTTGCATCCATGACCTTCAGATTCTTCGACAGCACCGTGTCGTAAGATATGGTTTCGTAACGTTTCGCGTCGGGCACTTTCTTCGGATCCGCATCATAGATGCCGTCGACGCTGGTGCCCTTGAACAACGCATCGCAGTTCATCTCGGCCGCACGCAGCGCTGCCCCACTATCGGTCGTGAAGAAGGGCGAACCCACGCCAGCGGCAAATATAACGACGCGGTTCTTTTCCAGGTGGCGCACCGCGCGTCGACGGATGAACGGCTCGCACACCGACTGCATCGGAATCGCGGACTGGACCCTTGTGTCGACACCGATCTGCTCCAGCGCATTCTGCACCGCAAGCGCGTTCATGACGGTAGCCAGCATGCCCATGTAGTCGGCAGTCCCGCGGTCGAAGCCCTTTGCGGCTGCGGCCAGGCCGCGGAAGATGTTGCCGCCACCCACAACGACGCAAAGCTCATAGCCCTGCGCCTTCACGTCCGCGATTTCCTCGGCCACTCGGGCGGTAACGGCTGGGTCGATTGCCAGCCCCCCCTCGCCCATGAGCACTTCGCCCGAAAGTTTCAGGAGGATACGGTTGTAACGGCGGCTGGTCATGCTTCTCGATCGATGGCGGTAGGCGGCGCGAACCTTAGGCGGGGCATGTTATCCCCGCAACCGGGTACGTCGAGTTCATACTCGATTGAACCTCTCCCTGCTTACGATCTTGTTCATGTTGCGGCAACGTCGATGCGAACAGTTGCGCGACGCAGTGGTAGAGTTCGCGAAACATACAGGAGGGTGGCGATGAAGAAGATTTTCCCGATCGCAGTCATGCTGGGGCTCGCATCCGCAGGTCCAGCCGCTGGGCAGACCGTTTACTCACAGCCCGGCAACCTAACAACCTATAACCGCATCGAGCTTCAGCAGATCTACTTCCATCGGCTGAAAGGCCTGCGCGAGGAAGCGCTGCGCCAGCAGGCAGCGGATGGCGGCACGCTCAGCGCTGAAAGCCGCGCCTATCTTCAGGCGAAGCTGAACAGGATCAATGCAACCCGGGTGCGTGACGCGCTTCGCAATGATCTGATGTCGGTCAACCAATTCGGCGAAGAGCGCCGCGGTACCGACTAAAAGGAACGTGCTGCCCCGACCATGGCCGGGGCAGCGTCGTACTGAGTTGATCAGGCGGTGGGCTCTGCCTGCTTGTTCTGCGGCACACCCGAGGCAGCGGCGACTTCGGCAGCGAAGTCCGACGCTTCCTTCTCGATGCCTTCGCCCAGCTGGAAGCGGACATAGTCCTTCAGCACGATCGGCGTGCCGGCTTCCTTGCCAGCCTTGGCGACGACGTCGCTGATCTTGGTCTTGCCGTCCATCACGAACAGCTGGCTGACGAGCGCGTGCTCCTTGCGGTACTTGGCAATGGTGCCTTCGACCATCTTGGCGACGATGTCGGCAGGCTTGCCGCTCTCACCGGCCTTTTCAGCCGCAATCGCGCGCTCGCGCTCGATCTCGGCCTCATCGAGATCCTCTTCGTTCAGAGCCTTCGGGAAGGCGGCGGCGACATGCATCGCCAGCTGCTTGCCCAGGCTCTGCAGCACTTCGTCCGGTGCTTCGCTCTCAAGTGCGACGAGAACGCCGATTTTGCCGAGGCCGGGCGACTGCTGGTTGTGGACGTAACCGACGACGGCACCCTTCGACACTTCAAGCGTCTTCGCGCGGCGCAGCGACTGGTTCTCACCAATCGTCGCAACGTTGTTGGTCAGCACTTCTTCAACCGTCTTGCCGGTCGGCATGGGCTGGCTCTTCAGCGCCTCGACGTCACTGCCGGTCGCCAGCGCGATCGCAGTCACTTCACGCACGAATTGCTGGAACTGGTCGTTCTTGGCGACGAAGTCCGTCTCCGAATTCACCTCGACCGCAGCGCCCTTGTTGCCGCTGGTCGCAATGCCGACGAGGCCCTCGGCCGCCGTGCGGCTAGACTTCTTGGCTGCCGCGGCAAGACCCTTGGTGCGCAGCCAATCCATCGCCGCGTCCATGTCGCCGCCGGTCTCGTTCAGCGCCTTCTTGCAATCCATCATACCGGCGCCGCTCTTTTCGCGCAGCTCCTTGACCATTGCTGCCGTGATGTCGGCCATTGTCGTTTCCTTCAGATCAAATTGGCCCGTCAATGCAGAGCCCGCCGAGATGCCTGTTTTCCGCCCGCAACATTGCGGGCGAAAGACAGCGCCTCGACGAGCCAAGCACGAACGGAAATGAAGCTCGTCGAAGCGATCGCTTACGCGTCGACCTGCTGCGATTCCTCGGTGCCAGCAGCCGCCACCACCGGATCGCTGCCCAGCGCTTCCTCGGCCGGCGGCTCTGCCATTGCGCCGAGATCCGCGCCACCACGGCGCTGCTGCTCGGCGTTACCGCGGGTTGCGGCGATCGCCACTGCTTCGCAGTACAGGCGGATAGCGCGACTCGCGTCGTCGTTAGCCGGAACCGGGAACGCGATGCCGTCCGGCGACACATTCGAATCGAGGATCGCGACAACCGGGATACCAAGCGTGTTCGCTTCCTTGATCGCCAGCTCTTCCTTGTTGGCGTCGATCACGAACATGATGTCCGGAATGCCGCCCATATCACGGATGCCGCCCAGGCTCATCTCGAGCTTGTCGCGCTCGCGGGTGAGCTGAAGGACTTCCTTCTTGGTCAGGCCGTGTGTGTCACCAGACAGCTGCTCTTCAAGCGACTTCAGGCGCTTGATCGAGTTCGAGATCGTCTTCCAGTTGGTCAGCATACCGCCCAGCCAGCGGTGGTTGACGAAGTGCTGGCCAGCACGACGCGCAGCGTCGGCAACCGGCTCCTGCGCCTGGCGCTTGGTGCCGACGAACAGCACCTTGCCGCCCGAAGCGACGGTCGAGCTGATGAACTCAAGCGCGCGCGCGAACAGCGGCACCGTCTGCGAAAGGTCGATGATGTGGACGCCGTTGCGCTCGCCGAACAGATACGGCTTCATCTTCGGGTTCCAGCGGTGGGTCTGGTGGCCGAAGTGCGCGCCGGTTTCGATAAGCTGCTGCATCGAGACGACAGGTGCCGCCATGATATTTTCCTTCCGGTTAAGCCTCTGGGAAGCGGATGACGCGAGCCTGAAAGGCAGCGCACCGGTGAGATAGCTTCCCATGCGGAGTTGAGGCCGCGCGCTTAGCGGAAGGCCTCACTGAACGCAAGCTATTGACGACCCGGAACAGATGTGGAACTAGGGCGGGAACAAAGCGCGAACTTGTGCTGCATGAGCTCCCGTAACGGCTGCTCAAGCTACACACCGGGCGCGAGCGGAACCATGAGTGTTTTCATCGGTTTGCGGATGATGGTTCGCGATGGTGAGGGAGGCGAACGATGATGACGTTGATTAGCTTAGGCGTTTTCGCTGGGACGTTCGGCGTCTCGATCTTTGCCATCGCGGTTACGGTCGCGCCGCGTGCCGATCGGATTGTCGCCGCACTGCTTGGCCGGCCGCAGTCACAGCATGCGCCGCTCGCGCAGTTGGTACTGGCAGAGCGGCGGATCGCCGTCAGGCGCTGGGCGGCGCAGCCGCGATCGGCTGCGACGATCCGGACGCGCGCAGCCGCTTGACCCGCGCATAGCTTGCGATGCTGAAAGGGATCGCGAGCAGATAGGCGATGCCGAGGGCGCTGGTCGTATGCCACGGCGCCGAAACAGCCGCCGCTCCCACGATCACAACCACTGCCAGCGCCTCGAAACGGATGTTCCGGCGGAGGCGAAGCGACGACCAGGACCAGGTTGCGAGACTGGATACCAGCAGAACGGCCACCAGCGCCGTCCAGGGCGCGACGACATAGGGCGACCGGAAGATCGGCTCTTCCGTCCAGAACCACAGGAACAGCGGAAGGAAGGCAAGCCCCGCGCCCGCCGGCGCGGGCACGCCGGTAAGGAATCCGGCGGATTTATGCGGTTGCTCGTCCGCATCGATATTGGCGTTGAAACGCGCCAGCCGAAGCGCGCAGAAGACGGCGAGCATCAGGGACGCCATCCAGCCAAAGCGCGGCAGGCTGGAAAGCGACCAGAGGTAGAGGATCAGCGCCGGCGCCACACCGAACGAGATGGCGTCCGCCAGCGAATCCAGCTCCGCACCGAAGCGGCTCTCGCCATGGAGTAGTCGTGCGATTCGCCCGTCGATCCCGTCGAGCAAACCGGCGATCAGCACGAAGGCGACCGCCAGCTGCCAGTGCGTAGACACCCGATCCGTCAGTGCCGTCAGATCCGCGCCGTGGAATAGAACAAGATCATTCTCCATCATGCGCGCCTTGACCGCGAACTGGATCCCGCTGAGCCCCGAGCATAGCGCGAGCGCCGTCACCGCGTTGGGCGCCACCGCGCGCAACGGCAGACCGCGACGCGTGCGCGCCGGCTGCCTCACTGCGACACCCCGGTCGCCGCCAAGGCGCCGGCGCGTGCCAGGACGGTTTCGCCCGCGATCGCACGCTGGCCGAGTGCCACCTGCGGTGCATATCCGGCCGGCAGATAGACATCTACGCGGCTGCCGAAGCGGATCAGGCCGACGCGCTGGCCGGACGCCACCATGTCGCCGACCTTGACGAAGCCCATGATCCGCCGTGCCACCAGGCCGGCGATCTGGGTGAAGCCCACCTTCACCCCGTCATGCCCCTCGACGACGAAGTGCTGGCGCTCATTGTCCTCCGACGCCTTGTCGAGATCTGCGTTCAGGAACTTGCCGGAGATGTAGACGATCTGCCTGATCGTGCCGGCGATCGGCGCGCGATTGATGTGAACGTCGAACACGCTCATGAACACCGAGACGCGGGTACGATGCGTTTCGCCCAACTCTGCGACCAGCTCCCGCGGTACCGGAACCTCCGCGATCATCGTTACCAGTCCGTCAGCCGGGGAGATGATCAGGTCCTCGCCTCGCGGCGTGGTTCGGATCGGATCGCGAAAGAACGCCGCGACCCAGATTGTGACGAACAGCAGCGGCCAGAAGAACACATTGTGCACGATCGTCATCAGCAAGGTGATGCCGAACGCGATCGCGACGAACTTCTGGCCCTCCGGATGAACGGCCGGAAAGCGCCACTTTACGGTGGTGGTGACGGGCAGGCCCTGCGCCTCGGGCTTTTCTAATGATGGCATGCAGCCTCGTGTAGCGGCGGTATACGCCTCGCACAACGCAGCGGGAACGATGGTTGATCCCCCGCCCCCTTCCCCGTATCGACCGCGCCAAACCCTCCCCTCAAAGGAAACGGAACATGGCCAAGATCAAGGTGAAAACGCCCGTCGTGGAGATCGACGGCGATGAGATGACGCGGATCATCTGGGAATGGATCCGTGAACGCCTGATCAAGCCGTACCTCGATATCGAGCTCGATTATTACGACCTCGGCATCCAGAAGCGCGACGAGACGAACGACCAGATCACCATCGACAGCGCTCACGCCACCCAAAGATATGGCGTCGCCGTGAAGTGCGCGACCATCACGCCCGACGAGGCACGCGTCGAGGAATTCGGCCTTAAGCAGATGTGGAAGTCGCCGAACGGCACGATCCGCAACATCCTGGGCGGCGTGATCTTCCGCGAGCCGATCGTGATTAAGAACGTTCCCCGCCTGATCCCGGGCTGGACGCACCCGATCGTCGTCGGGCGCCACGCGTTTGGTGATCAGTATCGCGCGACCGACTTCAAGGTGCCCGGCAAGGGCAAGCTCACCATGAAGTTCGAGGGCGAAGACGGCACGATCATCGAGAAGGACGTGTACGACTTCCCGGAAGCGGGCGTCGCCATGGGCATGTACAACCTTGACCAGTCGATCCGCGATTTCGCCCGTGCTTCGATGAACTACAGCCTGAACCGCGGCTGGCCCCTCTACCTCAGCACCAAGAACACGATCCTCAAGGCCTATGACGGCCGCTTCAAGGATCTGTTCGCCGAGATCTTCGAGGCCGAGTTTGCGACGAAGTTCAAGGAAGCTGGCATCGTTTACGAGCACCGCCTGATCGACGACATGGTCGCCTCCGCGTTGAAGTGGAGCGGTGAGTTCGTCTGGGCGTGCAAGAACTATGACGGCGACGTGCAGTCGGATCAGGTCGCACAGGGCTTCGGCTCGCTGGGCCTGATGACCTCCGTGCTGATGACCCCGGACGGCAAGACAATCGAGGCCGAGGCGGCGCACGGGACCGTCACCCGCCACTATCGCCAGCACCAGCAGGGCAAGGCAACCTCGACCAACCCGATTGCGTCGATCTTCGCCTGGACCGGCGGTCTCAAGTATCGTGGCAAGTTCGACAACACGCCGGACGTCACCCGTTTCGCCGAAACGCTAGAGCAGGTCTGCATCGAGACGGTGGAGAATGGCGACATGACCAAGGATCTCGCAATCCTGATCGGCCCGGAACAGAAGTGGATGACCACCGAGCAGTTCTTCGAGGCCGTTCGCCAGAACCTCGAAAACAAGATGGCCACCTGGGCCTGATCTGACGGCATCGGTGTCGGGCGAACGCACGTGCGGCCGCCCGGCACCGCTTCGCACCCGGCGCGTCTACTTAAGCACGGCAGAGCTGAGGCGCTCGGCCGCCCGAATACGACCGCCCGCGCCCACCGGCACTAGCGGCGCTAGCGGCACCGATTTGAACTAAGCGGCGGTAAGGCACGACAAACGCACGTCAGCCTGCTTAGTATGTGTTCATGGCTTTGCGACTGGACAATGAAGGCTTTTCCGACGCCCTGGTGATCCTCGGCGCGGCAGGTATGGTGATCCCGGCATTCGCGAGGTTCAAAGTCAGCCCGATAATTGGCTTCATCCTTGTCGGCGTACTGGTGGGACCATCCGGATTGGGCGCACATGTCGATGCTGCCCCCTGGCTCTTCTACGTCACGATCACCGATCCCGAAACGATCGAGCCGTTCGCTGAGTTCGGCATCATCCTGTTGCTCTTCTCGATCGGGCTCGAACTGTCGTTCCGGCGATTATGGTCGATGCGACGGCTCGTATTTGGCACTGGCACCGCCGAGTTATTCGGCTCCGCCCTGATCATTGCCATCGCGCTCCATTATCTCGGTCAGGGCTGGTCGGGTGCAGCCGGGCTGGGTCTGGCGCTCGCGCTTTCATCGACGGCGCTGGTCCTGCCACTCGTTGGCACAGCAAGTCCGGTCGGGCGCAGTGCGTTTGCCATGCTTTTGTTCGAAGACTTGGCGCTCGTCCCGATCATCTTTGCGCTCGGCGCTCTTGCACCCACGGCTGGTGATGGCGGGTGGAGCGGGATCGGCATGGTCGCGCTACGTGGGGGCATCACTGTAGTCGCCATGTACTTGGGTGGCCGCCTTGTCCTACCTCGCCTGTTCGCCCAGGCGGCGCGCACCAAGAGTCCGGAACTCTTCCTCGCAGCGTCGTTGCTGGTCGTGATCGTCGCCAGCGTAGCGACGACCGCGGCGGGCCTGTCACCGATCGTCGGCGCGCTTCTTGCGGGGCTGCTCATCGCGGAAACAGAATATCATACGGAAGTCGAGGTGATGACGGCGCCCTTCAAAGGGCTTGCGCTGGGCGTGTTCCTGATCACCGTTGGCATGAGCCTCGATCTGAGCGCAATCGCAGAAAACTGGTCAACGCTCTTGCTGGCTGTCGCGGGTGTGGTGGCAGTGAAGACACTGGTCACCTTCTTGCTGCTACGGGTGGCTGGCGCGCGCGTCGGCGTGGCGACCGAGACTGGTCTCCTGATGGGAAGCCCCTCAGAAACTACCCTGATCGTTCTCGCAACTGCCGCTCAGGCGCAGCTGATCCTGCCATCCACCGCCGCCTTCTGGCAGACCGTGACGGCGATTGGCCTCACCATGACCCCCCTGCTCGCGAAGGCCGGCCACGCCATTTCGAAGCGAATCGAGGAAGGCGCCGAGCCGGTCGTGGCTGAGCAGGAAGATGGTGGCCGCGCGGTCATCATTGGCTTTGGCCGTGTCGGACAGTTGATCGCCGAGATGCTCAGGACTCACGATATTCCCTACATAGCCGTGGAGGCGGATATCGATGCCGTGAAGGCGGGACGCCTCGCCGGACACCCAGTGGTGTTCGGGGACGTTATTCGACAGGAACTGGTCGACCGCCTCGATCTTCCCCACGCGCGCGCGCTCATCCTCACGATGGACGATCCCGTGCTCACGGTCCGCCTTGCACGCCGCGTCCGCAACGTGGCGACCGGCCTGCCGATTATCGCCCGCGCGCGGGACCCCGGCCATGCCGTCGAATTGTATCGCGCTGGGGTGACGGATGCTGTGCCGGAAACGCTTGAAAGCTCGCTTCAGCTGTCGGAGGCAGTTCTGGTCGATCTTGGCGTCCCTATGGGGCCGGTGATTGCCTCGATCCACGAGAAGCGCGACGAGCTGCGGCAGACGATCCGCGCGGAAGCGGAACTCAACCGTGAGCCGCGAATCCGCCGCGTCCCCCGGCTAAGCGAGATCGGAACTATCCGTTGATCGATCGCTTGGCCTAGGCTTCGCCGCAATAGGAAGCTACGCGCCTCCATCATGCAGCCGTCTGACCTCCGTGTCGCGCTCTTCAGCGGCAATTACAATTACGTACGTGACGGTGCGAATCAGGCGTTGAACCTGCTCGTCGGGCACCTTCTTCGCCGCGGCGTTACCGCTCGCATCTATTCGCCCACCGTTGCCAATCCGGCCTTCCCCGCCACGGGCGACCTCGTCGACGTCCCTGCGATTCCACTACCTGGCGGTCGGGGCGAGTATCGTGCGGCTCGCGGACTCCCGGCGAATGTTCGCAGAGACCTTGCGATGTTTCGACCAAACCTGATCCACGTCTCGGCGCCCGACTTTCTAGGGCATCGTGCAGTCAGCTACGCGCGTCGTCACGGCATCGCGCGGATCGCGTCGCTCCACACCCGCTTCGAAACGTACCCGCGCTATTACGGGCTAGGTTTCCTGGAGCCCCTGGCAGAGCACCTCCTCACCCGGTTCTACAATCGGGTCGATCGCGTGCTGGTGCCGGGAACCCTGCTCGGCGATATTCTGCACGGTTGGGGCGTTCACACCCCCACCACCGTGTGGTCCCGTGGGGTAAACCACGACCGGTTCTCGCCAACACGCCGTGATCTCAACTGGCGACGGTCGCTAGGCATCGGCGAAGACGAAGTCGCGGTCGGCTTCCTCGGCCGCCTGGTGAAGGAGAAAGGGCTCGACGTCTTCGCCGACGTCGTCGGAGAGTTGCGCCGCCGCGGTGTTCCGCACCGCGTCTTGGTAATCGGCGCCGGGCCGGCACAGCAATGGTTCGCGGAGCAAGTTCCCAACGCCGCCTTCGCCGGGTTCCAGTCCGGTGACGAACTCGGGCGCGCAGTTGCTTCGATGGATCTGTTCTTCAATCCAAGCGTCACCGAGACGTTCGGCAACGTGACCCTGGAAGCAATGGCTGCTGGCGTGCCCGTTGTTGCCGCTCGCGCCACCGGCGCCGTGGGGCTCGTGGACGATGGCGTTACCGGCATGCTCGTCGAGCCACGAGATATCTCTGGTTACGCGGACGCAATCGGAAAACTGGTGATTGATCACGATGCGCGGCGTACGATGGGCCTGATGGGAAATCGCAAAGCCGCCGGCTATCGTTGGGACACGATCAACGAAGGCGTACTGACAACTTATCTGGCGCTAATGAATGAACGAGATAAGTCGTTAGAAACACGATGAAACGTTGTCTATCGGAGCCAACCGGTTCATCGTACGTTCCGGTAACGTAATCTAAAGCTGACAGGTTCCGCCGTCCTGGCGGACTCGGAGATGACACCATGAGCTTATTCCGTTCCGGTCGCGGGCTGTTGATGGCGGCGGCTGCTTCCGGCGCTTTGCTGGTCAGTGCGTGCGCGACGGAGACTCCCTATCGTCCCGCCACTGGGTCTGGTTTCAATCGCACAGGGTTCAGTGAGCGCCAGGTCGAAACGAACCGCTTCCTCGTCACCTTCGCAGGCAATTCGGTCACGGATCGCGACACTGTCGAGCGTTACCTGCTGTACCGGGCGGCTGAGCTGACGCTGCAGCACGGCTATGACTATTTCGTTATGGTCGACCGCGAGACTGATCGCCAGGCCCGCACCTACACCACCGGCACTGGCTTTGGTCCCGGCTGGGGCTACGGCGGTTTTGGCGGCTATTGGGGACCATCGTGGCGTTACTACGGTCGGCCTTGGGGTGGCTGGGGTGGTTGGGGCGGCTGGGGTGGCGGCTTCCGCGACTTCGACGTCCGCACTGTCGATCGTTATGAAGCTTCTGCCGAGATCGTCATGCGCAAGGGTGCGCCGCCCTCCAACGAGGTGCGCGCCTTCAACGCCCGCGACGTTGTCGAGCGGCTTGGGCCGACGATCGTCCTACCAGGCCAGAAGCGCCGCTGATCTCCGGGTTGCGCCAAAAGAAAGCCCCGCCGTCACCGGCGGGGCTTTTTTGATGCGCGGAACGAAGAGCTGCCGAGACCTGATCGATGCCGGCAACCTCTTCGGCGGCGTCACACTGCGCCGTGACAGTGCTTGTATTTGCGCCCGGAGCCGCACGGGCACGGCGAATTTCGGCTGACCACACCCTTCCAGCTTTCCGGATCCTCGCCGAGCTCGGCCTCCGTGCGCGGCGCCACCTGCATCGGCGGGAGCTGCGTCTGAATCAGGCCAAGCGTACCGGCGTCGATGTCGTTCGAATTGTCTTCGCCTGAGAACGGGTCGAAGTGGGTGGTGATGAAGTCCGGCAGTTCGGGCAGTTCGGGCATCGGCTGCAGGCGGAACTCTGCGTGTGCGATCGTCTTCGTCACGTCCTCGCGAATGCTGTCCAGCATGCGCTGGAACAGCGCAAAAGCCTCCTGCTTATATTCGTTGATCGGCGTCTTCTGGGCATAGGCACGCAGGTGGACCACCTGGCGCAGCGCATCCAGCGTCGCGAGATGTTCCTTCCAGTGATGATCCAGGTTCTGGAGCAGGATCGACTTCTCGATCGACGTCCACGTTGCCGGCTCGAGGTCGGCCGCCTTCCCCGCGATCAGCGCGTCGGCTTCCGCCTGCACCCGCTCCGTCACTAGCTCGGGATCAACCGCATCTTCCTTCAGCCAGTCGTCGATCGGCGGATGGACGTTCAGCACTTCGGCGAGCCGAGCCTTCATGCCCTCGGTATCCCACTGCTCCGGATAGGAGCCGACCGGGCATGCCTCGCCCACAATCGCGTTCACCGTCTCGGCGCGCATGTCCTCAACCACGTCTCCGACGGTCTCGGCGTCCATGATGTCAGCGCGCTGCTCGTAGATCACCTTGCGTTGATCGTTCATCACGTCGTCGTATTCGACGACCTGCTTGCGGATATCGTAGTTGCGCGCCTCGACCTTCTTCTGCGCGGTCTCGATCGCCTTGGTCAGCCACTTGCTGCCGATCGCCTCGCCATCCTCGATATTGTTGCGCATCATCTTTGCGAACAGCGTGTCCGGGCCGAAGATGCGCAGCAGATCGTCGTCGAGGCTGAGGTAGAAGCGGCTCAGGCCCGGATCGCCCTGGCGGCCCGAACGACCACGCAGCTGGTTATCGATACGCCGGCTCTCGTGCCGCTCCGTACCCAGCACAAACAGACCGCCGGCTTCGAGCACGCGCTCCTTTTCGGCCGCGATCTCGGCCTTGATCTGCTCGATCGCCGCTTCGCGTTCCGGCCCCTCTGGCATGCCGGCAAGCTCGTCCTCGACGCGGAACTCAAGGTTGCCGCCCAGCTGAATGTCGGTGCCGCGACCTGCCATGTTGGTGGCGATCGTCACCGCACCCAGCCGCCCCGCCTGTGCCACGATCCGTGCTTCCTGCTCATGGAAGCGCGCATTCAGCACTGAATGATCGACACCTTCCTGACGCAGGAAGTCGCTCAGCATCTCGGACTTCTCGATTGATACGGTGCCGACCAGAACCGGCTGGCCCTTCTCCGCGTGCTCGCGGATTCGCTTGGCGATGGCCCGGAACTTGTCGTGGGTGTCCTTGTAGAACTCGTCCTCCTCGTCGACGCGACGGATCGGATTGTTCGTCGGGATCGTCACGACGTTCATCTTGTAGATGTCGTAGAACTCAGCCGCTTCAGTCGCCGCCGTACCGGTCATGCCGGCAAGCTTCGGATACATGCGGAAATAGTTCTGGAAGGTGATCGAAGCCATCGTCTGGTTCTCAGGCTCGATCTGAACGCCTTCCTTGGCTTCCACCGCCTGGTGCAGGCCGTCGGACCAGCGCCGGCCGTCCATCATGCGGCCGGTGAACTCGTCGATGATGATGACCTTGCCATCCTTGACGATGTAATCCGTGTCGCGCTTGAACATCACATTGGCGCGCAGCGACTGATTGAGATGGTGCACCACCTGGGTGTTCTCGAAATCGTAGAGGTTGGCGCCTTCGAGCAGCCCTGCGGCCTCCAGCAGTCGCTCGACTCGCTCCGTGCCATCTTCGGTCAGGACGATGGTCTTCTGCTTTTCGTCCTTCTCGTAATCGTCCGGCGTGATCTGCTTCACCACCGCGTCGACCTTGATGTACAGATCGCTTTTGTCGTCAGTGGGGCCGGAGATGATCAGCGGCGTGCGTGCTTCGTCGATCAGCACCGAGTCCACTTCGTCGACGATCGCCATGGCGAACGGGCGCTGCACCATCGATGCGCGCTCATACTTCATGTTGTCGCGCAGATAGTCGAAGCCGAACTCGTTGTTCGTGCCGTACGTGATGTCAGCGGCATAGGCTTCGCGGCGCTGATCATCGGTCAGGTTTGGCACGATCACGCCCACCGTGAGGCCCAGGAACCGGTAGACCCGGCCCATCCACTCAGCGTCACGCGCCGCGAGATAGTCGTTCACCGTAATCACGTGGACGCCGTCGCCCGGCAGCGCGTTCAGATACGTGGCGAGCGTCGCCACCAGCGTCTTGCCTTCACCCGTGCGCATCTCGGCAATTTCACCACGATGGAGCACGATGCCGCCGACCATCTGCACATCATAATGTCGCTGGCCGAGCACGCGCCGCGCGGCCTCGCGAACGGTTGCGAACGCCTCGGGCAACAGGCTGTCGAGCTTCTCGCCGTTCGCCAGTCGCTCGCGGAACAGCACGGTCTGATGGGAGAGCGTTGCATCGTCCATCGCCTGGAGCGTCGGCTCGAACGAGGCGATCTTGGCGAGAACCGGATTAAGCGAACGGACGTAGCGGTCGTTGGACGAACCGAAGAGCGACTTGGCGAGGTTGCCGAACATGGGCTGAATTCCTGATAATCGGTGCGACGCGGCAGCCTCTACGGGCGCGCGAAAGATGTGGCGTGACTGTCCGACGATCGCGTCGGCGCCGACGTCCTATTCGCGCCGGCGGGTGGCGAACAATGGTTCGGCAGCGACTAAGGCGAATGCTCGCGCGCCGCCGTCCAATGCCGTCCGCACCAGGCTGGGCAGCGTGGCTTGCGGCCGCTGATTCGGCCTAAGAGGTGCGCGTGCTTCCGCCGCGCGAGCAACGGATCCCTCAGCCACCGCCTGCGCCCGATCCTGAGACCGCACGCTCGCCCCAACGCCGGATAGCGCCGAAAGCAGGGCAGAAAGGAGGAGCAAGAGATTCATCTCGGCCCGGACATAGGGAGCCACATCGGTGCGGCCAACCCAAAAGCGTCACTCGGCGGAATAGACACCTTCACGTCGGCAATCGCCAGACGATCCGCCGCGTATGCTCCCGCTTCTCAGGAAGCGCCTTGGGATCCCAGCACCCACGCGCCATCAACGCACGGCAGCCAGCCTGATCCAGCGAATCGTGTCCGCTCGATTGCGTTACGCGGCACGATGCAACGCGCCCGTTACCGCCCACGACCCAGTTGATCGTGGTCGTCCCTTCATGTTCCTGAACGATTGCTTCGAAGGGATAATCATCAGCGGTGATCCACTGTGCCGCGGGAGAACATGCAGCGCCGCGCACTGACTGATCAACCGCTGGCGCCGGTTCCGAGCGGCTCGGGGGCGCGGTTGGGACGGACCATCCAGCAATTTTCCGCTCCGCGAAACTCATCAGGAGCATGATGATCGCCAATCCAAGCGCCGTGCAAAGCGCGAGGACCAAATAGCCCTTCCTGTCCGATTGCCGGCTCATGGCAGATCAACGCGGCAGAGCCGCGGCAACGTTACGGCCCGAAACACAGATGAAGCTCCCCTCACCCGGTAACCGTGGTGGCGCCATGTCGATCGGTCAATCACGCCCCTGGTGACTTTTTCCTCGCGCGGCAGCATGGCGGGAACATGTCACATGCCACGTCCCCCCTCGCCCTGCCGTTCCCGGAACTACCTGCCATCGCGGGTGCTACGCCGCGTGTCGCACGAGCGCGATACAAGACGTGGGATCGGTGCGACCTCAGCTTCGTCACGCTGGATCCCGGTACCGCAGTGGCCGGCGTTCTCACGCAGTCAAAATGTCCGTCACCCGAGGTGGAATGGTGCCGCAAGGCGCTTGTACTTGGCGAGGCCCGGGCCCTGGTCGTGAACGCCGGCAACTCCAATGCCTTTACCGGGAACCGCGGTCGCGCCGCGGTGGAAGCAATTGCGGCCCGCGCGGCGGCACAGCTCGATTGCCAGCCTTCCGACGTGTTCATCGCCTCCACCGGCGTGATCGGGGTGCCGCTGCCGATCGACAAGGCGGAGGCAGGCCTCGACTCGGCGTTTACCGCCGAGCCCTGCGACTGGCGCCAGGTCGCCGAAGCGATCGGCACCACCGACACTTACCCCAAAGGTGCCCTCACCACCGCCGTGGTCGACGGCTGTAGGGTCACACTGGTTGGCGTCATCAAGGGTTCCGGCATGATTGCGCCGGACATGGCGACCATGCTCGGCTTCATTTTCACCGATGCCGCGGTCGCGGCTCCCTATCTCCAGGTCGCTTTGTCGGCAGCAAACGAACGCACCTTCTCGTGCATCACGGTAGACGGCGACACCTCGACCAGCGACAGCGTGCTCGCCTTTGCGACCAGCGCGGCCGGCAATTCGCCGCTGACGAGCGATGAGGATCCGGGCGCGGACGCCTTTCGCGCGGCACTTGAGGATCTGTGTCATCAACTTGCCCAACTCGTCGTCCGCGACGGGGAAGGCGCGTCGAAGCTGATCGAGATTTCGGTCGAGGGCGCGGAAAGCGATCGTTCTGCCCACCGCATCGCCATGTCCATCGCTAATTCACCGCTGGTGAAGACCGCGATCGCAGGCGAGGATGCCAACTGGGGCCGGGTCGTCATGGCGGTCGGCAAGGCGGGCGAGCCCGCCGAGCGTGACCGGCTATCGATCCGCTTTGGCGCGACTCAGGTGGCCCGCGATGGCCTGGCGGTCGAAGGCTATGACGAGGCGCCCGTCGCCGCGCACCTCAAGGGGAATGAAGTGGAGATCGGCGTCGATCTCGGCCTCGGCAATGGGCGTGCAACGGTGTGGACCTGCGATCTCACGCACGGCTACATCTCCATCAACGCCGATTACCGCAGTTGACGCCGCTGGACCGCCGCGTGCGCGCCTTACTCGCCGATGTCGCGCGCACGGCGATCTTGCCGCGCTTCGGCCGCATCGCAGCCGCGGACCGGGAAGAGAAGACACCGGGCGACTGGGTAACGATCGCCGACAGCGAAAGCGAACGACTGCTTGAGGCGGGGTTGCGCGCGATTGACCCCAGTGCGCGTATGATCGGCGAGGAGGCCTGTGCGGCGGACCCTGCGCTGCTCAACGATGTCGGCCAGGGGCGTGCATGGCTGGTCGACCCGCTTGACGGCACCAACAACTTCGCCGCCGGCCGTACACCGTTCGGCATGATCATCGCCTTGGTCGAAGACGGCGTCGTGATGCAGGGATGGCTCTACGATCCTACGGCCGACCGGCTCTGCCACGCGACGCGCGGCGGCGGCGCGTTCGTCGAAGGTAGCCGCATCAGTGCGATTGGCGCCAACAAGCCCATGCCAGTCGCAGCCTTTTCGCGCTACTGGATGACGCCCGACAAGGCGGCGCACCTGGAGAAATGCGCAAGCGGCGTACTGACGCTTGCGGAGGGAATGAAGTGCGCCGCGGCGCAATATCCGGCGCTGGCCGCCGGGGAGTTCGACGTCGCGCTATACGAGCGCGTGTACCCATGGGATCACGCTGCCGGTGCGCTGTTTATCGAGGAGGCCGGCGGAAAGGTGGCGCGGCTCGATGGCAGTGCCTATCGGGTCGACGATCACGCCGTCGACCTGCTCGCCGCGACTTCACCCGATCTGTGGGCGAAGGCCGCGGCGGTGTTCACCGACTAAAGGCAGTTCCGGCGATCAGGCCAACTCGCCCTCAAGCCAGGCCTTGATGCGGTTCTTCGGCTCCGCGCCAACCTTGGTAGCCGCCGGGTTGCCGCCCTTGAACAGGATCATCGTCGGAATACCGCGCACGCCATAGCGGCCCGGCGCATCGGGGTTCTCGTCGATGTTGATCTTGGCAATTGTCACCTGCTCGCCGAGTTCTTCGGAAATCTCTTCCAGGCTCGGCCCGATCATCTTGCACGGGCCGCACCACTCTGCCCAAAAATCGACCAGCACCGGCTTATCGGACTGGATGACGTCGGTGTGGAAGCTGTCGTCCGTGATCTTCTTGGTGGCCATCGTTTGAAACTCCTTCGTCTGCCAATCTAGGCGCAGGCACTGCGCCGCTCAACGGCCGTCCGGCAAGCTTTGCTCCGTCGCCGCGAAGCGCGGCTTGTGCGTCGCCAACACTCCCGCGGGGATTGGCACCAACGTAGGCCCGGAAGTGTAAAGCAGCGCCGCCTCCACTGGCCGATCCGGGAAGATCACTTCAAGCGCCGACACATAGGCACCCATCTGCCGCAGGTGGTAGGACGGCACGTCGGCAAGGCTCGTTGCCGGCTGGCGGCTCGTCTTGAAATCGACGATCTGTACCCGTTCGTCGGTCACCAGCAGCCGATCGACCGTGCCGGCAACCACCTGGCCACCAGCAACGATCGCACTGATCGGCGCTTCGCCGAGCGAGCCTGCGCCGAACAGTGCCGCAAATCGCGGATCGGAGAGGATGCCGCAGACGGTATCGATCAGCGCGGAACGCCCAGCGCTGTCATGCACCTGGCCCACCGTGGCGAGCCACCGGTCAGCCGCTGCTGCCCGCTGGTCCGGCGCGACAGCCGGCAGGCGTTCGAAAAGACTGTGGATCAGTCGGCCACGTTCGGCGGCGGCGCGCATCGCAGAGGTTGGCGGAGGATCTGCGACCAGATCTTCGCCGATCGATGATGGGGCGAGCGGGCGCGGCGGCCGCGCTTCCGGCGGAGCCGGCTTGCGCGCCCACTCGGGCAATGCCCCTCCTACGGCCCCGCCCGTCGTTCGTTCAGGCGCCGTGGCGGTCGCTTGAGGCACCGGATCGCCGCGGAACACGCGCTTGCCCTCGCTCTCGACGCCCAATGCGTCCATCGCTCGCGCCGCGGCTGCGTGCCAACTCGCCTCGGGGACCCCGTTGCGATATCGTGGACCAAGCGAGCCCGCGATCACCAGCCTCTCCTCCGCGCGGGTCGCGGCGACATAGAACAGCCGCCAATGCTCCTGCTTCTCACGCGCGGTGACGGCAGCGACCACTTCTTCGATCGGGCCGGCGCGCTCGGCCGCGCGTGGTGCAAATACCGGGATCGGCTCGGCCAACTCCTCCGGCGTCCACATCAGCGTGCTGCTTCGCGTCGCATCCGGATCGGCCGTGGCATCGGCCAGGATCACTACCGGCGCCTGCAGACCCTTCGCGCCGTGTGCGGTCATCACCCGGACGGCCTGATGTGCCCCTTCCGCCTCGCGCTTCACTTCCACGTCGCCGCGATCGAACCAGTCGAGGAAACGCTGAAGCGATGGCGTCGCGGTCGTCTCGAACTCGAGCGCGGCGCTCAGCAGTTCCTCGATCGGGTCCCGCGCTTCCTCGCCAAGACGCGCCAGCAGCTTGCGTCGACCGCCAAGCGCGCCGGACAACAACTCCTCCAGAAACCGGTATGGCGTTGTGAAATCCGCCCGCGCCAGCATCGCATCGAGAGGCGCCAACAGATCGCGGTGCGCGTCCGACAGGTGCCGCCACAGGCTGCCCTTACGGGGCACGGCCCGCGCCAGCAGCTCCTCCTGCGTCCAGCCGATCAGCGGCGAGACGAGCAGGTTGGCCAAGCTCAAATCGTCATCCGGCTGCAGCACGAAACGGATCGCGGCGAGCATATCCTGAACCGCCAGAGGTGCGTTCAGCCGCAACCGGTCGATGCCGGCCACCGGCACGCCCTCGGCATAGAGCCGCGCGACCAGCAGCTGCGCGATCTCGCCGCGCCGCTTCACCAGGATCATGATGTCCTCTGGCCGGATCGCGCGTGCCTTGCTCTCCAGCATGACGCCATCGTCGAGCCATTGCCTCACTTGCCTGGCGATCCGCCCGGCATTGCGGCGGACCGCGTCGTCCAGCCACTCCTCCGGCCCATCGTCTTCCGCCTCGCCCGAGGCGATCGGCGGCCACAGCTCGACGAAGCCCGGGCCGGGGACTTCGCTGGCGTGAGCCGGCGTCTCGCCGTCAAGCCCCAGCGCGTCAGGGCCCAACGCATCGATAGCCGCATCGACGAACTGCAGAACCGGCCGTGTCGATCGGAAGGAAGACACCAGCGACAGTTGCTCGAAGGGCAGCCCGCGCTCGTCGTCCGGCATCCGCTCGTCGCCGCGCACTTCCGCTGCCTTGCGGGCAAAGAACTGTTCCGCGGCGCGGAAGTTGACCGGATCCGTCCCCTGAAACCCGAAGATCGCCTGCTTGTGATCACCTACCGTGAACAACGTACGTACCGAAGGCGCGTAGACGCCTCGGCCAACGAAATATTCGTCCACCAGCGCACGCACGATCCGCCACTGGGCAACGTTCGTATCCTGCGCCTCGTCGATCAGGACATGTTCGGTTGTCTGATCGAGCTTGAAGCGGACCCATTCACCGATCCCCGGCGTCTCGAGCAGGTTTACGGTTGCCGCGATCAGATCATCGAAGTCGACCACGCCGCCGCGCCGCTTGGCCTCCCGATAGGCGCGGGCATATTCCCGCCCGACAGTCAGTCCCTCGGCCAGCAGGTCCGCATAGGCGGTACGCTCCTGCAGGCTGAGCAGTTCCGCGCAATGGTCGCCCAGTGCCGCCGCGATCTCTTCATAGTCGGGATCTGCGGCGACCAATTTGGCCGATGCCTTGCGCGCTTCACCCTTGCCAGTGTGGAACACGCTTCTAAGGCCGGTCAAGCCGACGACCTGCTCTTCGAGCCCCATTGCGAGCCAGTTGGTGATGGCGTCGGCGTGTTTGGTGCCTGTCGCCGTTCCCCAGCTACGGTTCGCCGCCACGATCCGCTCAAGCATCGCGCAGTCGATCGACTGGCAGCCCTCTGCGATCACCGCGTCGATATCGCCGGCCGGCAAGCCCAGCTCGCGACGAAGCCACGGCTGTATGCCGCTGGGCAGTGCATCCAGTGCACGTCCGGCACGGGCACAGTCATTGAGGAAGCGCTCCGCGCCTTGCTCGCCCAGGCGCACGCTGAGCCGCCCGATCGAATTCGTCGGCCCGTCGCGGCCCTCGCGTTCAGCGGACACCAGCATGTCCGCCAGGGTGCTGCGCGCCAGCACCGCTTCCTCGCGCGCCTCGATCGGGCGAAATCCCGGGATAAGGTCCGCCTCGGCAGGGAAAGCGGCCAGAAGCCCTTGGCAGAAGCCGTGGATCGTCTGGATGCGGAGGCCGCCACCCGGAGCGTCCAGCACCTTCGCGAACAATGTCCGCGCGCGATCCTGCTGCACCGGGTCGGCGGGCTCACCCAGCGCTTGAAGATCGGCAAACAGCGCCGCCGGCTTCATCCGCACCCAGGCAGCGAGCCGCTGGCTAACGCGCGCCGCCATCTCCGCGGCACCGGCCTTGGTGAAGGTGAGGCACAGGATCGCCGCCGGATCCACGCCGCGCAGCAACAGGCGGAAGACTCTCGCTGACAGGACCTGCGTCTTGCCCGTCCCCGCCGACGCGGAAAGCCACACATGCGCGTCGGGCGCGCTGGCGCGCCGCTGCTCACCGCGTAGCGGAGGAAGCGGTCGAAGTGTGCCCGTCACGCGCGAGCCTCCCGCACGATCGGCTCAGCTCTCACGGCCATACCATTCGTCACGGCGCATCAGCTGGTCGTACTCCGCGTACGGCGCGAATTCCGGATGCAGCTTGGCGGTGAACTCCTCATCCCCGGTCAGCCACTTTGCCGCCGCCTCCGAGAACACCCGCCGCGCTTCGGCCACGAAGTCGGCGGTCGGGATACGCTCATTCTTCCCCGCTGGATCGACCGGCGTCGAGATGCTGCCGAATGCGTCGCGGTACTTCGCCAGCGACCAATATTCGAACGCACCGGCAGTGCCGGATATACCGGCGAAGCCACCCGCCTCGGCAATCGCGCCCAAAAGCCCCAGTTGCATCGCAAAGCCCGCGCGGACGGCGGCCGCCGAGGGGGCCTTGCCAGTCTTGTAATCGATGATCCCGAGTGTGCCATCCGGCATCCGGTCGATGCGATCGAAGCGGCCTGTGAGGGTTACGCCTGCAATTTCCGCAGCCCCCTTCCCTTCGGCCGCAAGCACGACGCGTCCTTCTGCCACTTCGGCGGCCATTCGCTCGGAAATCCACTCCACCGCGGCAAGCAGCCGTGGCTGCCACAGCGCACGCAACAACGGATGCGTCGTCGGATCGCGGAGCATCTCCAACGCGCGCGGCTGTAGCTTTTCCACAGCGCAGCGATCCTGACGCGCCCACTCCTCGAGGATGCGGTGCACCTCGGTGCCGCGCCAAGCCGCGCTCGGGTCCGCATCCACTGGATCAAGCGCGCGCAGCCGAAGAATCTGCTGTGCGTAGAAAGCGAAGGGATCGGCCTTTAACCGATCGACCTGAGTCACCGAGATTTCGCGTGGCCGCAGCGCGGCTGGCGGGTTGGGCGCGGGCTTGCGCGCCGGCACTGGCGTTCCCCCATCGTCCAGCAAGCGGACCCACTGGATCAGCTCATCGTCACGCGCGCGCTCGAACTCATCCCCCGCCATTGCGGCCAGACGCAGCCAAAGCCGCGATGGGATCGCGGGGGACCGTGCGTCACGCCGCGCACGCGTTATGAGCACCTCGGGCGCGCCAAGCCCCTGGCCGAAGTCATGCGCGGCTACGCCAATTGCGCGCTCCAGCCCGGGCAGGCCGAGCGCGCTGCGAATGCGCGGCGCCAACCATGGGTCGGGCGCGGGGCTTGCCGGCCATGTCCCTTCATTCAGGCCGCCCAGGATCATCAAGTCCGCCGATTGCAGCCGGGCCTCGATCAGGCCGTAAATCGCCAAGCGAGGATGCCCGCCCTGCTGCGGCCTCACTGCCACCTCATCCATCAACAGCCGAAGCATCGGTGCCAGATCTTTTGGCTTGACGTTACCCGGACCCGCCGATGCCTCCGCCTCCAGCTCGCTCAGCAGATCCGCTGCGGCGCGCCCGGCGGGCCCACGCCAGGCGTCCTCCCCGGCCAGCGCACCGGCAGCCTCGCGTAGCGCCGCCACCAATTCACGCAGCGGCCTGTTTGGATCTCCGAAAGCAGCATCCAGCGCGTCGAGCAGGTCGCGCATCTCACGCCACCAAGTGCCCGCCTTCTCGCCCAGCTTCATTTCGATACCGTCGAGGCCGGGCGCCGGCCGCGGCCCGCGCAACTCCCGGTCCAGGCGGCGCACCGCTTCCAGCCAGCGCGCGCGCTGCTCGCCTGCGCGCACCAGCGGGTGTTTCAGCAACGTCAACAGCGGGAGTGGTGCAAATCCTTCAGTAGCCACCTCGACAATTGCCGTCAGGAGGGTTCCCGGCGGCGTGATCGACAGCGGTCGGCCGGCCGTATCGTCCACCTCGATCCCCCAGCGTGCGCAATGCGCCGACACCCGGCGCGCCAGAGCACGATCAGGCGTGACGAGCGCTGCCGTCCGCTCCGGAACCTCCAGCACCTGCCGCAGGGCGAGAGCAATGGCTTGCGCTTCCTCCGCCGGTGTCGCCAGCTCTGCGACGCGAACGCCGGCGAGTTGTCGTTGTTGCGGACGGAGTTCGGTCCAGCGGGCGGTGAATTCGGCGGGCGCAAGCGCGGTTGCGATCGCACGCCCGCGCGCGGCGGACGCGTCGTGATCGCTACCATCGGGCCAGCTCCGCACATCGTCCCGTGTGGCCCGCATGCGGATCAAAAGCTGCTTGAGGTGGAACTGCGGATGAACCTCAATGGAGCGCGGAATCCGCCCCGTAACCGGGTCGGCCGGGTGCGGCCCCAAGGCGTCCCATTCCTCGTCCGGCATGGCGCGGTCGACGCCGGCAAGCACCACCTGGCCGCGCGGCAGGGCAGCGACGCGGGCAAGCATCGCTGATACGGATGGCGCAGCGTCGGTAATGCCAGCGGCACAGACGAAGCCTGCTGGCGGTGAGTGCGCCCAGCGATCCGCAACCCGTCGCAGCAGGATCGCCCGCCGCGCCGCCGAATCGATCAGGCCTAGCCGCGCCAGTTCGGCGGGCCAGCGTGCGTTCACGGCGCTGAACAGCGCGAGTGCTGCGCGCCAATGCTCGGTCAGTTCGCCAAGATCGAGCTCGGTCAGCCGCGCCGGGTCGACTTCCTCGATCATCAACTGATCAAATGTCCGCGCGAGCTCCCCGGCCAGGCGCACCGCCTCGGCAGCCTCCAGAGTGGGTTTCGCCTCCTGCACCAGTCGCGCCAGGATCATGCGCCGCGCAAGCGGCGCTATCGCAGGCGCCGGCGGATCGGACGCATCCACCGGATCAAGCGCAGCCCCGATCGACTCACCGAGGTCATCCGCGCCGATAGCGACCAGTCGTGGCAGCACCAACGCCCCGCCGCGGGCCCGAACGAAAGCCCTGGTCAGGGCCAGCTTCGCGCGGTTGTTCGGCAGCAGCACGATTCCGCGGGCGAGCCACAGTGGCTCGTCGCCAAACCTGCGGATCAGCCCGGCCGCTAGCGCGTCGGCAAACGCGCGGTGCGCCGGGATGGTGTAGAGCCGCGGGCCGCGCGGCTCAGACATGGCTGCGGAGGGCCTCCGCGCGTTTTACCGCGGCCGGCGTTCCGACGTCGACCCACAAGCCTTCGTGGACCACACCATAAGCACGGCCAGCCGCAATCGCCCGCTCCCAAAACACCATGGTCGAGAACGGTCCCTCGGGCGCATCCACCAGGATCTTGGGGTTGAGGATCTGGACCCCGATATAAACGAACGGCGCCACGCGCCCCGGCTTGCGACGGCTGGTGATCCGCCCGTCTGCGTCGAGATGGAAATCCCCTTGCCCGCCATGGCAATGGGCGCGTGCAAGCGGCAGCAGCAGCAGCAGCGCGTCCATCTTCTCCGGGTCCCAACGCGCCGCCAGCAGCGACAGCGCGTCTACCGGGCCGTCCAGCCAGTAATTGTCGCTGTTAACGACAAAGATCGGTTCGTCGCCAAGCAGCGGCTTGGCCTTCATCAGCCCGCCGCCGGTCTCCAGCAGTTCGCCCCGCTCGTCCGACACCGCGATGTCGATCCCGTCTATCGAGCCGAGATGGCCCTCCAGCGTATCGGCCAGATAATGAACGTTGACGACCGCGCGCTTCACGCCGGCCGCACGCAGATGATCGAACGTATGATCGAGCAGCGATTTACCCGCCACGGGTATCAACGGCTTCGGCCGCGTGGCGGTAAGGGGGCGCATCCGCTTACCCAGCCCGGCTGCCATCACCATCGCCGTGGTCGGCATCTTGCCCGGCAACGCCGGGCGGATCGCACGCGGCGCGCTCATCGTGCCGCCAGCACCAGCGGATCACCGCGTAGTTCCGGCGGGATGTTCGCGTCAAACCATGCCGCAACCGGGCCGAGCACAGGGAAGCTCAAGTCACGCTCCAGATACGCCCAGACACGCGGGCAAAGGGCTGGATAGCGCGGTTTGCCATCGCGCTGCCACAGCCGGGTAAAGATGCCGACGATCTTGGCATTCCGCTGCGCGCCAAGCACATGATAGGCGTTCATGAACGCTTCTCCCTCACCGGTCGCGGCGCGGTACCGAGCGCTCATCGCGTCCTCGATCGAAGGATCGACATCGCGCCGCGCATCCTGAAGCAGCGACACCAGATCATAGGCTGCGTGGCCCGCCAGTGCATCCTGAAAGTCGAGTAGCCCAAGTGCGCGCTGCGCGCCCACCAGCATGAGATTCTCGGCATGATAGTCACGCAGCACGGTGACCGCGCGATCATACTCCGCGTGGCCGAGCACCTTGTCCCACGCGGCGGTATAGCCGGCCACATCCACCTCAAGGCCGATCGCGGGGCAATACCATTCCACCAGCAATGCCGCCTCGCGCTGCAGCTCGGCGCGGTCGTAAGGCCGCCAATCGCCCGCCGGATGATCCCGCAAGGCAACCAGCACATCGACAGCCTCGGCGTAGAGGGACAGGGCTGCGTCAGGATCTTCGTCGATCGCCTCGCGCATCCGGGAATCGCCGAAATCCTCGATCAGCACCAATCCTTGGCGCTCGTCGTAGGCGTTGATCCTGGGGGCCGCGAAACCACGGTCTGTCAGCCACCGCGCTACCGCAAGGAACGGCCGCGGATCTTCATGCGGCGGCGGCGCGTCCATCAGGATAGCGCTGCGTTCCGAGTCGACAACTCGGAAGTAACGACGGAAGGAAGCGTCTCCGGCGAGCGGAAGGATTTCAGCTTCGCCCCATCCGCACGCATTCAGAAAATCGCGCGCGCCGGCGGGCGGAGTCATGTCTACGGCCATCGCCGCTCCCATGCCGCCGGCGCGCTCCAAGTCAAGCGCCGCGCGCCATCCGGTTCGATCGCCAGCGTCAGCCGAAGTGCGTCGGGCCAGGTCTCCGGCCCCGCACGATCCGGCCACTCGACGAGCAGCGCCGAATCATAGAGCGCTTCGTCGAGCCCCAGTTCTTCCAGCTCATCCGCATCATCGATCCGGTAGAGATCGACATGAACGACCGGCAGGACCACTTCTGGCGGCGCGTAAGGCTGGACGATGGCGAAGCTCGGGCTGGGCGCCTCGCCGATCAGCCCCAACGCCGCCAGTAATCCCCGTGCAATGCTGGTCTTGCCGGCGCCCAGCGGCCCCTCGAGGGTGATGATGTCGCCCGCGCGCAGCACGGCAGCGAGCTTCGCGCCCACCGCCTCGGTCTCGGCAAGGTTCGAAAGCCGCATGCTTCCTTTCATCGCCGCGGCAGCTCGACGGTTATCAACGAGCCAACCCCGAGCTCGCTCACCAGCGAGATCGTCCCGCCATGCGCCTCCACGAACTGGCGGGCCAGCGGCAGGCCAAGATCGATCGGCCGATCGCCGCGTCCGGTGGGTGATGCCTGCGCAAACCTGTCAAACGCGCGTGAGGCGGCCTCCTCATCCATTCCTGCGCCGTCGTCCGACACGACGATGCGCGCGCGCTCTTCGTCTCCATCGGCATGCAGCAGGACCCTTCCGCCCTCGTCAGCGGCGCTGAGCGCATGCCGCAGCAAATGCTTCACCACCTCGCCGAGGCGTTTCGCATCACCGGTCACTTGTCCGACGCTTGGCGATACTTCCACGACCATCTCAATCACCCGCTCATCTGCCAGGGATCGCATCTGATTTGCTGCGGTATGGGCAACATCCGCCAGTTCGATGTCATCGCGCTGCATCGGCGTTTCAGATTCGCTCTGGGTCAGGTTCAGCACATCATCGATCAGCACGCCCAAGCGGCTGACCGAATCGAGGATCGCGGTGACATAGGAATCTGCCTGCTTGGTCAGCTGGCCGGCGTAGCCGCCCTGCAGCATTTCTGCGAAGCCGCTGATCGAGGTAAGCGGCGTGCGCAGTTCGTAGCTCATGTTCGCCACGAAGGCTGTCTTCACCTTGTCCGCCGCTTCAAGCGCCTCCGCACGATCGCGCAGCGCCTGTTCGGCGCGACGGCTGTCGGTAATATCGAGCATCGTGAATAGCGCGTTGCCGTCCGGGAGCGGCACGGCAGCAAACTCGAAGTGCCGCCCATCCGCCAGCGCCACGCGGCCGCCGCGCTGCTGACGATCCGTCGTGGCCGAGCGGACGAGATCCGTCATCAGCTTCGCGCGCTCGGGCTTCCGCAGCTTGAGCGCGATCTTCTCCGCCACCACGTCGACGCGCGGGTGGGCGCTCAGCAATTCCTCCTCCAGCTCCCACAAGGCGCGAAAGCGGTTGTTCCACAGCTGCAGGCGCCCATCGGCGGCGAACACGCCCAACGCCTCGAACAGATTGTCGAACGTTGCAGTGCGGACGCGAAGCAACGTGTCCCGCGCGGAGGCGAGTTGCACCTGCTCCGTGCGATCCTCGAAAATCAGCAGCAGGCCGCCGTCGGGCAGCAACTGCGGCACCACGCGAATGTGGACGCCTCCCGGAAGGTGCCACGTCTCCTCGGTCGACAGATCGGTGCGCACGAACCATTCCCGCCGCTCTTCCTTCCAGCCGGGGAAGTCGCGGACCTCGGGGAGGCGGTTCGCCTCGCGCATGCGCTCGAGCACGCGCTCGAACTCTGGCCGATCGGACAGCCATTCGCTGCGCATCGCGAACATGCGGCGGAACGGCTGATTGCAGAACACAAGCGCACGATCACTGCCGAATTGCGCGACGCCGGCGGAAAGCCGGTCGAGCATCGCGCGCTGCGCCTCGGCGAAGCGTTGCTCCCGCGCCTGCGCTTCCTCGAGTTCCTCGACGTCGATCGCAAAGCCCGCCACGCCGCCGCCGATCAGCGGCACGTCGTGCAACTGCATCGCACGCCGGGCGCCGCCGATCGTCGCCGGCAGCACGCGCATCTCCGGCCGCCCCGAGTCGCGCGCGGCGGTCGCGCCTGCGAGCGGGCCACCCTGTCCGGAGCCTTCGATCAGCTCCAGCCCGCGCGCCACCACGTCGGCGGCATCACTGCCTTCGACCGCACGAACATAGGCCGTGTTGACCATCGCCAGCCGCAGATCGGGCCCACGATACCACATCGGCAACGGCGCGGCTTCGATCAGGCCGGTCAGGGCATCGAATGCGGCCCGAACCCGCTCCTCCTCCGCCGCAAGCCGCTCGACCTGGGCCTGCGCTTCGCTTGCGTCATGAACCCATAGAACCAGGTCGCCGCTGCTCTTCCCTGCCGCTCGCTCACCCCGCAAGGTCAGGATCCGCTTGGCGTCTCGCGGGCGCACCTGGCGCTTGAAAGGCCGTCCTGCACGCTGGGACGTCGAAATATCCGCAATTAAGCCTCGTGCGTCGGCCGGCTCAAGCCCGCCCGCTAAACTCGTAAAACCGTCTACCTCAGTGATCGGCTGTGCGTAGCCCAGTAGGTCCGCAACTCTCGGCGGCATCTCGACCCGGCCATCGCCGCGCACCAGCACCGCCTGCATCGGCGCCCCGGCGAGCAGCGCCTCGAGTTCGCGGCGCGCGACACCTTCGCGCTTCGCCTCAGCCTGCAAGCGCAGGCCGTGGTACAAGGCTACTCCTGCCGCTGCGATCAGCAGCAACAGCACCGCACCGACGGCGATCAGCACAGGCGTGGTCAAAGGAGCGGCGATCCAGTCATCGTCTCGTCGGGTTCTACGCTGGCCCGGCCCGCGATGAACAGCCCCCGATCACATCTCGCCGCGCGCACGTCGGATTGCGTACCATTTGCGTACGTTGGCATTGTGCTGGTCCAGCGTGTCCGCGAACAAGTGCCCGCCCGATCCATCTGCGACGAAATAGAGCGCGGAGCTGGTCTCCGGGTCGAGTACCGCGTCGATCGAGGCCCGACCGGGGTTCGCGATCGGCCCGACAGGAAGGCCAGCGCTGGCATATGTGTTATAGCCGTTCTTCGCCTGCAGTTCTGAACGCAGGATCCTGCGTCCTAGCGGCTTCCCCTTGGTGATCGGATAGATGACGGTCGGGTCCGCCTGCAACGGCATGCCGCGTTTCAGCCGGTTGGTATAAACCGCCGCCACCATCCGGCGCTCGGCCGACTTGCCGGTTTCCTTCTCGACGATCGAGGCAAGAATCACCGCTTCCTGCGGCGTCGTCACAGCGATGCCGGGCTTCCGCTTCTTCCACGCCTTGGCGAGATAATCGTTCATCGCCTTCTGCATTCGCGCCACCACCACGGCCCGAGTATCGCCAAGCTGGTAAGCGTAGCTGTCCGGCAGCACTGATCCTTCGGCAGGAACCGGAACCTCTCCGCTAAGCCCCTCGGCACGCATCAGCGCCTCGTGCACGAGGACGGACGGATAACCTTCCGGCACCGGCACCAGCCGCTGGCGAACCTTGCCCGCCTCCAGCAGCCCCAGAATGTCTGACGCACTTGCTCCGGCGGGAATCGCATATTCGCCGGCCTTTATGGGCTTTCCGGTGCCAAACACGCGCGCATAGCCGCGGAAGCGCCATGCCGAGCGGATCGCACCCTGCTTTTCGAGCTCGGCGGCCGCACGTGCAAGGCTTGCCCCGTCCGGCACCACGATCGCCAGCGGCTTCGATGCCGGACCGGCGCCGGACCAGTCCCGCGCGACCCAGAACATGCTGGCGATCAACGCCAGCCCGATCAGTAATCCGAAACAACCGGCCTTGCGCATTCCCGTACCTTGGCAAGGGCCGGGATCCAGGTTCGGGCCGGCCGCAACTGGACCCCGGCTTAATGCCGGTGCCGGATAATGATCAGATCGCCTTCATCACCAGCGATGCATTCGTACCGCCGAAGCCGAAGCTGTTGTTCAGCACCGCGCGCACCTGCCGCTTCTTGGCGACATGCGGTACCAAGTCGACGCCGATGCAATTCTCGCTCGGATTGTCGAGGTTCAGCGTTGGCGGCACGATCTGATCGCGCAGCGCCAGGATGCAGAAAATGCTCTCCACTGCGCCCGCACCGCCAAGCAAATGGCCGATCGCGGATTTGGTCGAGGACATCGAAAGATCCCCGATTGCGTCGCCGAACAGCCGCCGCACCGCGCCAAGCTCCAGCTCGTCGCCAAGCGGCGTCGAAGTGCCGTGCGCGTTGATATAGTCGATGTCGGTCAGCGCCAGGCCGGACTTGCGCAGCGCCATCTCCATCGAACGATACGCGCCGGAGCCTTCCGGATGAGGCGCCGTCACGTGATAGGCGTCACCCGACAGGCCGTAGCCGATCACTTCGGCGTAGATCTTCGCGCCGCGCGCCTTGGCGCGCTCATACTCCTCGAGCACCACCACACCCGCGCCTTCGCCCATCACGAAGCCGTCACGATCCTTGTCGTACGGACGGCTCGCCTTTTCCGGCGCGTCGTTGAAGTTGGTGCTGAGCGCGCGTGCCTGGGCGAACCCTGCAATGCCAAGCGGGCAGATCGCGCCCTCGGCGCCGCCCGCGAGCATCACGTCGGCATCGTCCATAGCGATCATGCGCGCTGCGTCGCCGATCGAATGAGCGCCCGTGGAGCAGGCAGTTACCACCGCGTGATTCGGGCCCATCAGGCCGTATTTGATGCTCACCTGGCCGGAAATCAGGTTGATCAGCCGTCCGTGCACGAAGTGCGGGCTGACGCGTCCCGGGCCCTTCTGATGAAGGACGATCGATTCGCTCTCGATGCCCGGCAAGCCGCCGATGCCAGCGCCGATCGAGCAGCCCGCGCGGAACCGCTCCTCTTCGCTCATGTCGGTGAGGCCCGCATCCTCGAGTGCCTGACCCGCAGCGTCGATGCCATAGACGATGAACGGATCCACCTGGCGCTGGATCTTGTGGTCCACGCGCTTGCCGGGGTCGAAGCCATATTCATGGTCAGCCGGCTTCACCTCGCAGGCGATGCGGCATTTCTGGTCGGAGGCGTCGAACCGCGTGATCGGCCCGGCGCCGGACTTGGCGGCGATGATATTGGCCCAGGCAGTCTCCACGTCGGCGCCCAGCGGGGTGACGAGGCCAAGACCGGTAACGACGACGCGGCGCATTGCGCTACTCCATGAACATCTAGGAAAAACAAGCAATCACCGAAACGAAACGGCTCCCCGCCCTCTAGCCCGGGACGGGGAGCCGTTCAAATCCGGTCCGGAGCGCCACTCACGGCTGTTGCCGTCGAACGCTCCCGGTCAATCAGCCCTTGTGCTCGTCGATATAGGTGATCGCGTCGCGCACCGTGCTGATCTTCTCGGCGGCATCGTCAGGGATCTCGACGCCGAATTCCTCTTCGAACGCCATCACCAGCTCAACGATGTCGAGGCTGTCCGCGCCCAGATCGTCGATGAAGCTGGCATCTTCGGTCACCTTGTCGGCTTCGACGCCGAGATGCTCGACGACGATCTTCTTCACGCGGTCGGCGGTCTCGCTCATAATCATTCCCTCTTTCGATCGGGGGGTTGGTATTTCCTGAACGCAGGTAGAACGCGGTTCGGTTCGTGACAACCCCGGTGTGCTGTCCCGCTGACGCAGGCTTAGACCATTGCCATGCCACCGT
Source organism: uncultured Stakelama sp. (assembly GCA_964390515.1). GTDB lineage: Bacteria > Pseudomonadota > Alphaproteobacteria > Sphingomonadales > Sphingomonadaceae > Sphingomonas. Next base: position 86,351 of record CAYMIU010000008.1, read on the forward strand.
TTACGTGCAGCGTCTGGCCCGTAACATAACCCGCTTCCCGCGATGCGAGATACGCTACCGCAGCCGCGATGTCTTCGCCAGTGCCAAGATCCCCGGCCGGGATCTTCGTCAGCAACGCTGCCTTCTGCGCTTCCGGCAGCACGTCCGTCATGGCGGATCGGATGAAGCCCGGCGCCACGCAATTCACGGTGATGTTGCGGCTCGCCAGTTCCTGCGCCAGCGCCTTGGACATGCCGACGAGGCCGGCCTTGGACGCCGCGTAATTCGCCTGGCCAGGGTTGCCGGTCTGCCCCACGACGGACGTGATCGAGATCACACGGCCGAAGCGCTGCTTCATCATCGGCTTGGCAGCGGCACGGATCAGGCGGAACGCCGCTTCCAGATTGACGCGGATCACGTCGGACCATTCATCGTCCTTCATCCGCATCGCCAGATTGTCGCGCGTGATGCCGGCATTGTTGACCAGGATGTCGAGCCGCCCGCCCAGCGCAGCGACGGCTCCCGGAACCAGCGCATCCACTGACGCCGAATCCGACAGATTTGCCGGCAGCGCCACGTGGTCGCCGCCCAACTCGTCACGGAAAGCTGCAAGCTTCGCTTCGTTCGATCCGGATACGGCGATGCGCGCGCCCTGCGCGGCAAGGCCCTTGGCTATGGCCGAGCCAATCCCGCCCGAAGCGCCGGTCACCAGCGCCGTCATGCCTGTAAGGTCGAACATTCTAAATCTCCGTGGATCTTAAGCGCCTGAGGCGGCTGCAGCCTGTTGGTCGTCCATACCAGGCAAGAAGCCAAGCGCGCGCGTGTTGACGATGCTTCGGAGGCAACGCTACCAGTGCCGCCCTGCAATCACTGCATCACAGCGTCTTCAACAACGCCTCGATATCTTCCATCGAGATCACGCTGACCGCTTCCGCGTCAGGAGAAATCCTCTTCACCATCGGCGCCAGAACCTTGCCGCCGAACTCGATGTAGTGGGAAACGCCAGACTGGGTCATCGCCAGCACCGATTCGCGCCAGCGCACCATGCCGGTCACCTGCTCCACCAGCAGCCGGCGGATCGTGGTCGGATCGCTAGCCGGCGCGGCGATCACGTTGGCGTAGACCGGCACCAGCGGCGCATCGATCCGCGCGTCTTCCAGCGCCTTCGCCATCGCGTCGGCGGCAGGTTGCATCAGCGGGCAATGGAATGGCGCCGATACAGGCAGCTTGATCCCGCGCTTGGCGCCATGGTCCTTGGCGATCGCGATCGCTCGGTCGATGGCAGCCGCAGCACCGGAGATCACCACCTGAGTCGGATCATTGTCGTTGGCGACGGTGCACACCTCGCCCTCGGCGGCGGCGGCGGCGATCGCTTCGGCCTTGGCGAGATCGGCACCGAGCAGCGCGGCCATGGCGCCTTCGCCCACCGGCACCGCAGCCTGCATCGCCTGACCTCTCAGCTTCAACAGCCGCGCCGTCGTCGACAGGTCGATCGCACCGGCCGCACACAAGGCGCTGTATTCGCCCAGGCTGTGCCCAGCGACGTAATCCGCCTTGTCAGCCAGCCGGACGCCGCCTTCCTTTTCCAGCACGCGGAGGGTCGCGACCGCATTGGCCATGATCGCGGGCTGAGCGTTCTCCGTCAGCGTCAGGTCCTCGGAGGGCCCTTCCGTCATCAAACGGAACAGGTTCTGGCCCAGGGCGTCATCAACCTCCTGAAACACTTCGCGCGCCACGGGGCTTGCGGCGGCCAGCGCCTGCCCCATGCCGACGGCCTGGCTCCCCTGCCCCGGAAAGATGAACGCACGCATCGGTGTCTCCCAAATCGAAGAGGCGCGCGGTAATTGCCCAAGGGCCAACCGGTCAAGCGGCGCCGCTCAGCGCGGCGGGGTGCGAACCAGCACCATCTCAGGGCTTGGGCTGAACATCCGCCGTTCAACCGGCGACGGCACCAGTGGCTCCAGCCCTGTACTACGAAGGATGCCGCCCAGCCGAGTCGGCGGCGAGGGATAGCGCGCGACGATCTCGCCGGCTGGCGCTGCGTCAGACGGCGCAAGGATCAGCGCACTTCCATGTGCAGGCAGCGGCGCGATGTTGCTCCGTCCGGCAAGTGCCATCGGCAGTTCGGCGCGCCTCACGTCGCTTGCTTCCCCCCGGATGATCTCCCCGGGATGCGCTTCCGCGGCCAGTACAAGCGCCTCCATCGACCAGTGCGGATGGGCATTGCCCACGCTCATCAACAACAAATTGGAGCCGACCGTGATCGCCAACAGCCCCGTGCGTACACGCCAGTCCAGCCGATCCAGCCACACCGCCAGAACGACCGCCGCGCAAAGCGCCGCCAGCATGAAATAACGCGGGTTCAGCACCAGTTTCGTGTACAGCAGTGAAACGAGCAGGAAGCTCGCCGCAGCCATGCTCGCCAGCAGCACCAGCGGCGCGCGACGTTCGACCGGAACTATCCGCCACGCTCCTGCAGCCACCGCAAACCCCGCCAGCCAGAACAGCAACCCGAAGTCATCGTTGACCAGCAGCACCAACAGCGGGTCGATCGGCGCCCACAGCAGGAAGTTGCCTTCGCGATTGGCAGCCCGATCGATATGCTCGTCGTGGTGGAACGCGATCGTGTAACGGCGAAGTGGGTCCCCGGTCAGTACATATTGGAACAAGGCCTCGCCAAGCAGCACCGCTGCCGCACCGATTCCGCCCGCGATCAGCACGCGTCTGGGCACCGGCTGACCGTTCAGGAACAGCGGCCCGAGCGCGGCCAGCGCCAGTACGCTCGTCTCCCGGCAGAGGATCGCAACGCCGAACAGCGCTCCGCCTGCTGCGGCCCGGAGCCATCCGTTGCGATCATCGGTCGCGCGGCCGACGATGAGCGCCCCCGCCACCAGCGCCGCCGCCTCGATCAGATCGACGCTCACGGTCGTGGCGTGGCTCACCACCACCGGCAGCGTTGCCGTCATCAGAGCAGCGATCCACCCCGATCGCGCGCCCGCGACGCTCGCCGCAAACCAGCCAATCACGCCAACGAGCACCACATAGAACAGCACTGCGGTCACCCCGAAGGCGATGTAATTCTGCCCCACCACCGCCAGCACACCGGCGAAGGTCAGCGTCAGCGGAAAGCGAGTCGACCAATGGTCGCTTCCCGCAAACGGCGGATCGATCAACCATCGCATCGCGCCCGCATGATAAAGCGAATCGTCCGATGCCATGAAGCCGACCCACCCGAGGTACAGCGCGGCGACCATCACGGCCCCGACGATCGCCAACCACCCAGCATGGGAAAGCCTCGCCCCCGCGGGGCGCACGCTGCCCGTCGTCATCGGTAGCAGGCTGGCCTGATCGATCGTCGTCATCACCTCCGCAAATATAGACCACGCGTGTAGAAACTATTGCCTTCGCTGAACCGGCATTCAGCCTTCCGGCCTTCCTGCGACAATTCGCGACGAAATGACGGCGTCTGCGGTACGCCGCGGATACATCCAGCGCCCAGATAGGTTTCCGACGCCGCGGTTAAGGCGCCGCTAGTACAGAGTAAAAAGGAGACGTCAGATGTTCAAGAAGCTGATCAAGGCGACTGTCGCAGCCTCGCTGGTTGCCACTCCGATGATCGCCGCGAACGCGCAGGCGCAGGCGCGGCATCAGGAGCGGCAGGTCACGACGGTGAAGCATCGTCCGAACGGCACGGTGGTCCAGAAGACCACGGTTGTCCGCAATCAGCCGAATTATCGCTCGTGGCGCAAGGGTGATCGTTTCGAGCGGCGCCATGCCCGCAACTACCGCGTCGTTGACTATCGCCAGTATCGCGGCAAGCGGCTCTACGCCCCCGCGCGCGGCCAGCAGTGGGTCCGTTCGGGATGGGATGCCGTCCTGCTGGGATCGAACGGTCGGGTGCTGACGGTCGTGCCGAACGCGTTCCGTTAAGCAACGGCAGCGAGACTTGATTTTCACGCGGCTCTCGTTACAGGAGCCGGCAGCACGGGCGGGGAGCGACGCTTCCCGCCTTTAGCTGTTTGGGACGACAGCCGGAGGGGCATGGCATGGGGCCATGTCAGCGATCGGCCAACGAAGGAAAGCACATGGCTCTCTACGAGCACGTGTTCCTTGCGCGCCAGGATTTGGCACAGGCGCAAGTGGACGCGATGGCAGAAGCCGTCGCAAAGATTGTTACCGATCATAACGGCAAGGTCGTGAAGACCGAGACCTGGGGCCTGCGCTCCATGGCCTATCGCATCGCGAAGAACCGCAAGGCGCATTACGTGATGCTCGAGATCGACGCACCGGGCGATACGGTTGCCGAAATCGAGCGCCAGCATTCGATCAGCGAAGACGTGATCCGCTACATGACCGTGAAGGTTGACGCGCATGAGCAGGGCCCGTCGGTGATGATGCGCAAGCAGGAACGCGACCGCGAGCGCGGCCGCCGTCGTGAAGAGGAGAACGCATAATGGCTCGCCCCTTCTTCCGTCGCCGCAAGAGCTGCCCCTTCTCGGCGAAGGACGCTCCCCGGATCGACTATAAGGACGTGCGTCTGCTGCAGGGCTTCGTGTCCGAGCGTGGCAAGATCGTCCCGTCGCGTATCACCTCGGTGAGCGCGAAGAAGCAGCGCGAACTCGCCCAGGCGATCAAGCGCGCCCGTCACCTGGGCCTGCTGCCCTACGTCGTTAAGTAAGGAGAAGAGCAGATGGACATCATTCTGCTTGAGCGCGTCGAGAAGCTCGGCGGCATCGGCGACGTAGTGAAGGTGAAGGACGGCTTCGCCCGCAACTACCTCCTGCCGAACAAGAAGGCGCTTCGTGCCAACGAAGCCAACCGCAAGGTGTTCGAGGCCAACCGCGCCCGCATCGAGTCCGACAACGCGACCCGTCGCGCGGACGCTGAAGTCGAGGCAAAGACCTTCAAGGACGCGTCGGTCACGATCATCCGCCAGGCGTCGAACACTGGCCAGCTCTACGGCTCGGTCGCGGTTCGCGATCTGGTCGATGCGCTGAACGAGGCCGGCCACAAGGTCGCGAAGTCGGCGATCGTGCTCGATCGTCCGATCAAGGCGATCGGCGTGTACGAGGTGAAGGTCTCGCTTCACCCGGAAGTGTCGGTGACGGTCAAGGTCAACGTCGCACGCTCGCCGGAAGAGGCCGAGATGCAGGCGTCGGGCGTCGACGTCATGGCGCAGGTCTTCGAAGAAGGCCGCGATCAGGGCGGCTTCACCGAGGCGTACGATCCGAATGCAGAGCCCGGCGCGACTGCCGAGGTTCAGGACGAGCCGGCGCAGGGCTGATCCCCCCGCGACCGTATCGGTAAGGACAAAGCCCGCCCGGATCACCCGGGCGGGCTTTTTCTTTGCCTGCGAGATGGCGCGCCATTTACCGGGCGAAAAAAAGCGGCCCGCAGGATAGTCTTTCGGGCCGCTAATCTTCCCTAATAGCTGTGATCTTCCGGCGCTCAGGGCACCGTGACATAGGCGCCCACGACGGCGGCCAGCGGGATCAGGGCCAGAACGATCGGTACAATCTGCTTCATGGGAAATGCGCCTTGGAAAGCTGTCGATACAGGAATGCGCGCAGCCGGTAAAAGTTTCCGGTTTGTGAACGAACCGTTGCGACTTCCAACGCTTCGTCTTTAGCCGCTCACGCTCTGCCGCGGCAACGCCCTGCGCCGAAAGATCGACGGACCGTCCACCTGCCAGGAGGAGGAGTCACCTACGGCCGAACAGCTTCTCGACATCGGCAAGCGCCAGCTTCACCCAGGTCGGTCGGCCGTGATTGCACTGTCCGGAGTGCGGCGTCGCCTCCATTTCGCGCAGCAGCGCATTCATTTCTTGAACCGATAACACGCGGCCGGCCCGGACCGATCCATGGCACGCCATCGTCCCTGCCACCGCGTCCAGCCGCTCGCGAAGCGACAACGCCTCGTCGAAAGCGGCAAGTTCATCGGCAAGATCGGTGACAAGTCCGGTCGGGTCGCCCCGGCCAAGCAGGGCAGGCATCGCCCGTACCAGAATTGCGCGCGGCCCGAACCGCTCGATCTCGAGGCCGAGCTCGCTCAGCTCGTCTATTCTCGCCTCCAGCCGATCGCAGGCCGGCTCGTCCAGCTCGACCACGTCGGGGATCAGCAGCGCCTGCGACGCGACTCGTCCGCCCGCAAGCGCCGCGCGCATCCGCTCCAGCACCAGCCGCTCATGCGCCGCATGCTGGTCGACGATGACCAGTCCATCTTCGGCTTCCGCGACGATATAGGTTTTCGCTACCTGCCCCCGCGCCACGCCCAGCGGATGATCGCCCCCCTCGGGCGGCGGCGCCCATGCCATCTCGGCGCGTGCTTGCGGCGGTGGCGAGAGAAAGACCCGCGATTCGGTCGCCCGCCCCAGATAAGGAGGCGGCAACCCCAGGTCGGTTGCGGCGGGCCCCGGCGAATGGTCGCCCGCGCCGACACCCCAGGGTAACCGTTCGTCCGATACACCCGGCTGATACACCGGTTCAGCACGAAACATCGCCAGGGCATCCTCAGGCGCGCGGTGTGCGACGCGATGGCCTGCCGCGTCCAGGGCACGCCGCAGGCCCGAAACGATCAGGCCTCTCACCATCGCTGGATCGCGAAACCGCACCTCGGTCTTCGCAGGGTGGACGTTCACGTCGACCTGATCCGGCGGCACATCGAGGAACAGCGCCACCACGGCATGACGATCCCGCGGCATCATCTCAGCATAGGCACCGCGGATCGCGCCGATCAGCAGACGATCCTTCACCGGCCTTGAGTTGACGAACAGATATTGGTGGTCGGCGACACCGCGATGGAAGGTTGGCAGGCCAGCGACCCCGCCCAGCACCAGTCCGTCCCGCTCCATGTCGATCGCGACCGAATTGTCCTTCAGCGCGCGGTCGGTGAGCGCCGCGACTCGCCCGGGCCGGTCTTCCGCCTGCAGCGCCGCCAGCACCCGCCGCCCGTCATGCTCGACGGTGAAGACGATATCGGGCCGCGCCATAGCCAGCCGCCGAACCACATCAAGGCAGGCGGCGTACTCGCTCCGGCTGGAGCGGAGGAACTTGCGTCGCGCCGGCACCCGCTCGAACAGACCTTCCACCAGCACGCGCGTGCCGGGCGGCAGTGCGGCCGGCCCCTCGCTCACCAGCACACCATTATCGATTGCTCGTGCCCACCCGTCGGCGCCCCGGACACGACTCTCCAGCGTCAGCCGCGCGACGCTCGCGATCGACGGCAGCGCCTCGCCTCGAAAGCCCATCGTCGCAACCTGGTCGATATCATCGCTCGGCAGCTTCGATGTCGCGTGCCGTTCCAGCGCCAATGCCATGTCAGCCGGTGCCATGCCGCAGCCGTCGTCGGTCACTTCGATCCGGGTCGTCCCGCCATTGCCCAGCCGCACCGCGATCCGCGTCGCGCCAGCGTCGATGGAATTCTCTACCAATTCCTTCAACGCGCTGGCTGGTCTTTCCACCACTTCACCGGCAGCGATGCGATTGACGAGATGTTCTGGCAGGCGGCGTATTGACACAAGGCAGCCCCTAGCCCAATCGACGCCATCCCGCGACCCCGTGATAGCAGCAATCAGCGCCCAAGAAGCGACTTGCGGCCATGGCCGTGGGATGATTTGGCGCAAGTCGCACTGCGCGACTCGGGGACGGAATCTAGCTGAACATGGCCTTCTCGCGTTTCTTCAAGTTCATGTCCCACGACATGGCGATCGACCTCGGCACCGCGAATACCGTCGTCTATTTGCGCGGTCGCGGAATCGTGCTCAACGAGCCCTCCGTCGTGGCCGTAGAGACGATCAACGGTATCCGTAAGGTTAAGGCCGTTGGCGAAGACGCGAAGCTGATGATGGGCAAGACGCCCGGCAACATTGAAGCAATCCGCCCGCTGCGCGACGGCGTGATCGCCGACATCGACGTCGCCGAGCAGATGATCAAGAGCTTCATCTATAAGGTCCACGGGCAGCGGAAGTTCATGCGTTGGCCCGAGATCGTGATTTGCGTTCCTTCGGGCTCCACCAAGGTTGAACGCCGCGCGATCCGCGATGCGGCGTCAAACGCCGGCGCGAGCCAGGTGTGGCTGATCGAGGAGCCGATGGCGGCTGCGATCGGCGCCGACATGCCGGTAACCGAGCCGATTGGCAGCATGGTCGTCGATATTGGCGGCGGCACCACGGAAGTTGCCGTCCTCTCGCTGCGTGGCCTCGCCTATACCACGTCGGTCCGCGTCGGCGGCGACAAGATGGACGAGGCGATCGTCAGTTACGTGCGCCGCAACCACAATCTGCTGATCGGCGAATCGACTGCCGAACGGATCAAGCAGGAAGTCGGGATCGCCAAACCGCCGCTCGACGGGGTCGGGGCCACGATTCACATCAAGGGCCGCGATCTCGTCAACGGCGTGCCCAAGGAGATCCAGATCAACCAGGGCCAGATCGCGGAAGCGCTCAGCGAGCCTGTCGCTACCATCGTCGAAGGCGTACGGGTCGCGCTTGAGAACACAGCGCCGGAACTCGCCGCCGACATCGTCGACCAGGGCATCGTTCTCACCGGCGGCGGCGCTCTGCTGCAGGGGCTGGACGAGGTGCTTCGGGACGAGACCGGGCTGCCGGTAACCGTGGCGGAAGATCCGCTCACCTGCGTGGCGCTTGGCACCGGCCGGGCGCTCGAGGATCCGATGTACCGGGGCGTGCTGCAAAGCAGCTGATCTGAGAGAGGATTAGCGAATGGCGCCGACGCGGGACCGGCGCCCGGGTTTTTCGCGACGGGCGCAATATTCGCTCTTCTTGAGCTATATCCTCGCCATCGCGGGAGCGTTGGTGGGCGCGGTGTTGCTCGTTCTGTCGCAATTCAATCCGCCTGCCTTTGCGGCGCTCCGCTCTACTGCCAGCACGGTAACGGTCCCGGTGTCGTCCTCGGTGTCGGCCGTGCTTCGCGGTGCCGCCGCCGTGCCGGAGACGATCTCCACCTATTTTCGCGTCCACAGCGAAAACGAGGCGCTTCGAGCAGAGGTCGCGCGCACGCATGACGCTTTGGTTCAGGCGCGCATCATCGTGCGTGACAACCGTCGGCTGCGCGGCCTTCTCCAACTGCGTGAGTCGACGCCGGATGTGGTCACCACGGCGCGGATCGTCAGTTCCAGCGCTTCGAGCACGCGGCGTTTCGGCCTTCTCAACGCCGGCCGTTGGCATGGCGTTCGCCCGGGCATGCCCGTTCGAGGCCCGGACGGCCTGATTGGCCGCGTCGTAGAGACTGGCCCCAACAGCGCCCGGGTACTGCTCGCCACCGATCCGGAAAGCGTCATCCCGGTCCGCCGCATTGGCGATGGCCTCCCCGCGCTTGCTGCTGGACGCGGCGATGGCCTCGTTGAGATTCGATCGGTTGGTACCGCCAATGCCAATCTGCGGCCGGGCGATCGCTTCGTCACGTCCGGCACCGGGGGCATCTTCACCCCTGGCGTGCTTGTCGCGCAGGTCGCCGGTCGAGGCAGCGACAGCGCACCGGCGCGCCCGTTCGGCCACCCCGATACATTCGATTACGCCATCGTGAGTGCGCCTTTTATCGTTCCACCCGGCCCAATTCCGACTGCACCAAAGCCGGTTGGCGAACCGTCGGCAACCGTCGGGCAACCATGATCCCGCCGCCCAAGCCGTTCCAGACGCCACTTCCACCGGCGCGCGCGCGTGCTTTGCCGTGGCTGACCGTGATGGCGGGTTCGCTCGTCACCATCTTCCCGATCGCCGCCACCTTCCCGGTACTCCCGCCGTTCGGCCTGCTGATGCTGCTCGCATGGCGCCTGCTCGCGCCGCTGGCCTTGCGCCGCTGGAGCCCGGCACTGCTCGGCCTGTTCGACGACAGCCTCAGCGGGCAGCCGCTCGGCAGCGCCATGCTGCTGTGGACGCTCGTCTTTTTCATGATCGATCTGTTTGACCAGCGAACGATCTTTCGCGCCTTCGCGCAGGACTGGCTGATCGCGGCGGTGGCGATCACCTTCTGCCTCGTCGGCGGCCGCTTGCTGGCTTCCCCTCTCGGAGCGCACGTCGATCTTGTGCTACTGCCCCAGATCGCCGTGACGATCCTCCTTTTTCCCTTCGCCGCCCGTGTCATTGCCTGGGTAGACCGCCGGCGTATCGCGCAATGAGCCGGCGTCCCCGCATCGCCACCGAGGCACAGCAAGGCTATACTTTTTCACGACGCGCCTGGCTCCTGGGCGCGGCGCAGCTTGGCGTCGGCGGCATGCTGGCCGGCCGCATGGCATGGCTCTCGGTGGCGGAGAACGAACGCTATCAGATGCTAAGCGAGAGCAATCGCGTCAACATGACGCTGATCCCGCCGCGCCGCGGCTGGCTGGTCGATCGCAATGGCCATCCGATCGCCGACAACCGTACCGATTTCCGGGTCGATCTCATCCCCGATCGCGTCCGCGACGTGGAGAGAACACTTACCGCGCTCAAGCAGCTCCTGTCGCTAAACGACGAGGATCTTTTGCGAATTCGTGCCGACCTCAAAACGGCGGCCGGCTTCCAACCGGTGAAGGTCGCCGAGAACGTCAGCTGGGAGCAGTTCGCCGCCGTACAGGTGCGCCAGCCCGAGCTTCCCGGCGTCGCTCCCACCCGTGGGTTTGCCCGAAACTATCCGGCCGGCGCGGCGGTTGCGCACCTCACCGGCTATGTGGGCAGCGCGAATGCCGAGCAGTTCAAGAAGACGCGCGACCCGCTACTCCTCACGCCTGGCTTCAAGATCGGCAAGGATGGTCTGGAGAAGACGCTGGAACCGATCCTGCGCGGCAAGCCGGGCGCCAAGCGTATCGAGGTCACCGCACGCGGCAAGCTGGTCGCCGAACTCGCGACCCGGCCTGACGTACCCGGCAAGACGCAGCGGCTGACGATCGATTCCGGGCTTCAGGAATATGCCGCCCGGCGGCTCGGAACCAACTCAGGGTCCGCAGTCGTGTTCGACTGCCTCACGGGCGAGATGCTGTGCATGGCGTCCATGCCGGCCTACGATCCGAACAGCTTTTCCGACGGAATCAGTCATCTCGAATGGAAGATGCTGTCCGCGGATGATCACGTGCCCTTGATGAACAAGGTCACGCAGGGCCTCTACCCTCCCGGCTCCACCGTGAAGCCGATGAACGGCCTCGCCCTGCTGGAAGCCGGCATTGATCCGAATGATCGTGTCTTCTGCAGCGGCGCGATGCGCGTTGGCACCGGAGTTTTCCACTGCCACAAGCGCCGCGGCCACGGGCCAATGGATCTGCGCACCGCCGTGGCGCAAAGCTGCGACATCTACTTTTACGAGATGATCCGCCGTCTCGGCTACGACCGCATTGCCCCTGTCGCTCGCGCTTTGGGTCTCGGGCAAAAATTTGATCTGCCGTTCGCCACGCAACGCTACGGCACGGTGCCAGATAGCGAGTGGAAGGTACGGAAATACAACACGAAATGGACCGTCGCCGATTCGCTCAACGCGTCGATCGGCCAGGGCTACGTTCTCGCCAATCCGCTCCAGCTCGCCGTGATGTCCATGCGGATCGGCGCCGGTCGAATGCTGCAGCCGAGCCTCCTTGCTGACCGCATCCATGCCGATGCTGCGCCCCTGCCGTTCCGGCCGGAAAACCTCCAGATCGTGCGCGAATCGATGTGGAAGGTGGTGAACGGCGGCGGCACGGGCGGTGCGTCACGAATGCACGTGCCGGGCGTCGAACTTGCCGCGAAGACCGGTACCGCGCAGGTCCGTCGAATCACTATGGCAGAACGACGGCGCGGTGTGTTGAGCAACGCGCAACTGCCGTTCAAGCTGCGCGACCACGCATTGTTCATCTGCTTCGCCCCGGCCGACAATCCCCGCTACGCCGCCGCGGTGGTCCTTGAGCATAACGGTCACACGATCCGAAATCTCGATACGCCGATGATCGGTCGGGACATCATGACCTACCTTTTCGACAAGCCGCGCGCGATGAAGGCTCTCGAAGAGGTCGAACCCACCTGGGGTGGCGATATCCGAACGCGCATGGCAGCCCAGGAGGCGGCCTATCGCGCCGCTACCAACGCCCCTACTCCCGCGCAGGCAGTTGCGACCGAGACCAATGCTCCCGCGCCGACAGCCGCGCCCGCCGTACGGCGAGCGACCGACGCGTCGTCGGCAAGCCAGGAGGCAACCGTTGGCGACATCGCCAACGGCGTCGGGCCGGCGAGCATCGGCACCACGGAACCGTCTGACCAGCAATGAACGGCCCCTCGATCGTTCCTGCCCCCCTGGCGCGCCTGCCATGGCGGATGCTCCTGCTGGTGATTGCGATCGCCACGTTTGGACTGGTCGTGCTATACTCCGCAGCCGGGGGAAGCATGCGGCCATGGGCAATGTCTCAGGGCATCCGTTTCGCGATTTTTCTGTTCGGCGCCATCATCATATCTCGAGTTCGAGAGGATGTCTGGAGACAGGCGGCCCTCCCCGGCTATGTCGTGATCGTCGTTCTCTTGTTCTTGGTCGAGCTACTTGGCGCGGTGCGCGGCGGAAGCCAGCGCTGGCTCGATCTTGGCTTCATACGCCTGCAGCCGTCAGAATTGATGAAGCCCGCGATCGTCCTCGCCTGCGCGCGCTTCTATGAGATGCTGCCTCCCAATGAGACGCGGCGTTTCGGCGCGATCTGGCCCGCTGCGCTGCTGATCGGCCTACCGGCAGCCCTCGTGATGCTCCAGCCGGATCTCGGGACCGCACTCATGATCACGGCTGGCGGACTGACCGTGATGTTCCTCGCCGGCGTTCCGCTGCGACTGTTTGTTGGCGGCGCGCTGGCTCTCGCCATCGCTGCGCCGCTGGCGGTGAACTTCCTGCTTCATGATTATCAGCGCAACCGCGTGCTGATCTTCATGGATCCGGAAAGCGACCCGCTCGGAACCGGTTATCATATCAGTCAGTCGAAGATCGCCATCGGTTCGGGCGGCATCACCGGCAAGGGCTTCCTCAACGGAACGCAAAGCCACCTCGATTACCTGCCAGAAGGCCATACCGACTTCGTATTCGCCACCATGGCGGAGGAATGGGGTCTGCTGGGGGGCCTCTTCATCATCGGCGCCTATTTGCTGGTGATCCGCTGGGGCGTGGACGTCGGCATGCGCGCGCGCAGCCGTTTTGCGAAACTGACGGCCGCCGGCCTCGCCACTACGATCTTCTTCTACGTCGCGATCAATCTCATGATGGTGATGGGCCTCGCTCCCGTCGTCGGCATCCCCCTCCCGCTCGTCAGCTTCGGGGGATCCGCACAGATGACGGTTTTCCTGTGCCTGGGCATCCTGATGTCGATCGATCGAAATAATCGCGTCGAACAGGGGTGGTGACGACAAAAAGCACTTGCGCGCCCCGCGATCGATGCTAATTGACCGCCTCCCGATCGGGGCAGCCGCCCACCACGATCACGGACGCATAGCTCAGTTGGTAGAGCAGCTGACTCTTAATCAGCGGGTCCTTGGTTCGAGCCCAAGTGCGTCCACCACCTTTTCAATGACTTAGCAGGTTTTTTGGCACAGTCGCTGCGGTGCCGGGTAACGGTGGGGGTAACGCGCTCACTGAGCCGCCAGCATCGCGTGAACGCCGCGAGTCCTGGCGTGGAGCGATCATAACAACCAGGCGCGTCCTTATCGCGATGATGCTGATCGACCGCCCCATTCTGAATCGGCTCTGATGTCAGCCCCGGCCACCCGAACGGCTGGGCACGATGGCGAGCCGATCGCGGGCGGACGCCGCTCGTGGCCTCACTCGGTTTCGCGCCGATGGCGTTGAAACATGGCGCAGGAGCGGAGGTGCAAAGGCCGCTGGCGACCGTCGTCATCGGGGGCCTGATCGCCGCAACACTGCTCACCTTGTTCCTACCGCCGACGCTCTACGCTCGCGTCGGCCGGCGTGAGCTGCCGGCACCACCTAGCGGGCATGTCGAACTTCCTCCCTCCCCGCGCATGCGCACTAATGGCGCAATGATGCACAATCATGGAGCGAGCGTGAGCCTGGCGGATCAATCAGCTAATATGCTGTCAGCTAGCGATCTGGCCGGCTCATTTTGCGCAGAATCCAACCTAGGGCGCGTCCACCTGCCAAGACAGTCAGAAACCAAAAACTCAGCGTGGCAACAAACGGACCGGGGCGGAAAGTGTCGTCAGCCCCGACATCGTGGATGACCGAGGTGCTTGGGTTGTCGGCCAGGAAGGGAGCGGGCCACCCCGCAACTTCGCGAGGTAACCAGTTGTATTCTAGTGGGCCTTCATGTCCATACATTGTTCTCTCGTCCGTAATCGGGTTAATCCAAGCGGTCGCTATGGATATCACCAGCGCCAGAAACAGTGACGAAAGCGTTTTGATCATCGTTGGCGCTCGGCTACCGGTTTGAAGGCGGGGCCGCCATGCCGGCGACGATGCCCTTCATTGCGCAAGCTTCATCTTGAGCCGAGCCGCCCGAGCCGGCGACCCCAACGGCTCCGACGACTTCCTGATCAAACATGATCGGCAAGCCTCCGCCAAGCAGCAGCCCATCAACAGTGCTCAGGTTGCGGGAAGTCGGATCCGCGTGAGCTCGCTCGGACAATACGCTGGTGCTCGTCTTGGTTGAGAGCGCCGTGAATGCCTTCTTCTGGGCGGCGATGGTGTTGTGAGGACCGACGTCGTCGCCACGCTGAAGTGTGACGAGATTGCCGCCACGATCGACTACGGCGACCACTGCAGACCGACCGGCGACACGGCAGGCTTCGATCGTCGCCGTCGCCATCCGGTCGGCAAGCACGAGTGATACGGTCCGTTGCTGAAGGACCTGTGCTTCAGAGGCCGTGCTGAACGCGATCGTGATGATGGCGCTGGCGAAAACCAGGCATCCCGGACCTCCAAAGGGTCCATTTATAAACCTCTCCAGACGCCTCTCGGAGGTGCCGGCCATGCTCAGTTGCCCCGGTAGGTCGAATAGCCGAACGGACTAACGACGACGGGAACGTGGTAGTGTCCGGCCTTGTCAGCGACGGTGAACACGAGGTCGATTTCTGGGAAGAACGGCGTAGCTCCTGGTGAGGGGTAACGCGTCATATCGAACTGGAGCTTGTATGTGCCGCGATCGAAGTTTGTGGTCCCGAACGACCGGACACGTCCATTCTCGTCGGTCCGCGCGCGACCGGCTTGGACCCAGCGACCATCGTCTGCCTTCTTGAACAATACGACCGGAACATCTCGCCCGCCGATGCCCCGGGCGAGATCGAGGACATGGGTCGATATTTCGGCCGCGGGAGCGGCTGTCGCCATCGCGCTGAGAGCGAGTGCGGTCGCAAGGGCAAAGCGGTTCATGGTCATTCCTGGGGTTCTGGGTTGAAGCGAAAAGTGATCAGGATCAGCGGCGAGCGACGATGCTTTTACCCGATGCCGATATGAGGATGAGCTTGCCGGTCCGGTCGATACTGTAGCGCGTCACCGTGCCGATGAGATCGACCAGTTTGCGTTCCTGGTCCATCAGCGCGGGCGGGCACGCCATCATCGTCGTGCCGGCCGGGCTGATCGTCAGCCTGCTCCCCTCGACTGTGTAGCTGGCGATCAGGCGGTTGCAGCTTGCATTGCCCGACAGCCTGCCCTCCGGGCCGAACAGCAGCGTCGCCGGCGAATTGTCGATGACGCCCGCGCCTGCGATATCCTCGACCCGCCACTCGCCCGCCTGAAGCGCAGTGACGGAGATCGTGCCAGCAGACGACGACCCGGAGCCGGTGGTGGCGCAGGCGGAAAGCATCAAGCCTGCCGTGATGGCGGCGGTCATCGAGGGACGGAGCATAGCTTAGACTTTCTTGCAAGGAGTTCGAGCACACGGCGACAGGTGTCGGACCGCCTCGCAAGTGGATAAGACGGTTCAGGCGGCGGTAGGGTCCGGATCATCATCCGGCGAAACATCGGGGAAATTATCGTTTCGCGCCGCGAGGTCTTGCGATGACCGCCGCGACTGAAGTGCGGACGTCAGGATCGCCGCATTGCGTCTGCGGGCTTGTGACGCTCGCTTCTGCCCCGCTGGCGAGATCCGGGCGATCATGTCGAGGAGCGATCCTTCGGTCGGATGGGTGGCGGTATGCACGCTGACGTGTAGCAGCTCGCTGCAAGCGCGCGCCGCCTGCTCAGATATGCACCATAACGCGCCGCGCCAGCGGGCACCGCGCAGCATCGGGACGATGCGCTCGGCACCGCTGCGGGAATGCAAGACGATCGCACTGATCTGATCCAGGGCGCCTGTCACAGGTACGAGCGCATGATCCTGGATCGGCACGGATTTGTAGACTGGCTGACGCGCGACGCGGCAGTCCCGGGCCGCTAGTCGGTTGGCGACGATCGGGGAGGTGCTGTCGCCGCACAGGAGCAGGATGCGCGCGGCGGGTGGAAGCACATGGCCGATGAGATCCGACAGCATCTCGTCATCATCGCCCGTGGAGGTGACGGTCCCATAGCCAGCCAGCGAGGCTGCATTCGCGACCGAGCCGGAGGCGGCGAACACCGGCACGGACGCGAGTTGATCGCGGCGCGCGAAATGGCGCACCGCGTGGACACTTGTGAAAACGATCGCATCGGGTAGCGATGTAATCGGTGGCTGGTAGCGCGCCACCGTCTTCATCACTGGCACCATCAGCGGGCGCTGTCCTAACACGTGCAGTTCGCGCGCCGTGCGCAAGTTGTCGGGAGCCGATCGGGTAATCCAGACGGACATGGCTATGCCTGCCTCGCCATGCTCTCACGGCCACGATCGCGGGTAGCGATCACGGCCCCAGGCGCGCAGTTGCAACGTCGCCGATCGTGGACGAGCAGCTCGCCCATCGCAATGATCCCCGAGGCCCGGACATCAATGTAGCGGACCAGTTCGCCGTTCAGCAGCGTCGCCCACGTCGCGCCGCGATGCTGGCGTGGCCCTGCTCCTCCTGGCGAAGTGAAGGCATGACGGTGCTCGACCACGAACAAAGCCGTGCCGTAATCTCCGGTGCAGCGGTGACGAGCCTGTTCCTCGATCATAGCCTTAACCCTCTCCAGTCGGCGTCACGCTCACGATGCGCAGCATTCGATCGTGTCCGTCCCGATCCGGCCAGCGGATCGAAGCCCCGGCCATCATGCCGATCAGGCCCACGCCAATCGGCGTCAGGATCGAAATCCGCCCTCCAGCTATGTCAGCGTCGGGGGGATAAACGAGTTGGACGGTGCGGCGTGAGCCGGTTCCTTCATCGATGAAGTCAACGCGCGAGTTCATCGCCACCGTCTGCTCCGGCAATTCGCCCGGTTCGCACAGTTCGGCGCGATCGAGCTCGGCCAGGAGCATCGCCGAGGAGTGCGGGTGCCTGTGCTCAGCACTCAGTGCCAGTTCCGATAGTGCTTCGCATTCGGGGGCAGTAAGATGGATAGCCGGACGGTCGCTCGCCGAGACGGTGTGTTGTTTCATTGTAGCAGCTCTCGCTATTCGAGATCAAAGGCTCCACACGGGCGCCTTCCTGGGGATCAGATCGAATAAGCCCGAACTCAGGCGGCAATGCCGTCCAAAGCCCGGGCTACCGGCGCCCGGCGAGTTGCCCCGCGTGGTGGCGGAAGCGCCTGTATGTCGCGAGAACGTACATCTAAGGAAGGTGATGCCTACGATAGATTTCGTCAACCCTAAGCCGGCGATTTGGGGCTGGCTGATCAATGTGTTCTGTCCGACAAACTCGGCTCAATACATCCGGCCAAAGCGCCGGTACTCAGGACGGAGTCGGGCTCTGCAATTCTCGCGCTTCGTTCGGGCGTCGGTCCTCTGCGCTACGGATGGATTGGCGCTCAAGATGGCAAATAGGAACGATTTTGAACCCGAGACGCTCTAGAGTGAACTAGGAGGTGAGGTCATGAAGCCTGTTGTTCTGATGGCGACAACGGTGCTGCTTGTAGGCTGCGGCAACAACGATGCAGCCAGGGCGGACTCTGCCGCAGCCGCCAACTCCAGCGCACCTGCAGCTGCGCAGCAACCCACGATCGCTTTAGGGCTTACGAGGGAGCAGCTCGAAGACGCGGATATTCTCGACGCGACCGGCCGCGAGATAGCGGAGGTCGAACAGGTGGTGATGGATTCATCCGGCAAGGTGACGGGGCTTTTGGTCGAGATCGATGACACCGATCCGGACCGCAACGTCACCATTCCGCTCGACGGCCTGGTCGTGGTTGAGCAGGGGCACGATCGCAACCTTCGTGGCCCGCTCACACGCGATCAGCTGCTTGCTAAGCCCGAGGCGCGCCGGTGATTCTCAAAGTGTGAAAGGCGGCATCTCGCTTTACTTAAGGCGACTTCGCCGGTCGAGAAGCGCCTTCCACATCGTTCGCCCGAGTGCGATCCGACCAATGCGGGTAACAACCTGGTGCTGTTAAGCAGATTGGCTGCGATGTCAGCGCGGCATGATCACGCTACCGTACCTAAGGGTCGAAGCAGGTAACGGCATTCAGGGTTACGACGTAAGATTGTCGAAGAAGTCCACCTCGCCGGTTGCAAGGCTATAATAGGCACCCACGATTCTGAGCTTACCTTCTGCCAAAGGGGATAGGAGGATCGGTGCGCTCGCTTCACGCAATCCGCGCACAACACGTCTGACGTTTGACCTCACGGCGTTTTCGGTTGGATCACCGCTTAGGCTCCTCGCCTCCAAGACAGCCGGGATGATGGGTTCCAGCATGGTGCCGATGGCTCCCGGAAAACGGGCATTGTTCTCAACGACCGACATGGCCGCCTTTACAGCGCCGCATGCCTGGTGACCCATTACGACGATCAGAGACACATTGAGGACCGCAACAGCAAATTCAATCGAGCCTCTCGCGACCGTGTCGATGGTATTGCCCGCATTGCGAACGATGAACAGTTCACCCAGGCCGCGCCCGAACAACAGCTCTGGAGGCACCCGGCTATCGGAGCACGTGACATAGGCGCAGAACGGAGATTGACCCTGAGCGAGGCTCAGCCGCCGGCTGGGGCCGATATCGGGAGCAGCCACATCACCGCGCAGGAATGCGGCGTTTCCGTCACGTAGAAGCGCGAAAGCTTCATCAGGTGTCATGTATGCGCTCCTCATTAGACCTGGGGCGAGCCGACGCCGGGGCTTTCATCCGCCAAGCTTCGACAGGATGAATGCAGCAAGAAAGCCTACGACGGCGATCAGACCCGAATAGTCATGGGTCGCCTCGGTTGCTTCGGGAATCATGGTGTCGACCAACATAGCCAGGATGGCCCCTGCCGCTACCGCCGTCACCGCGGCGATGAGCTCCGGACTGCTGCCGGCTAAGGCAACATTCCCGATCATTGCCGAGATAGCGGAAGCTATCGCGATACCGCCCCAAACCCCGAAAATGTAGCTGCGTCCTCTGCCCGCCGCCTTCATCCCGGCTGCGCTGGAGAGTCCCTCGGGAACATTGGAAAGGAAGACCGCAGCCACCGTAACGGCGCTCACTCCACCTCCACCCAGCAGGCTAGCGCCGATCACCACCGATTCCGGGATACCATCGAGCAACGCACCGATAGCTATCGCGGCGCCGGAATTCGATTGCGCGCTAGGCTGACTCTCGTCCGGATTGGACCCTGAGCGCTTCCGGTGACGCGCCCCTTGCCGTGATACGATGATGTTGGCTGCGGTATAGACCACCGCCCCACCGAGAAAGCCGAGCGCGGTGGAGTCAAAGCCCCCCTGTCGGAACGCCTCGTCCATCAGATCGAACGCGACCGCGGAAATCAGCACTCCTGACCCAAGGGCCATGATCAATGCGATAAGCCGCTGCGGCAGCGTTACGAAATAGGCGACCAGGGCACCGAGGATCAGCGCCGATCCGCCAACGAACCCCCAAAAGCCTGCGGCCCATACTCCAGTCACAGACTTACCCGCTGTTTCGCGAGCCCTTTAACTTCTCTGCGGCTTCGTCGAGTTCTGCCCGATCGTTGCCGACGCGCTTGATGAGGTCGCGGGCCTGCTCCTGGCTAAGGCCATGCTTGGAAGCGAAATACTCCACCTCATAAGCTTCGTCGCCAGCCACACGGCTCCGATCCTGCTGCCCCTGCTTCGCTTTGTCGTCTGCCATTCTGATCCTCGCTCTGTCGGAGATCGAACGTGTCCGGACGTAAATTGCTCCCGCAGACGGTCAGGGATGCAGTGATGTGACGCTTTCGACCGGAGGCGGGTCCTGCTTGGCGATCGAGAAGAGCTCCAGGATATCGGCACGTTTTGCGAGAAGATCATCGAGCGTGTAGCGATCGAGCACGGCCATGAAGGCGGCCAGCGCCTCCCGAAGCACGCCGGTCAAACCGCACGCAGGCGCGATAATGCAGCGTCCGCAGTCAGCCAGATCGAAGCCATCCTCCGTATGTCGGACAACGGCGCCGACGCTGATTTCCTCAGCGGGTCGGCCGAGCCTGATTCCGCCGAACCGTCCTCGCGCCGTGGCAATATAGCCAGCCTTTCCGAGATCGTGGACCACCTTCATCAGGTGGTCCTTCGAGATACCATAAGCACGGGAGATCTCCGCGATCGAGCATAGGCGATCGGGGCGTGCGCCGACGTAGAGCAGCACCCGCATGGCGTAGTCGGTGTAGCGCGTCAGCCGCATAGGGCCTCCCGATCCAAGCCGTCATCGGCTGCTCTGCTTATATGTATTTCTGTTGCATCTTTCAAATTGGGAGAATAGATGCACTGGCAGTACATGATTGGAGCATGGCTCGTGGACGAGTTGGCGCAGATCGATGAGCAAGGGCTGAGGCGGCTCGTCGCCCTGTTCTACGCGCGGGTCCGCGCGGATGCCGATCTCGGACCGATCTTCAACGATGCCGTTGGCGACTGGCCCGAACATCTGGAGAAGCTCACCGCTTTCTGGTCATCAGTGATGCTGACCAGCGGCCGGTACAAAGGCAATCCGGTTGCCGCACATATCAAGCATCGTGAGCGCATCGACCCTGCGCTCTTCGAGCGTTGGCTGGCTCTGTGGGCGTGCACTACGGCTGAGGTAATGCCGCCGGAGACTGCGACTGCCCTTCAGGCAAAAGCTGCCCGTATTGCCGAGAGCCTGCAGCTGGCCATGTTCTTCAAGCTGCCGCCTTCGGGCCGAAAGGCCGCTTGAGATGAGCGCGGTTCCCTATCGGTCGACCCCGGTGTTCGACGAGGCGACGCTTCCGGCCGCCCTTCGGAACGAGCACCGCACTAAGGCCGGTGTATGGGGCGTGGTCCGCGTGATCGAAGGGCGATTGAAGCTCACCTATCTCGATCCACCCTCTGATACGGTTGTCACGCCCGATTTGTCGGGTCTGATCCTACCCGAACAGCCGCACTTCGTGGAGCCGCTCGGCGCTGTGAAGATGCAGGTCGATTTCTACGACGAGCCGCCTGGCGGCTGATCCTTTCCCAAACGGCCACCGGCCACATTCATCCACAGGAGTCCTTTATGTCGCAGCCCCTCAGCGACCGCACAGTTGCGCTCGTCAAAGCCACTGTGCCCGCCCTTGAAGCCCATGGACTGGAGATCGTGCGTGTCATGTATGATCGCATGTTCCAGAACCCGATGATCCGCGATCTGTTCAACCAGTCGCACCATGGCGACTCCGGTTCGCAGCCCCGGGCATTGACCGCAGCCATTCTCGCCTACGCCAATAACATCGAGAATCTCGGCGCACTCGCGCCCGCTGTCGAGCGGATCGCGCAGAAGCATGTGGGGCTGCAAATCCTTCCCGAGCACTACCCCTATGTCGCCGAAGCGTTGCTGGCTGCGATCAAGGAGGTGCTCGGCGACGCTGCTACAGAAGAGGTACTGGCAGCTTGGGGTGAGGCTTACTGGTTCCTAGCCAACATCCTGATCGCGCGCGAGGATCATATCTATCATGATCTGGCTGCGGCCGAGGGTGGATGGAGTGGTTGGCGGACATTCGTCGTCGAGGAGGCCCGGCCAGAGAGCGCGATCATCACCTCCTTCGTGCTTCGACCGACCGATGGCCGACCCGTAGTGCGCCACAAGCCGGGCCAGTATCTTACCTTCTGGCTGGAGATCCCCGGTCACGCGCCGCTCAAGCGCAACTACAGCATCTCCGCTGCGCCGAACGGCGAGACCTACCGCATCTCCGTCAAGCGCGAGCCGGAGGGCGTCGCCTCGAGCTGGCTGCACAACGAGGCGAAGCCCGGCACTGTGCTGAAGGTCGCGCCCCCTGCCGGCGAGTTCTTCCTCGCCGATAACCCTGAGCGGCCGGTGGTGCTCCTGTCCGGTGGTGTTGGTCTGACTCCGATGGTGGCGATGCTGGAAGCGATCATCGAGAAGCATCCGGAACTTCCTGTCCATTATGCGCACGGCACGCTCGATGGCTCCACCCACGCGATGGGCGATCACGTGCGCCAGCTTGCTGATGGACGACCCAATGTTCGAACTACGGTTTTTTATCAGCACCCGCGCGGCGAGGATACAGCGGGCCGCGACTTCGATCGAAATGGGTTGATCGACGAGGTCTGGCTTCGGACCGAGACGCCGATCGACGATGCGGATTATTTCCTGTGTGGCCCGCGCCCGATGTTGCGGACGCTGGTTACCGCCCTGTCGATGGCAGGCCTTCCCGCCAACCGGATCCATTACGAGTTCTTTGGTCCGGCCGACGAGCTGCTGGCGGCCTAAAACAGGCAGTGGGACGAGTCGTCAACTTAGGCTGATGCCTCGTCCCTCGTGCGTGGATCTTGAGTTTTCAGCTTCTCCGGCCCCCCAGCTGACCTGAAGCTCCGCCCGCTCTTGCGGGGCTTCCTTCCCTGCCTGAGCACTGCTCCTTCGGTGCGCGCCCAGTGCGACGAAGGGTCTTGCGGTGAGGTGATCGCGAGCCGCCGCTCTCCTGAGGAGCCAGGCACGCTCCTTGAATGTGGATCGGCGTGGAAAAAGGACCCCGGTAGCGGGGTGATCGGCGTCGAAA